>CAZDAH010000001.1:0-4445 GCA_964503405.1 uncultured Ignavibacteria bacterium
AATAGATCGGCGCCGTAGTGGGTGTATTTTATGGTCGTTGTCGTTCTTCCATCATCAACGATCTTGCGGATTCTGTTGCCGACCCCATCGTAATCGTAGTTCACTACGACGCCGGTGGTGGAGTTGCGGATCTCGAGAAGTTGACCGTCGACGGAATAGGCGAAATCTTCAGTAGCGCCACAAACCCTTCTTATCATCCTGCCGGCGTCATCCCAACTGTAGGAGCAGTTATCGTCCGAGGTTAATCTGTCGACCTCATCATGAGTGTAAGACGAAGAGAGGTGGGAATTTGTGCGATTGCCGACGCCGTCGTAGCGATAAAATTCGTCGCCCGCTGGAAAGCCGATCGGACGATCGACGTCCGTCAGCTGGTATATGTCGTCGTAAGTGAAAGTGTGTTTATCCCCCGCCAGATCTTCCAGCGAATCCCTCACCCCAACCGGATCATAATAGTAATGAAAGACGTCTATGGAGTCGCCACCCAGGTCGTGCGTCAGGTCGGTAAACTGCCCGGCGGCGTTGAAGGTGTAATTCGTTATTGTCTCGTTTTGCCTGGTGACCATTTCGGGCCTGCCAGCGGCATCGTAAGCAAATTGTGTAAAGGTAGCCCCGGTAGTGCTGTCTGCAATCTCCTCGATCCTATTGAGTTCGTCGTAGATATAACGTAAAGCAAGCCCTTCAGAGTCTCTTCTGTAGATGATATTGCCGTTGGCGTCCCGGGTATAATCCAGGCTGACAGGCGCCTGGATAACGTTGGAATTGTCCGCGATACATAGCCGACCGAAGGTCGGCCCCTACGGCAAGCTGCAAAGCGTTTTTACACATCCCCTCCGAACGGCCAATGCGGCAAGCTGCACCGACGAGGTTTATCCTCCCGGATTCCGAAAGCATAGTCTGCCTGAATCGATTTCTGGACCTCGCGGGTGCCTTCATATATCGACGCACCCTTCGAATTGCGATAGAAACGTTCCACCGGGTATTCGTCGGAGAAGCCGTAGGCGCCGTGTAGCTGCACGGCGTCCGAAGCCGCCTTCTCCGCCTCCTGGCAGGCTATCCATTTGGCCAAGGCGGTTTCCCTGGTCGGCCGCAGACCTTCATTCCTCATCCAGCCCGACTTCAGCCAGAGCAGACGGGAGAATTCGTAGCCCGCGGACATATTGGCCACCATTTCCTTGACCAGTTGATGATCGGCAATAGGCACGGTGAACGATTGGCGTGTCAATGAATACTCGACACAGGCGTCGATACAGGCCTTGATCAGACCCGTGGAGCCGGCGGCAACTGTGTATCGTCCCTGTTCGAGGCTGAACATGGCTATGCCGAATCCCTCGCCCTCTTTGCCGATCAGGTTTTCGGCGGGCGCCTCCACGTCCTGAAACGAGATCCATCCTGTGTTGCCGGCGCGCACTCCGAGCTTGCCGTGAATGGTGCCGGTGGTAACGCCGGGGAAGGCTCGTTCCACGAAAAACGCGGAGATCCCCGAGTGATCGCGGGCTTTCTTCTTGTCCAGATCGGACCAGGCGAAAACGAGGAAATGATCGGCCACGTCAGCCAGGCTGATCCACATTTTCTCGCCGTTGAGAATATATTTATTCCCTTTCCTGACAGCCGTGGTCTGAATTCCGACAACATCGGAGCCGGCATTCGGTTCGGTTAGCCCGAATGTGCCGATCTTCTCCCCTTTGGCCTGCGGGACGAGATATTTCTCTTTCTGAGCGGGATTTCCCCAGGCCAGCAGGGAAAGGCTGTTGAGCCCGATATGAACCGAGAGCACGACCCTGGCCGACGTGTCCACGTATTCGAGTTCCTCGCAGGCCAGGCCCAGCGAGATATAATCCATCCCCGCGCCGCCGTATTTTTCCGGCAGGCAAAGGCCGAGGATGTCGGAATCGGCCATTTTTCTGAGGAGCCCGGGATCGAATTTTTGCTGTCGATCGTTTTCCTGTATGGTCGGAAGGACGTTTTTCCTGGCGAATTCACTGCAGAGTTTGGCGACCGCTTTATGATCCTCGGTAAAATCGAAATTCATCCTTCGCTCCTTTACATTGCTTATCCGATTAACCACTCACTCCGGCCGACCGCCGCGGCCGAAATATCGCACGATCAGCGAAAATAACGAAATCCGATTTCATTTACAATTGATTTCCATGGCCAATTCCGGCGCCATTCTCGCCAGAAATATCAAAATCCCGAATAAAAAAAGCCGCGGCCCGGTCGGGGAACGCGGCTTCCAACATCGCCTAATCGCTATTTGCCGGAATCTTCCGTTCCGGCTGATTCCTTATCGAGATCGGATGGGGAGCTTTTCTTATTTTGTGTCGGGGATATTTTGTTCTTGGAAACCCTGGGAGGCGTGGGATCTGTGCCTTCGACCTTAAAGGGAACCGTGAACCTGACCTCGGAACCGCTCATGGCGGAGAACGTCACGGAGCGTTCGAGATGTTCCTTGGGGAAATCGCCAGTCCATTTGAACTTGATTTTCCCCTCTTTACCCGGTTTAATATCGTGGTCATTAATATCGACCGACAAGCCGTCAACACCCATGTCCGCGTTCGAGAGTATCAGGTCGCCCGCCCCTTTGTTGCTGACAACTACGTCGAATTCACGGTCACTCCGGTTGAAATCGATCCTGTCAGGCATCCATGAGACGGGGAGAGAGGCGTCCTGGGCCTCGTACACCTTGGCGCTCACATATATTTTCGACTGGGAATTGACCAGGTCGTTCGAATAGATGGTGGCGTTTTTCCTGACCATGGTTTTGTAGGTTTTGGTATTAAACGTTAACTCCACGACCGTGGAATCGCCCGGCGCCAGAACATTGTCTTTGATCGGCGCGGAGGTGCATCCTCAGCCGGGCTTTACCCTGATTATCCTCAAGGTATCCGTTCCGGTGTTGATGATCGCATAGTCATGAGTAAGCGCGCTGTTTTGAGGAGCAAAGCCGAAATCCCATCTCTCGCCCGCTACGGTAATCTTCGGCTCGGCATTACTCAACGCGGCTAATGTCAAAACCAGCATCGAAATCAAAATCAGCTTCCTCATAAGCTTAAACCTCGTTAAAGTATCGGTCAAACCAGTTTCCTGCTTAATATAAAGATAATTCCGCCCGCGTCAACCCAATTTTGCCCTTTTCGCCAAATACGCGAACAGAGCCTTATCATAATGGACCGAGGTATCCAGCAGATGGTAGTCGATGAGCGATGCACGGCTGCTTCGGGAAATCGCACCGAGGAATTCATCGAGCTTCTCACCGTAGCTCTTGCGGATCTGCCAGGGATCGGTTAGAAGTTCCCGGCCGGTTTCCATGTCTTTAAACCTCGCTTCCCCTTTATACGCGAAAGAACGCTCGAAAGGATCGAGAATCTGGAAAACTATGACCTCATGCTGGCGATGACGAAAATGCTTGAGCCCCAGGAGGAATTTCTGCGGATCGTCGAGCAAATCGGAGATGACAATAATCAGCCCCCGGCGCTTGATGCGCTCGGCCAGTTCGTGGAAAGCCACTGAGGCGTCGGTCTTATTCGATGGTTCCGTCTCCGTCAACTGCTTGAGAATAGGAGTGATGTGCGATCGCGCCCCCCGCGGAGGGATATACGATCGGACGTTCTCGTCGTAAACCAACAGCCCTGCGGCGTCCTGCTGCTTGAGCATTAGATAAGCCAGCGAGGCCGCCAAATAAGAGCCATATTCCAGCTTGGAAATGCCGTCGGATTTGTAAGCCATTGACCTGGAGGCGTCCAACAGTATGTAGGCTTTGAGGTTGGTCTCCTCCTCGAACTGCTTGATATAGAAACGGTCCGATTTGCCGTAAACTTTCCAATCGATATGCTTGAAATCGTCGCCGGGCATATACTGCCGATGTTCGGCGAACTCCACGGAGAAGCCGTGGTAGGGGGAGCGATGCAGCCCGACGATGAACCCCTCGACCACCATTCTGGCCTTGAGCTCTATGGAGGCCAGCTTGCTGACCACGGCGGGATCGAGATATTTGCGGTAATCGCGCGGCTGCAGACCCTCGTTTGCCATGCCGTATTATACGCTATAGTTACCGGATGAGGGTCAAATTTTTCGAGGAAAATCAGTGGGAGTATGCAAGAAGTTGCGGATTTATCTGGGGCGGTTATTTGAGGAGGAGGAGCTTTCGGCGAATCGTCCTATCTTCAGCACTCAGCCGGTAAAAGTATATTCCTGAAGAGATCGAGTTGCCTTCCGCGTTCTTGCCATCCCACACAATCTGATGATATCCGGCTTTCACTTCTTCCGACAGAAGCGTGGCGACCTGCTGCCCGAGAATGTTGTAGACTTTTATTGAGATATACTGATTTTGCGGATTTGCGAATTGTATCACAGTTGTGCTATTGAAAGGGTTAGGATAGTTTTGACCCAAAGCCAATTCCCTGGGCAGAGATGGCTCCGTTCCGAGTCTAGGGGGCGCAAGGGAATCT
>CAZDAH010000001.1:4455-13953 GCA_964503405.1 uncultured Ignavibacteria bacterium
GAATCTGAATTATCGTATTTCCCTCGACACAAGAACACAAAATCCCTTTCTTTATTCTCAGGGATCGCGTTAAAGGGAAATTTCAATCGAATGTATTCGCCTGAGAAGAATCCGGCAAATTGATTATCTGGCCGTTTCAAATTATTGCGGACATCAAGTGAATCATTGAGCATAGCCGAAGTCGGGCTTAAAATATCGATCCCGTTGGTAATCTGTTTAACCCAATTATACCCCAGGTAATCGACCTCATATCTAACCGACCATGAATATCGAACCCTCACGATAGGAGAAAAGTACTTGGACAGATCGACAAAAGTCGGCCTCGGCCTGCTCCTGGAGAAAATTCTCTCGACCCGTCGCCAGGATCCGACACTATCCAAAACCGATACGGTGAGTATATTGGGCCTTGGCCTTTCGGCGACCATGCCCGTAGGCATCTTCTCCGTACCCCCGGGAACCGTTCCGGACGCGGTGCTGTCCAGAACCAGACGCATAGTGTCCAGACCTGAATAAGTCAACTCCACCCATCCGGAATCCTCACGCGAGTATGTGACCCCGTCCCTGTAGGATAGTTCATGCAAGACGTCAACTCCCCGATCGTCCACCGCCGATGTCGGGGGAACCGACAGCAAGACGTCATATAGAGATCCGCCTCGCGACAGCACCAGCTCTCCGCCCGGCTCATGATCTATTGTGATCAGTTTTACCCAGTCGAGGCTGTCGACTGCGTTATCGTCTTCTCTTACGAACAACTCATAATTGCCGTTATCAGGCGATGGCTTCTCAGACAAAAACAGGTAGTCGAATACAAGATTTCCCCCGCCGGAGGTGTCAATTGAAGCATTTAGGATATTGTTCTGCCGCAGGGTATCCGCCCCGTTGACAACGTAGAGAAAGGGGCATTATTCGCATGGCTTGGCTTGAAATGTAAAGCCGTCGCTATATGAAATGGCCGGGTTAGTCGTTTGATCCGATACATTAAGGGAAATTTGAATCCAGTCCGGATCAATGCTCAGCAATATCGGCGGGGGGTAAAATACTATGCGCGATTCCCCGTCATCTTCATAAATGAGCTCTCTGCATCCTGGTTGCCGGGGATATCCATATCTATGAATATCCCCCATTTCGACAACCCAGTGATATTTAAACCAGGTTTCTCCATCGGGATCAGAGGCCAACGCCAGTATCTGCCTGCTATAATCTTCTTCGTCAAAGCAGCCGATTGGGTCAAAATTGCAATAGTCAATTTCCGGCGGGGAATTTGTGTTAAAAGTAATCTCCTGATCCCTTAGCTGAATGGTATAGAGGTCGATAGGCGCGGGGTTCCCGTCGTATCTCAAACCGTCCCAGATCAATTCGACCGGCCCGGGGATATCGCTTCGATTAATGTTTCTGATTTCCTGCCCGGATGAGTTTATGATCCTTGTCGTATTGCTAGCGAATGCGGTCGTAAAGTAGTTTATCTTGACCGGCCTGTTTTGGTAATCTCTGGGATAGACCCAGTCGGCGGTCAAATCCCTAATACCTACACCACGCATCCCTCTGACACCTCCAGTGGTTTCCGTCCACATTTCCTGGATGAACATCATCGGATCTACATGTACCTCCAAGATCTCCGGATCAAATAAATTCTCGTGCACCGCTTCGATGAAAGATATATCGGTCGGAAGGGCGAATTGACCATTAGTATTCTGAACTCCGTATTCCCCGGTTCGATCGGTTTCAACCAACTCCGTCTCATTGTTATAATACGTCAGAAGCTGCGAATTATATCCGTCTGTGCACCAAAGAATGCCGTCATGGTCAACGGCTATGGAAGTGAGGAGAATATCATTTGAAGGCTGATAACTGAATTGAAATGCAATATTTGGATCGTTTCCCGGCGGCACCTGATTATTTGTAAAGCATTTAACCACTCCGCTTGCCTCCAAAATATATAGCCAGTCATTATGGGCATATTCATCGCAATCTTCGCAAGAATTGCCACCTTCCCTGCCCCTGGCAATCGATATGGGGCCATCTAAACCTGAGATAGAAGTAACTTGGGAATAATCGAAGGTCAAATAAACGGGATCGAAGCTATAGCCATATTTAATGGCGGTGCCATCCCCGACATTTACGACCCAAAAGAAATCATCACCGAATGCTGCGGTGCCGCCGTCATCATAGCAAACATCCACTGGGCCGCCACCAGGATTCAAAAGTGCAACTGCCGGAAGACTCTCATGATTAAAATATAGAACATGGACCTTATTATTAAATCTATCTGCGATAAAAATTAGTCTTTCCGGCGATGAAGCGAGACCATACATACCGTCATATTGCCCCGCATGCTGATGTCCATATTCACCGTGAATCCAGATATGTTGAAATACGCTATAGACCAATCTGTTCCAGGCCGGGTCGGAAGCAGCGACTACCGGCATAAGGGAACCTTCATTGGTTAAGTAAGCAAAGGATGTGATGGAACTGGTTGTACCGAACAGTAGCCTTTGGAATTCAGATTGCGTGAGATTTGAACATAGACGCCAATAGTTATCGTGTACCTGGACTTGATTGAAGGTTTCAGCGAGACAAACAGAATATAGGAAGATCACGACAAATAGAAAATTCAGTCTTTTCATTATCGCTCTTTTATCCTCTCAATTGGCCGACCATCATCGTCTGTATCATTAGCCGATTTTATGCGCTCATACGCTGCTTCCATATTTTCAAGCAACCCATCGGACGAATATAATAGCCAAGATCCTCCGACTTTTCTAAATTCAAGGTTAGATTCTATGTCTGACAGCGCCTGTAAGTCGGATCTCAGGTATAGATGAGTTCTTAAACTTACGGTAGCCCTATCATTGCTGAATACTATATCCTGAGGATCAAGATAGATACCTCCCTTAACCGTCGAAGGGAGTGCTTGTTCATCTCGATTGCGCATTATTCGATCCATCTTCTGGCGGATTTGGGCTCGAGGAATAGCTTTTCCATGTTCACTATACTTTTCGGAAAATCTCTTCAAGGCTGCATCAAGCTCGCCCCTTTGAAATCCTGCCTCAATAAAGGTGATGCTTAATTTAAGCAATTGCAGAGAATCCATTCTGACAGATCTGGGTTCATAGAAAGGATCAGCATTACCAGCAAGGACCGTTTCAGAAATCAAGAGACCTAGAATTGCCAAAATGAAGAAAGAAGACTTTGATTTGAGCGTTACCAACCTACTTCGATTACAATTAAGATATTCAGGCAATTATTCTTCTCCTATCTCCCCCCCGTGTCGATAATTATTCGCGGGAATCTTCTAAACGAAATCAAGCCAAAGGGGCTATAAGAGCTTTCTATATCGTGCCAGTAACTCGGAAAACCATTAACGCGACACAATACATCACCTTTTCTTACTGAATCCAAATCTTCATAAGAAGCTTCTATATACTCGGGCGCTTTGCTCGATATAATCCGTCCTTTCTTGTCCAAGAGAAGCATTCCTAACGTGTCGGCGAAAGCCGGTTCATGCTTTTCCGACCAATTTGGTATCCTCAACCAATAAATCAGCGTATCCCCCAAATCGACAAAAGCGGGGTATCCCAAATTTAAGTCCCGGCGAAGCTTAGTGTAAACATAGGCCAGGGAGTCTCGAGGATCGAAGTATTGGAAATCAACAACTTTTTCCCCTCTTAAATCGAAGATCGCCTTTCGCACTTTAAATTCACTTTGCCCGTGTTCAAGAGCAGGCGCCATAACCAGCACCAGGGTATCATCAAGCGGCCATAGATCGGCGTGCCAATTTTCCCTGCGATCCTTGGGCACGGGGGATAATACCGCTGTCAACTTGAATTGAGGCGAGTTCGCAGGTCTTTGAAAAAACATCTCATAGTCTGGCCCAAGTGCCTCGAACTTGCCAACGCCATTAATTATCACTGCCTTGTTCGGAAGAAAATGGACTGAAGAAAATGAAAAATACGGCGGTGGATCAATCTTAGCGTTCATGGTCAATGTCGATGTCTCATTCAGCATAACGTGGTCATAGGAAGGCATATCTTCGAGATTGGTTGCGACGATATGAATATTGCCATCCGAGTCCGAGAGTATTTTAGCATCCTCATGGCACGCATAAATTCCGCAAGGGAAGATAGTAATTGGTTCAGGCTGCATTAGTCCCGAGGGGGAAATAGATGTATATCTATATGGTTTACTATAATCGGTATTCGAGTAAGAATATACAAGATGGAGGATACATTTTTGATCAAAGCATCCGGAAATGTATTGGGGCAAGCGCTTTAATTCAGTACTATAAATAAAGTCATTAGCTGCCTCCAATTGGGGCGGTAATGCCAATGACGCCCGTGGCAAAACGAATATTAGCAAGCTGTAAGAAGCCAATAGGAAGACGCGCCTCATCAAATCCTCCAATGCTATCTTTATTGGTAAATCACGGGAACCAACCGGTTCGAATGGAAGTCGTGTGAGTTCCCAGCAAATCCTTTACATTTATTGCATCGGCGTGATCAGTTGCATTGAAATTGTCTATATTATCTTTATAAAAATCCAGAGAATGAGCATGCTTATCTCGAAAATAGGAATCATCTTCGGCATGCGACATGACACAGCCGACGGATCGCCCATCTTCGATACGCTGCTGGGGATTGATGATACCCAGCGCGTGCCCCGCCTCATGCGCAATATCATGGCATAATACTTCCAGCCTGCTCCAATTGTGGCTATTATAGTTGCTTTCGTTATTTTGATCGATAATCTCGTCCCAGAAGATCACGCATCCGACGGAATCTAAAGCGGCGCCGTCGTTTACATAGGTAGCCTCATAGCATTCATACTCGAATCTCCCTTCCCCCTGGGGAACGCCGTTTAAGGGAAGGTTTCCAAAGAACTGTATAGTGTGCCCGAATTGCAGATAACCCTGGTCGATTGGGCCACCCCACCTCTTAAGCAGTACAAAGTGAAGTGCTAACCTCCCCAGGCTAATCGGCGGAGAATTCCCGTCCTGAAGATGCTTCTCTCGCGCAAGGATATCCTTACAGTCATCCCATGTTGCCTGGGGAGGAACATTCCCCTGTATAAAATCTATGAAAACATGAAGATTGATATCCGCCGTGCCAAATATGCTCTCCAGCGTTGAGATAATCAGATTCTGATTTGCTTGATTGTTGAGCCAGTTATCACCTTGCGGAAAATCTAATTCGATAAAGAGATCTTTTTCCGCCGGATCCAAGAGGAAATCTCCATAGAAACCGCTTGGCTCGTCTTCCGAGTAGATTCCGCCGAATTCGTCTCCGGGAATTTCTTGCGGCGGATTCTTGCCAAAATCCCTTTGATGAGTATATCTCTGATCATTTTCATCAGTTAAATTCGTTTGTTCATTGTCTTTAATATAGTAGATTCTAAATTCCTTTTCCACACCGTATCCCGGCACTTTGAACCTGAAACTAAAATCCGGCGAATTCTCAGCGTTGCCATAAGTCGTCAAGTGCGGATACGCGGCTATACCATCAACAGAAGCAAATAGAGGCCCCTGATAATTCGGATTGGGCTCTTGATCAGTATATGTAAGCCTGTTGATTGTATTATCCCGCTCAATACCGTTATAATCAGTTATTTCAAGGTCGAGGAGAAAATTATCCGCAACCGGCACCCCGTTTCTCAATAATCTTATTCGCGGATATTGCATATAAGGGGTCATGATTTTCTGACCTTCGCTAACATGTTGGAGACGCGGCGCCGCCGCGATTATTTCATAATTATCACTACCATAAGAGTCCGCATAACCCCCTTCGCACGACATACCGATCATAATAAATCCGATAATCAACAGCCCGAAGATGAGCGGTCTCATAACCTTCTCACTCCTTACCAATCATTCTGAGGAAATCAAGCTCTCAAACAAAGGTTACGAACGTCAGGTGGCCTTTGTCAAGCAAAAAATTCAACTTTATTATAAGCATATGTCTTATGGGCACGTATAAGTTAAAATATAGTCGACCGTCCGCGCCATTTCAGCCCCGCAAAATCTCCCTCAGCGCCCGGGCAAAACGTTCGATATCATCCTCGGTATGAGCGGCGTTGGCGGTAAGTCTGATACATGGTCTGATAATGCCATCCGCCTCCGCCTCCGAGGGCATAACAAGAAAGCCGTCGGCCAGCATCTTCTCTTGTATCATGTCGGGATCGCCGCATAATAGCGGCATGATCATGCTATCGCGCATGATGATATCAATTCCATGCTCGCGGCATTTCATCGCAAGCAGTTGTTTCGATCGTCGCAGCCCGTTGATCAATCCCGAAGGGCCTGTCAGAAGCTGGAGCGCCTTCAGGGCCGCCGCGGCGATGATCGGGGACAGCGAAGTGGAATAGTCGAACTGACGGAAACTCGATTTCAGGTAAGACTTGCGGTCGTCGTCGAAAGCAACGAACCCGCCGGAAGCGCCGAACGCCTTGGAGAACGTTCCCATGACGAAATCGGCCGTCCCCTTTAGGCCGAAATGCTCTTCAAGTCCTCGCCCGGTTGCGCCCAGGCACCCGCTGGCGTGAGCTTCGTCGAGCACGAGAATGAATCGGTACTTGTCTTTCAAGGCTACGAGTCGGTTCAGCGGCGCGATATCACCGTCGATGGTGAAGACCGACGGTATGCTGACCACCTGTTTTGGCGACCGTTTCGTTTTCAAAAGAGACTCGAAACCATCGAGATCGCGGTGGTCGAATCTGATCACCTGGTAATCCTTTACCAGCCGGGCGCCGTCAGCAGCCGACGGATGATGGCGTTTGTCGAGAAAAAATATCGTATCGTCCGATCCCAGGGCGTGATGGAGTGCGATATTGGCCTGATACCCCGACGGCAGCAGGACGGCATTTTCCCGGGACTTGAAGTCGGCTGCCGCTTTCGATAATTCCAGATGAATCGATGTTGTCCCGGTCGTGCCCGGAGCGCCTCCCGAGCCGGAACCGTAGCGGTGAAATGCCTCTACAACGGCCTGTTCCACGTCGGGATGACAGGAGAGCGAGAGATAATCGTTGGTGCTGAATAAAACCGTATCTTTGCCGTCGACAACAGCTCTGATCCCATTTCGCATTTCCAGAAAGTATTTCATAATGACTTCAGTGTATTATTATAAGATCAGCGGCCGCATTGGGCAATAAATTCGGCAAAAAGAAACGAGCGGCCGAAACGACCGCCCGTTGTGCCTGGACGCTGATACAGCTAAATCGTGTTGGGATCGAGATAGGCTATTTCTCCGATCTGCAGTTCCCTGATGCCCGGTTCGATTTTCTCGCGGTCTCCAACAATTACTATCAGCATCTGGTTCGAGCGAACATATTTTTTCGCAGCTTCGGCGGCCATTTTTATATCTATATCGCTTACGCGGCGCGTGTAAGTGGCCCATTCGTCTTCCGGCAGCTCGAAAGTGACTATCGAGCTCAGCTGCCCGGCAATCCCGACAAATGTCTCGAAATCCTGGGGAAATCCCTTGATAAGATTATTCTTACTGTCGTCAAGTTCCTTATCGGTCAGCGGCCTTCTACCAAGAACGGCGTCGAACTCTTTCATGAATTCATACAGCGATTCCTTGGTATATTCGGATTGGACCTGGGCGTAGCTGGTGAATGCTCCCTGCCCTTTTCTGCCAGAGAAAAACGATCCGGCGCCGTAGCTGTACCCTTTATCTTCGCGCAAATTCAAGTTGATGCGCGAAGTAAACTGTCCCCCGAGGGCGTTGTTCATTACCGAAGCCGCCAGGTAATCGGGTTCGCTCCGTTTCATGGCCAGGTTGCCAAGCACTATGACGCTCTGGGGAGCGCCCGGCTTATCGACAATGAGGATTTTGGTTCTTTCAAGGGGCGGGATTTCGTTAACCATGCTCTTTACCGCATTCCCCTGTTTCCACTTTTTAAACGCCTTTTCCAGCTTGGATTTGGCCTCGTCGAGTGTAATATCCCCGACCACAACCGCGGTTGCGTTATTGGAGAAATAATTGGCATTGTAGAAATTCTCCAGATCGGAGCGGGTCAGGTTTTTGATCGATGTTTCCGTACCGGAGCCGGTATAGGGCTGTCCATAGGGATGATCCGCGCCGTAGAGCTGACGGTAGAAGATCTTGAAAGCGGAGGTAGTCGGCTGACGCGCCTCCTGCTGGACGCGTCCCAGATAAATATCCCGTTTCAATTCAAGTTCGTTTTCAGGGAAAGTCGGATTTACGATAATATCCGACATCAAGTCCAGGGCGGGATCGAGGTTTTTCTTCAGCACGTTAAGAGATATTGACGAATTATCGAACGAACTGCCGGTGCCGAGGTTGGCGCCCAGCCGTTTGGCCTCGTCGGAAATCTGCAAGGCGTTTCTCGATTTAGTGCCCTCGTCGAGGAGATCGGCAGCTAAGGCCGCGGCACCCGGTTTGCTTGCCGGATCCGCAGCCCATCCGCTTTCCAGCACTATGTTGACCTGCACCAGCGGCAGCTTATGGTTTTCGACAAGCATCAGGCGCATTCCGTTGGACAAGATCGCATTCTGAATCGACGGGGGATCAAACGACGGCTCGTCGGCAGCTTGCGGCTGAGCGTTGATATCGAATTCCGTTGTCAAAGGCCGGGGGTCGCCCTGCGGGGTTATGTAGAGAATCCCCCGGGCGTTCAAATCGAGATATTTTCCTGCGTAATTCATAACATCGGCGGTTTTCGCTTTTGAATAGCGCTGCATATCCCATTTCAACTTCCCGGGATCGCCGAGGAGGACATTATAAGAATTCAACATGTCTGCGCGGCCCCCGAAACCGCCGATATTCTCGAGCCTGCGGACGAATTGAGTCTCCCAGGTGGTCTTGGCCCGCATCAGCTCGTCTTCGGCAATGCCGTTTGTAAGAAGATCCTTCAAGAGGGCATCGACCTCCGCCTCGATCATATCCAGAGATTGACCCTCCTTGGCCGTGACAGTGATTTCGAAAATGCTTCCCAGTTCCGACGATGACTGATAGGCGCTGACGTCCTGCGCGATTTTTTTGTCATAAACGAGGGACTTGTACAGACGGGAGCTCTTGCCGGAGACCAGAATATTGGCAAGCAGGTCCATCTCGGCATCGCCGGGCGCGTATAAGGCTGGGGTATGCCACTGCATATACAAGCGGGGCAGACTGACCGCGTCCTCTGCGGAGGCGCGTCTTATCTCCGTCAATTTCGGCACCCATCCCTCCAGGCGGTCGATAGGAGCTCCGGGCCCAATTGTCCCGAAATATTTTTCCACCCATTGTTTCACCAGGGCGGGATCGAAATCGCCGGTGATGCACAGAGAGGCGTTATTGGGCGTGTAGTATATTTTGAAGAATTCCTGGACGTCCTCCATACCGGCCGCCGAGAGATCTTCCATGCTGCCGATTACGGAATGATAATAGGGATGATTTTCCGGGTACATCAGCGATAGCATTAACTCGTAAGACTTGGCGTAGGGCTGATTATCCAGGCCCTGACGACGTTCGTTTTTGACCACGTCGCGCTGGTTGTCGAGCT
>CAZDAH010000001.1:13963-16666 GCA_964503405.1 uncultured Ignavibacteria bacterium
GCTGCTCCTGGGTCATGGCAGGTAGCAGATATCCCATGCGGTCGGCCTCGAGCCAGATCAGGCGTTCCAGGTAATTGGAAGGTATGTTTTCCCAGTAGTTGGTGCGGTCTTCCGAAGTGGAGCCGTTATTCACGCCGCCGATTTTATCGATGGCCTGGAAGAAATCATCGTCGTAATGTTCGCTGCCCTGGAACATCATATGCTCGAAAAGATGGGCGAAACCGGTGCGGCCCGGTTTTTCATTTTTTGAGCCGACGTGATACCAGACGTTTACCGAGACCATGGGAATGGCCTTATCGACATGAAGGATAACGTCGAGGCCGTTGGAAAGCTCGAATTTCTCGAATTTAAGCTCGGGCAGATCGTCGGCGACAGCGCTTGACAATGAAAGCGCCGAGGCCAGGAAAAAGACGATGAGCAGTCTTTTGATTTTCATACGCGCTCCTTTGGAGGGGATTTCTATCTACAACAAAATTCCATCTTTCAATCTTTCCGGCAGACCAATAAAACATGCCGGGCACAAATCGTCACTATAAAAACGAAAAAATTATGGAAAAGTTTCGTAAAGCCGATCATAGAATCCCGGTATATTCACGGTAAAGCTTCCGCCCGGGCCGCCGCAACCCGCCCGTAATCGCAGGGCACAGTACCGTCAATCCCGGAGCTTTCGCGTCGAAAGTTATTGCTTGAAACGGTACGATCTTTACGGCAATTTTCCCGCCTCCGTCCGCTATGGCGCCAGCGCTCCGAAACTCGATTTGTTTTGACCGTGACGATGAATGTTTCTATCTTGATCGCAACTGATTAAGGCGGTTAATATTCCGCCGACATCTCGAATTGGGGGGAGGCTTCGAGCGGCCGTATGACGGCTTAGCGAAGATCAAGAGGAGGTCTTAAAGTGGCTGACAAAGATTATAAAGGCGTTATAGGGATTCTCACCGGAGGCGGCGACGTGCCCGGATTAAATCCGGCAATAAGGGCAGTGACTATACGGGCCATAAGCGAAGGGTATAAGGTAATCGGGTTCAGGCGCGGCTGGGCCGGAATGATCGAGGTAATAAGGGATAAGCACGCCGACAACAGTCAAAGCTTTCAGATTCTAACCGAGGAAATAGTCGACAGGGCGGGCAGGTCCGGGGGGACTTTTCTGCATAGCTCACGTACCAATCCCACGAGGGTGGCCAGGGGCTCGGTGCCGAAACACCTGATGGACGCATATAAATCCGACCTGAACGACTTGACCCCCGAAGTACTGAAAAACCTCGATTTTCTGAATATTGACTATCTGATCCCTATTGGCGGCGACGATACTCTGAGCTATGGTGTTCGTCTGTTCAGAGAGGGGGCAAAGGTGGTGGCCATCCCCAAAACAATGGACAACGACGTGCCCGGAACAGACTATTGTATCGGGTTCAGCACTTGCGTCACCCGCACCATAATGATGACCAATATTTTAAGAACGTCGGCTGGCTCCCACGAGAGATTCCTGGTGCTCGAGGTTTTCGGGCGTTACGCGGGTTTTACCGCCATGCTTCCGGCCATGGCAGGCGCAGCCAACCGCTGTGTCATTCCGGAATATAAATTCGAAATCGAAAAACTCGCGGCGCTTCTGACAAAAGATCGCAACGAAAACCCCAGCAAATACTCAGTGGTCCTGGTCTCCGAGGGGGCCGTATTCGATGGGAGCGAAATGATTTTCGCCGATTCCGAGAAGGACGCTTTCGGGCACGCCAAACTGGGCGGCATCGGAGACCTTGTATCCAGAAGACTGAAAGATCTCTCGGCCGATTATAACGGCGGCCGCTCGATCGACGTCATCAGCCAGAAGCTCGGCTACCTGGTCCGGGGAGGAGATCCCGACGCCATTGATTCCATCGTGCCCATGGCCTACGGTAACCTGGCCCTCGACCTGATCCTCAAAAAGACGCATGGCAGACTGGTGGTGCTGAAAAACGGGCAGTACGGCAATGTGCCCATCGATGTTGTCTCCGGCGCGAAGAAGCTGGTCAATCTGGAGAAATATTACAACACGGATCGTCTGCGGCCCAAATTCAAAAGTTTCGAAAATCTGCCCATGTTCATCATGACCGGCGACTGAATATCAGTTTCGAGGATCAATTCCGAAGGCTTCCGAAATCCTCTCATCGAAGCGCTTCCTCAAAGGCCGAATCTGCTTTGCGCCAATTTCGACTCTACTTAATACCTGTACCGAATATAACCGATTCTGAGATGAATTTATTGCGCTCAATTCAAAAGCAGCGGTCGGGATTTGCAGAGCTTGAATTTTGCGGGCTTTTGGCTTATCATTTTCCCTAAACCGATCTGCTTCGGCTCGACGCGGGAGGAAGGATGAATTCAGGAACGTTTCGGATCGCCCATAAGAATTGGGGGGGCATATTTTCCGTATTGATTATGCTCTTTCCGCCGTTTTTCAACTCGTCAGCTTATGGCCAGATTCACATCGATTCAGAGCAGTCGTTAATCGAAATCGGCGATTTCAAGGCTCGCCGCCCCGCATTGCTGGATTCGCTTGACGTTGGAACCGCGATTTTATATTCCCGGGGCGAGAAAGATGATAGCGGGTATCGAGCTGACGGCGATTTTTGGTATCTGACGGGGCTCGATGAACCGGGGGGGATTCTGGTTTTGTCCCCGAATGAAGTCGACAGGATTTCCCGAGATGTCGAAGGCATACTTGTCGAG
>CAZDAH010000001.1:16676-22296 GCA_964503405.1 uncultured Ignavibacteria bacterium
GAAGTCGACAGGGAGATATTGCTCCTGCCGCCCCGCGATATCGAGGCCGAACGCTGGACAGGGGAACGTCCAGCCCTTACCGAATCGCTTCGAACGACCTGGGGGTTTGACCGGATTCATCGGACAGGCTACATCGACGACCTGATAATCTCGCTGATGAAGCATTCCCCCAAGCTGCATCTGATCTCGCGGCTGGTCGGGGCATCAGGAGACTTACCCCCGGATCTCGAATACTACAGCAAAGTCACCGAACGTATTCCGGGCGCTAAGATCGAGAACTCCTCCCGATTCCTTGAAAAGATGCGGATGATCAAATCGGAACGGGAGATCGAGGCCATATCTAAAGCGATAGATGTCACACGGAACGGCCTCGCCGACCTGATTCGAGGGATCCGCCCGGGCCTGATGGAATTCCAACTCGGGGGTTTTCTCGAACAATCTTTCAAAAAACAAGGGGCTCAGCATATGGCCTTCCCGCCTATAATAGGCTCGGGCGAGGAAACGACAATTCTCCATTACGAAAAACTGGATCGTCCCGTGGAACCGGGCCGCCTGCTTCTGCTGGATATCGGGGCGGAATGGGAGCATTACTGCGCCGACGTGAGCCGGACTATACCAGTCGACGGTGTTTTCACGGAGGAGCAGGCCGAGATTTGCGATATAGTGCTGGCGGCCCAGAAAGCCGCCATCGAGAAGGTCAGGCCGGGAGCGACCCTGCGAGAGATTGACGATGCTGCACGGGAGGTTATCCGCGAGGCGGGGTACATCGAAGATTTTATTCACTCGACCTCGCACTACCTCGGTCTGGACGTCCACGACCGGGGCGACTACTGGACGCCATTAGCGCCGGGAATGGTCATCACTGTCGAACCCGGAATATACCTGCCCGTTTCGGGGATTGGGGTGCGCATAGAAGACGACGTTTTGGTCACGAAGAGCGGTCACCGCATTCTCTCGGAGCGAATCCCCAAAGAACGCGATGAAATAGAAGCCTGGATTGCAGAAATCCGCAAATAGCAGCGACAAGGATCTCAATGAGCGCTGTCGCCCGGCCGAGTATTTGCAGAAATTGACCGCGGATATCGTCGGAGTCAAACATGTCCGAAAACCGGGATAATACCGTTCCCATTTTCAAATCGGCGCTTTCGCTCTCCGGACAGGTTCATATCCTTCTTTTTACTCTGGCCATGATAATCACATTGGTTGTTGTAAGAGAGATCATTCTGCCGGATACCGATTTTCGAATCGATTTCGAGCGGCGGATATTGACCAATAGTATCGATCCTCCCTATCAATACCGGATATTAAAACCGCTTCTGGCCGATTTCATTCAAACGATTGTCTCGCCTGTTGTCAGCTCCCCCCGAGATAGACATATATTATCATATTCTCTTATTGTGGCCGTCACGTTTTTGGGAACATTCCACCTGTTTTTCATTTATCTGCGGCAATTTTTCACGGAAGCGATGTCGACTATCGGGGTCCTGCTCCTGGCGATCGTGATACCTTTATCCATTACCGATTATTATATGACGGGCGATTTCATAACGCTGTTCTTCTATACCCTCGGATTCCTGCTGTTCCACAGGGGCAAGGATCATTATATTCCTTTGCTGATCGGTATCGCCGCGTTCAACCGCGAACAGATCATATTTCTTATCTTATTCTATATAATCTATCTGTATTCGGAAAAACGCCTGAATGAAAGAAAAAGCGTCGCGGTAATCGCAGCCTCGATCGCAGTCTACGCGGCCGTTTACCTCGGCCTCCGTCTTTATTTTGGATTCAAACCCGATATTCACACAATGGCTTATCATATCGGCCATAATATAAATCCAAAAAACCTGCTTAACAGGATAATCCCCCTCTGGCTGGCCCAGGTCGCCGGATTCGTGATTCTGAGTATCTACGGGTTCAAACGGAGCGGCCGCTTTTTCCAATTATCGTTGTTCAGCCTGATTGCCTATCTGGTCTTGTTTTTCCTGAAAGGAAATCTCTGGGAACTGGCCAAGTTCCTTCCGGCCTACTTGATTCTGATTCCGATATCTTTGGGGTCGTTGACGCGGAGTAAGATATGAAGAGCAAATATGTAGATTTGATAACGATTGCTGTCGCCTGGATTATGTTCAGTGTCTGCGGCGGCAGGGACAAAGGCGCCGCTTCCCCCAAGAGCGAAGATTTCCTGCCCGGAGCTTTCGATTCGGCGGGAGCGGAAAGGATTTCGGAAATAAGGACCTTCAAAGGCGAATCGTTATACGAATATATCGACGGCGGAGCGGAAATTTATCAAGAATACGGATTTATCGAGGTCTCCACTGCAAATTATGCGGCCGACGATATCGAAATGATAATCGATATCTACCGGTTTGCGGACGAAAGCAACGCTTTCGGGCTCTACGCGGTTCATCGGCCGCCTCAGCCGAATCTCATCGCTATCGGAGCAGAGGGATTCAGAACCAGTCTGAGCGTGGACTTTGTTAAGGGCGCTTTTTACGTGAGAATCCTGTGGTTCGAACAATCCGATCGAACATCGGGAATAATAACGGCCCTGGCGGCGGAGATCGGCTCATTATTGCCCGGCGATGATTATCTTCCGGAGTTTTTCACCTTGTTTCCCTCCGGCAATCCTTTGCCCGGCACCGACATGATGACCTCCGCCTCTTTTCTGAATATGCGGTTTTTGACCGATGTTTTCAGCCGAAAATATACGGTCATGGACGATACGGTCACGCTTTTGGTAACCGACGATCCCGGCGGGCAGAAATTCGCGCGGTGGTTCGAGTCCGGGGTTTACGACGGTTCTGTCGAGCCAGGTCCCGCTAATCTTCCGTTCGATGATGGCTTCGTCCTGGTGACCGAGCGGACCGGCTATGGCTTGATCGTCGCCGGCCTTAAGAATGAGAGACTGATGGGGATAATTGGCTATGAAGCTGACAAAATCGAATTCCTGGCGCAATGGCTTGGATCGACCCCATAAACCCTCACTCAAATGCGGCCGGAATTATGGAATAAGAGGAATTCCGGACAATGCCAGGGGGGAAAAGCGATTATAAGTGCGACAGGTTGATTTTTTGGAACGATTCACTGTCTGAATTCGGTTGACAATATGGAGTTATTGGCTATTTTAAATTATCTTTGAGCGGGTAAACTGGATTCAAATTCGATACACTCAAATTTAAGCCGGAGTGATTCATGAGAAAAGGTACTGTTTTTACAATGCTCCTTCCTTTTGTTTTCGCCTGTTTCGCAGTGTCGTCGGGCGAGGAAAACGTCAGGAGCGCTGCCGTGCAGAAGCTGAAAGCCGATTTCCCGGGCGGCAGGACATTTATCGAGGGTCCAAATATTGCCCGAGTTTTCGGGAAGAGTCTCGGTTTTGGAGCCTCGCCGGAAATCGCCGCGGAACACTTTATTAACGAGCATGCCGGCGTCTTCGGCGTAAATGCGATAGATTTGATGGAAGGCAGCATCCTGGCCGGAGGTCTCAGGACTCAGCCGTTGATGTACGACTGGAATTCCGGAGAATACAAGTTCACCCTGGTTTACTATTCGCAATACAAAAACGATATCCCGGTATTCAGGGCGGATATCGGACTTCTGGTACGGAACGAATCGAATTATCCGCTGGTCATGGCCTCGTCGGCGCTGCGGGACCTCGGCGATTTCCAGCCTCAGCCGGGGATAGCGGTGGATATCGTTATGGCTCAGAACGCGGCCAGGGAATTCTATCCCGAACTGACAAATTTCAGCGAGCCAAAGCTGGTAATTTGGGCGGGGGTAAACGACCAGGTCGTCAGGCCGGCCATTGCCATGGAAATCATTGCCGACAACGGTTTGTACGCCTCTCCCGATTACGAAAAATGGCTGTTCCTGGTGGACGTTCAGACGGGGGATCTGCTCTATACGGAGGACATGATTCTCAACACCGATATCACCGGCAACGTGAGTGGAATGGCCACCGAGGGCTGGGGTGCGGATATCTGCTCCACCGAGGTAATCACCCCGATGCCGTATCTTCGTGTCCAGGTGCAGGGCGGCGATTTAGCCTACACCGATTCATTGGGCGACTATACGATCGCCAACGAGGGAAATACTGAGGTCACGGTTATTTCTGAAATCTGGGGTCGCTGGTTCAGGGTATATAACCAGGGCGGATCGAACGCGCGCCTTACGCAATCGGTGATTCCTCCCGGCCCGGCCGATTTTATTCACAACGAGGCCAACTCCAGCGAGCTTAATCGGGCCGAGGTCAACGGGTATCTTCAATCGAACGCGGTTCGCGATTACACCCTTACCTACAATCCGCTGTACCCGGTCATTCACGATCAGCAGCAATTCCCCTGCAACGTTAATATTAACGATTACTGCAACGCTTATTACGACTACAGCTCGATCAATTTCTTCAGATCGGGAGGAGGCTGCAGCAATACCGCCTTTTCGACCGTGGTTCATCACGAGTATGGACATCACCTCGTGTCAGTCGGCGGCAGCGGCCAGGGGCAGTACGGCGAGGGTCTGGGCGATGTAATGGGTGTATTGATCTCGGAGGACCCCGGACTCGCCTACGGTTTCCAGAACAACTGCAACGTTCCCCTGCGCAACGCCGACAATAACTACCAATACCCCTGCACCGGCGAAATTCACGCCTGCGGACAGCTGATTTCAGGCTGCGTTTGGGATATCCGAAACGAGCTGATGGCCAGCTATCCCGACGAATACCGCGAAATAATCGGCGGGCTTGTGGTAAATTCAATTCCCATGCACAGGGGCGATTTAATCACCCCGAGCATAACCATCGATTTTCTCACTCTCGACGATGACGACGGCGATATTGACAACGGTACGCCCCATTACGACGAGCTCTGCGCCGGTTTCGGAGCACACAATATGGATTGCCCCGAGATAATCCGGCTCGAGTTCGATTATCCCGACGGTCTGCCGGAACTGGTGGCTCCGAACGGCGGGACTTCGGTGATGGTTGAAGTCAGCGGAGTTTCCGAAGAACCGCAGCCGGGCACAGGAATGCTCTACTATAACGACGGTTCCGGCTGGGAATCGATGGAGATGAACGAGCCGTCGTCCAATTTCTACGAGGGAATTTTTCCCGCTTTCGAATGCGGAACCTCGGTTATGTACTACTTCAGCGCCGAGACTGTATCGGGTACCGAGGTCACCGACCCCGGCGACGCTCCGAACACTGTCTTCTCGGCCTTCAGCGCGACAGGATATAACACCGTTTTTCTGGATAATTTCGAATCTGACAACGGCTGGACGGTTCAGAATTCGCCGGGACTTACCGACGGGGCCTGGAACAGGGGTATCCCTGTCAACTGCCAGAGAGGCGATCCCGACAGCGATTTCGACGGTTCCGGACAATGCTACCTTACCGACAACGACGCGGGCAACCAATGCAACAGCGATGTCGACGGCGGCTACACATATTTGATTTCCCCGACTTTCGACCTGACCGACATGGGCGCCATCTTCAGATTCGCTTTGTGGTATACCAATGGTTTTGGCGACGATCCCTTCAAT
The DNA here is from genome assembly GCA_964503405.1 of uncultured Ignavibacteria bacterium. GTDB lineage: Bacteria > Zixibacteria > MSB-5A5 > UBA10806 > UBA10806 > JAZGHS01. Next base: position 22,209 of record CAZDAH010000001.1, read on the forward strand.
GACAACTTTAATATCTGGATTTCGGCCAACGACGGCGCGACATGGCAGCCGGTGGAGACTCTCGGCCCGGTTTCCTCTCCCGGTTGGA
>CAZDAH010000001.1:22306-23914 GCA_964503405.1 uncultured Ignavibacteria bacterium
CATCACTCCCACCGATCAGGTCAGGTTCCGATTCGAGGTATCCGATCTAAGCGGCGGATCCATCATCGAGGCCGGGCTCGACGCCTTCGAGATCGTAACATGGGAATGTGAGCCTTTGGGAGTGGATGACGATTCCGCATCGCCCGATCTTCCCGTCGATTTCGCCCTGATTGGCAGCTACCCCAATCCGTTCAACGCCAGCGTAACAATACGCTACGCCCTGCCGGAGCAATCGGATGTCACCGTCGAGATATTCGATTTACTCGGCCGCAAGATCGAGACCATCGTAAGCAGAACGATCCCTGCCGGGTATCATCAGGTCAGCTGGAACGCCGGAAACAATTCCACGGGCGTCTATTTCTACAGCATAAAAGCCGGCAACTTTTCCGATACCAGGAAAATGCTTCTGTTGAAATAAGTTGTCGAGATAATCGAGATCGAGGGAGCCGTAATCGCGGCTCCCTTTTTATTATTTGCAATTTACCCGGCCGGAGGTAATATATTATTCGATCCATGGCGGCGGCAATGAGGCTGATTGTAAACTTTTTGTCAGGGAGACGGATATGATCCGTATCGGATGTATGTATTCGGCGCGGCAGCTTTTCCTCCTAATTATTCTGATCGCCGCTTCATGCGCCCGGAAAGAGGGCGGGATAAGCAGGGATGACGTGTCGTCGGGGGAAAAAATCGCCGGTCTGAGTTTCACCCAAACCGAACGGGACTCTCTGCTGGAAGATCTTGCCGATAATCTCGGTTTTTACGACTCCATCAGAACTGTGACCATCGATAATTCCATCCCTCCCGCCCTGCAGTTTAACCCGATTCCTCCCGGCATGACCTTCGATAAAAAACAGCGGCCGTTGAGTCTCGGCCCGTACAAATCGGTGTCGATGCCGGCCGATATCGAGGATCTTGCCTTCTATTCGGTGCGGGAATTATCCGAGCTTATGCGCACCCGGCAGGTCACATCCATGCAATTAACAAGGTTGTCACTGGCGAGATTAAAAAAATTCGACCCGCAGTTGCATTGTGTGATTACGCTCACCGAGGAACTGGCCATAAAGCAGGCCACCCGCGCCGACAGCGAGATAGCGGCCGGCAGATACCGCGGGCCCCTGCACGGCATCCCCTATGGAGCGAAAGACCTGCTGGCGGTCAATGGATATAAGACGACTTGGGGAGCGAAGCCCTATAAGGATCAAGTCATGGATTACGACGCGGCAGTCATAATGAAGCTGGAGACGGCGGGAGCGGTGCTGGTGGCTAAACTCTCCCTGGGGGCGCTGGCCTGGGGCGACGTTTGATTTGCCGATACCACGCGCAATCCCTGGAATCCCGCTCAAAGTTCAAGCGGATCTTCGGCTGGGTCGGCCTCGGCAGTGGCCGCCGGACTGCTGCCGTTCGCCATAGGCTCGGAGACCTGGGGATCGATAGTTTCGCCATCGACACGCTGCGGAGCGACCGGCTTGAGACCCACATTCGGACGAGTCAGCAGAACCGGGGCCATGGCCCTGAGCTGGTCCATGGATAAGCTGGGGCCCATATGCAGGACGGTCGAGGATTGCGCATTGATATTCGACACCATCCGCGGCCCCGACGGCGTCGATC
>CAZDAH010000001.1:23924-33954 GCA_964503405.1 uncultured Ignavibacteria bacterium
GTCGATCAGACGGTTTTCGATCCGGCATTCAATTATAAACCCGATCACGATTTCAAGACTTTGCGGATCGGCTATCTCAAAAGCGATTTTGAGGCCGACAGTTCGTACCAAAAACAGAACGCAGCGGCGCTGGAGAAGCTGCGGGAATTGGGGGCGATCTTAATTGAAATCGAGCTTCCCGATTTTCCTGTCGACGCTCTGCAGATCATCCTCTCCGTCGAGTCGGCTGCCGCATTCGACTATCTTACCCGCTCCAACCGCGATGATTCGCTCGTCCGGCAAATCAGGAACGCCTGGCCCAACGCTTTCCGGGCCGCCCGGTTTATTCCGGCCGTCGAGTATGTCCAGGCCAACCGCGTCAGAACCATGCTGATCGCCGCGATGAACGATTTGATGGAAAAAATCGACTTATACGTATCGCCGTCGTTCGAGGGGAATAATCTGCTCTTGACCAATCTCACCGGCCATCCCTGCGTGGTCCTGCCGCACGGTTTCGACGATGACGGGAGTCCCACGAGCATTACGTTCATAGGAAAGTTATATGGCGAGGACGTCCTGCTGGCGGCAGCGGAAATATTTCAAAATGCCACCGAGCATCATTTGAAACATCCTTCTCGATTCCAATAAAAGAAATTGGGACCGAATAACCCGGTCCCGATATTCAGATCATTTCTCAGCGGCGAGCCGCCGCGCCAGCATGGTTACCTTACGCTGCCATTATGCCCTGGCGATGGAAATCCCGGCGGGCATTGCGGGCAGGGAACGAGTTCAGGACTGCCGGTCTGCAGTTTGGAAAAACCGGTGATAATATCGGCGATATTGAATCCGCAGGTGGCGTTGAGATCCATGGCCACAGCCCAGATATTGCCGCTTCCCGTCGGGCACTCGCACAGAAGATAAGATTCCGGCGATCCGGTTTGCAGTCTGGAAAACGCGCTGACAACGTCGGCCACGTTGAAAACACCATTGCCGTTGTAATCGCCCACTATGTATTGTCCGCAGCCGCCCGATTCACTCACGACTATGTAGTTGGTCTTAACCTCGTCGTCGGAGCCGTAAGCGTTGGTGACAGTCAGGGTCACGGTATAGCTTCCCAGATCATTGAAAACATGAGTCGGGTCGGGGACATTATCGGAACCTGCGTCGCCGAAATCCCAGGACCATGAGGTGGGGCCGTTCTGAGAGAGATCCGTGAAATGCACTTCCAACGGCGGCAGGCCAAAACGTGGATTGCCGCTGAAATCTGCGACCGGTGCCGCCGCGATCACCTCGACATAATTGGTCTTAACTTCGACGTCTGAACCGTAGGAGTTGCTCACAGTAAGGCTTATGGTATAAACACCGGGAGTTTGATAAACGTATACCGGATTAGGCAGGTCGCTGGTGCCGCCGTCGCCGAAATCCCACGACCAGCCGGTGGGGTTATTCGATGACAAATCCGTGAAGCTGACTTGCAGCGGCGCGTTTCCGCTTTGGGGACTGCCGCTAAAATTGGCCGCTGGCGACAGGCCGTAGACGACGTTTATCACCGTATCGTGGGCGACATTGACGTTGGAATAGGTAATCGTATCCGGAATTCCCGAAAGCGGATCGGGGCTGTAAGTCAGGTCGTATACTTCGGGGTTTATCAAAGCCTGGTAGTGCCCAGTGGAATCGGATTTATCCGCCGGTATGAACACTTCCTGGCCGGAGACGCTTTCAACAGCGGCGAACCTGACGTCGGGTATGGGGTTTCCGTTTTGCCGGATGATCGTTCCCGAAACCACCGTTCCTGTATCCAAGGCGACGTTAAATTGCGAATTGGAGAAAATAGATTGATTGGTGAGCTTCAAGGCGGTCAGATGTCGTTCCCATTGCGGCTCGAATTCGAGATTATAGCTGCCCGGCTCCACCACACAGGCGTAGTTCCCCAGACTGTCGGTGTCGTCGCCCTCCAGCGGCACAGAAACGTCCGTACTGGGAATCACAGCGTCGAGATCGACCATTCCCACCGGGGCGCCAGTCGCGTTGGTTACTGTCCCTGTCACCATAACACCGAACGGCACGGAAACGTTTAGCTGCGTGTCGCCGCTGACATTGAACGATGATTGACGGTATCCCGCCAGGTAAGGCGGCACCACGGCCGGCTTGAATTCGAAGTTGTAAGTTCCCGCTGGCACGACTACCTGATAAACGCCGTTGGAATCGGTTCTATCCCAGGGCGTATAAAGGTCCCTCTCAGTGATCACGTCCTGCACATCGATATTGACATTGAAAACGACGTTATTATTTGGATCACGGACGGTTCCCGACACCAGCAAACCCCATTCCAGATTGAAATTAAGCGCGACATCGCTATTGACGACGAAGTTGTTGACCACTCCCGGCAGAAGATGATCCGAGGGCAAGGGTGCGACGTTTATCTCATAGGATCCCGGCGGCACGATCAAAATGTAATCACCGTTGCCATCTGTATTATCGTTGGACGTATAAATCTTCGACCCTGTCGCCAGATCTCTGGCATCGAGATCGGCGCCCAACACCGGGCCGTTATTTGGGTTCAGCACGGTGCCGGTGATAAAGAAGCCCTCCAACATCGTCACATCGAGATTGGTATCAGAATTGATCGATATATTTTCATATTCCACCGGCACGTAGCGGGCGTTTTCATCGCTTCCCCTGTAGCGGTAGGCCACCCTGAACAGGCCCGCAGGAAGAACTATCTCATAGAATCCGTCGACATCCGTATTATCACCCGGCGTAAATAGTCTTATCCCGGTATTCTGCTCATAAACGTTCAGATCGACAGCCTCTATCGGATTCCCCTGGGCGTCGGAGACCGTTCCGCTGAAGAAAAATCCGCTTTCGAGAGTCAGATTTAGCGTAAGATTCGAGTTTATCACAATGCCTGCCATATAAACGGGTACGAATCCCGATGACGTTCTTGGGCGGAAGCTAATATCATACGCGCCGGCGTCGACATTGGGTATACTGTAGAAACCGACCGCGTCGGTGGTATCGACATACGGTCCTATGGGGCTGCCGTCGGGAGCGTACATTTGCACGGCCACGTTATTCTCGCCGACTCCATCAAAATCGACTACTCCGGACATCGTGAATTGGGCCCGGGCTGTCGACGCTAAGGCGATAACCGCAATAAACATCATTGTCAACGCGAACTTGGACATTTTTACTCCTCCGAAAAAAATCGTCTCGGGTGTTATCTGACCAGCAACATGCTGCGGGCGGAAGCGCCCATGGAAGTTTTCAATTGATAAAAGTATAATCCGCTGGCCGCGCTGTGCCCGCGGCCGTCGGTGCCGTCCCAGTTCATGGTGTAGAAGCCGGGCGCCTGATTTGCTCTCTCCATCGACGTCAGCTTCTGACCCAGGGTATTAAATACAGCCAGCGAAACGTCGGTCTTGACAAACAGCACGTACGAGATAGTCGTGCCGCCGTTGAACGGATCGGGAAAGTTTTCATGCAAAATGAAGCTTACCGGGGGCGATTGGCCGGCCGCGGCCAGGAATACCGTCACGGACGTATCCGACGTAACCTGTACGCCGGTCATAAGTTGCTGTTCCAGAGACGAGGCGACGGGAGGCGTGATATTTATCGTATAAACGCCCGGCGGAACGGTGATATCGGCCATTCCGGCTGCATCGGTATTATCGTGCGGGGTGTAAATCAAATTTCCGCTGTTTTCGAGTATGAAGTCGAAATCGGCGCCGTTCACCGGCAAACCTGCCGGATCGAGAACGAGAGCTGAGACGACAATTCCGTCGCTTAATACGATATTGTCCCAAGTGGAATCGTTTTCTATTATGACCCTGCCTAAACGCGTCCCGGCGTAAAAGCTGCCGCGAGGCGGGTCGATTTTCACGTCGAATCCGCCGATCGGAACAAACAGATTATAGAATCCCAGAGTATCCGTAAGATTGTCCGCAACGTAAATCCTGGAACCGGCCACGGTATCGGCAAAATTGATTTCTATGCCCGGCAAACCGTCGCCGATATCATTCACTATCCTGCCGGCGACATGGACCCGGGGAACTTCGGACAGCAGACAATCTATCGACGTATCGGCGGAGATGGTTACACCGTTAAGAACCAGTCGATCGTAAACCGAACCGGGAGGAGGCTGAACCCTGATCGTATACGTATCCTCGGGAACGGTTATTATAGTGCTTCCCAAGCTATCAGTCGCGTCGTTCGGCGTATACAGTTTAATGCCGGTGCTCTCCTGAATAAAGTCCAGATCGGAATTGGCGATACCCGCGCCTGTGGAATCATGCGCGACAACCGAGATTCTCCATCCGGCCTGCAGAGCCTGATCGCGTGAAATATCGGAGCCGATAGTGAAGCTGTCGATGGCCGCGCCTACGTAGCGGCTTCCCAGGGGCGGAACGTAGCGAAGCTGAAAGAGGCCGGGGGGCACGGCCACGTTGTACCACCCGGTCGAATCGCTTTCGTTATTGGTAAGATAGATCTTCGCCCCGGTCGCCATATCCCTCAAATCCACTGCGATGCTGTCGATTCCGGCGCTGAAGCCGTCGGTAACGTGCCCATTGAGCACCCATCCCTCCGAGAAGGTCACATCTAATACTCTATCGGTGAGAATCGAGACCGTATCAAGCTGGATCGGCAGCCAGCGCGATCCGGCCGGAGGCTGGTAGCGGATCCGGTATTCACCGGCCGGCACGACAATCCAGTAGTTGCCCAGGCTGTCAGTAGCGTCATTAGGAGTGTAAATTCGCTGTCCCGTGACCAGGTGGTCGGCGTCCAGGTCAACTTTGGCCAGCGGCAGGCCATTGGCCGAAGCGTTGCCGGATAGCACTTTTCCCAGGTTCAAAACAACGTCGATTTGAACATCCGAGCCGGACAAAGAAACGTCGAATATTTGATATCCGAGCAGATGCGTCCCCGGAGGAGGCGCATAGGAAATATTGTAAATCCCATTCGGCACCCAGAGCGCGTAAAATCCGGACGGGTCGGTATTATCCCCCGGCGTAAGTATTCGTTCTCCGGTAATGGCATTATCGAAATCGAGGTCGGCGTCGGGCACGGGATTGCCCGCGGGATCGGTGACAAAGCCCCAGACATAGGAAATGAGCACGGCCGAGACGTCGCGGCTGGAGATGGCGATGAATATCGCGATCCAGAGAATACGAAGCAATGCCGGCAGGTGTCGAATCATAAGCGTATCGAGTTTAAATGTCTATTTTGAGATTGAACTTGCTAATGGTGGCTCTTTCCATGAAAGGAAGGAAAGCGTCACCGGGCTGAAAAATGCCGAAAACCCAGCCGAAATGGACCCTGTCCCAGAGGTTGGATAACCCGACCGCAAAATCGAGGCCCCAACCCAGCTCATCGCTGATGCCGTTGGTTCGCGCAGGGGGATAGACCAGGTCTCCTCTGAATTCATCTAATTCCATTTGGTCCTGAGTGTATTTATGATAAATAAGCTCGATCGAACTGAAATCTGTCGGTCTGGCTCCGATTGAAAAAGCAAATATTTTTAGATTGCTCAATTCGGGATTCAAGACTTCTCCATAATATTGAAAAGTGCGGACCCCGCCGAAATAACCGGTATTGTCTTCATACCCAGTTTGCCTGAATTCGTTGTCGTCGGTTCCAGTCCCGTCGCCGCTGCCCCTGGCGTAAGACAATGTCGCGGTGGGAAGGAACCTGATATCGTCTGCTATGGCAGTTACGCCTATGTCCATTGCCGATGCTTTCAATGATCTTCCTTTATCGGTACCCCGCATTATCGCCAGCTCAAACCATGGGGTGAAATAATGTCCTACCTTGCCCATATAACCCGCTCCCCACCAAACCGGTTCCCGATTACGGATGTCGATGTCTTTTCTTTTTAGAAGGTACCCCCTGACTGTATTATTTCCGTCCGGGCGCCAGCGAGTCTGGACAAACAAGTCGGTCCAGGTGTTGAATTGGTCTTTGATCTGGAAATCTGAGTGGATATAAGCGGCTTCGAAGATAAGCGGCTGCCGTCCATAATAATATAATCTCACCGCGTCGAGATACTCGTCGAACAGCCACTCCCTGGGCTCGTCGAAATCCAGCCGCCCGAGCTGAACGGCGAAACCGTCGATACCGATATTTTTCGCCAGCAGGAAAAGCTGGGTAATATCGGTTTCAGTCGTTTTCGGAGCTGGATTGATCCTGTCGCTGTCGACAAACACTCTGCCGCGGATACGCAGTTGGCCGAAACCCCTGAATTTATCGTCGAAATAACCGGTCGCTTCCAGCCGGATATCGGGCTGGGCGTCTCTCTGGTCGGACGGAAAAGTACCGGAAAGATCATATTCGACCTCGCTTCGAGAGGTCTCACGCAGGCTGCCTCCGAGGAGAAACTTCTCACCGGCCACGACACCGTTGTCGCTGCCCAGAGCGTCAACCAGAGAAAGCTCATCGAATAAATCGTCCTCGATATTGCGCATCGAACTCCCCGGATAGTTTACGTCCGTTTTGCGGTCGAGCAGTATTCTCAACCCGTGGATCTCGATCGTATCGGGCGGTTCTCCATCGATCGACTTCGCGGTCAACGTTCCTTTTATCTTCTTGCTTTCTTTGATATTCTTGAAGCTGATTTTCCTGGCTTCCCACTTATGGTCTTCCTCGTCATAATTGCAGGTCATTTCCAGCCATTGGTCCTTTTTTAGATCGCCGATTCCAATCTTGCCGTCGCCCTCGTCCAGAAACTGCGTTTGCTCGTCTATTTCTATAACGATGCCGTACATTTTTATGGTATTGTGCTCCGGATCGACACCCTGCAGCATACCCCGTAACTTGGGCCGCCTGGGCTGAGGGAGCTCCTCGATATCGCTGGCCACGAACATCTTCAGTTCCTCGACCCATTCCCCTTTGATCTCCAGCGCCTGTATCTTCTCAAAATCCAGCCTCATGTATTCAGGCTGGCCGGCCGACGCTGAGCCCGCAATCAATGCCCCTAACAATAATCCAAATAGCGAACTGAAAATCCAGTTCCCCTGAGGTTGCGAGAAGGTCATTTTTTTTCTCCGGTTAGAATGTTTTTCCCCTCCGTAGAGTACTCGTTATCAGATAGCAGACTCAAAGCGATATTCTTCCAGCGCGGACGCAAATAGTACAGGAACGCCAGCCTGAGCAGGGCCGTTTTTTTCCACCAGGCGGCCCTTTTTTCGAAATCAGTGTCGAAAATCCCGTATCCGGAGGCGAACGATTTCGCCCCCCGCAAAATAACCGCCCCGCGCTCCGGCCGCTGGGCGCGTCGCAACGTCAAATGCGCCATAAAATTTCCATAATCAACCGCCGGATCTGATAGAACAAGATTATCGAAGTCGAGAAGAGTCGTTCTGCCCGGCAGATGAAGCGTCTGCTTGTCGTAGAAATCGCGATGAACCGGCACGACCGGATGATCATCGACGATCTTCTCCCCGGCGACTGCGGCGAAAGCATCCGCGAACACACGGCCCGTTTCCGGGAATGTATTAACGGCAATATCGATTTTTTCCCTCAGGCTGTCAAGCTCATCATCCTGGCGATATGAGGGGAGGCCCTCCAACGAAGTTGAATGCAGTTTCTTGAGTATTCTACCGGCCTCTCGGCAGGAATCGATATATCGTCTTTCTTCCGCGATCGCATGCAGAGATTCGCCGGGCGCGAATTCCATTATGATTATTCCGCGCTTGTCGTCATATCCGAGCAAATCGGGCGCGGTCAGGCCGTCAGCGGAATTTCCTGTAAAGTCGTTATCCGCTAATTTCTTAAGAGTATCCGTCGCGTTCCTGGTCTTTTTCGGAGGCAGGATCTTAGCCGCTATTTCCAGCCTTTGACGGCGGCCATTTTTTACCATATCCAGAACATATTTTATCGCGCACCTGCGTTCCAGCCGATAACCCAGAAGCTGACACCCGACAATCTCGAAATCCAGAGAGGCCAGGAAGGAGATATCCTTCAATCTTCTTTTTACTATTTCATTTTTCCCGAAATACTCGGGAAGATATTTCAGCTTCGGGTCAGACGGAAATACCGGGAGCGCCAAGCCTATATCATCGAAGATTACGAGGTCATGCCGGGGCTCCAACGAGTTGCCGGGCAGCGATTGAACGGGCCCCAGCAGATGACCCCATAGAATCATTCTCTCTTTCGTCTTATCAGCGTCGATATTCAATTCGTAACCAATGGAAAATCCGCCGTCTTTGCGCGGAAATACGCGGCTGACATGGAGCGTCTCGATCCTGGCCGCCGCGCCGTATAAACGTTCTATAATGGATTGCAGGCGCTGCTTCATCCCGGAGGAGTCTACGGCAATATCGAAATTGGACAGTTTCATCACGATTTCAGAATTCTTTCGCACTCTCTCAATATTTCGGCTGTCTTCTTTTTCCAATATGGTTCCAGTCTTCGAAAGGGACCGACAGTCAGCTGGAATAATCCGAACGCGGTCCAGAATCTCAAACTGTCGGAGTCGAATTTTCTGGTTTTTTGATATGATTTCAAAAAACAATTTTCCAGGTCGCCGGCGTTATCCAACTCCCCCCGCATATTTAACAACCGCAGATGGGCGTTAAAGTTTCCGAGATCGTAAACCGTATCGCCGCGATGAGAACGGTCGAAATCCAGGATCGCTATTCTTCCCTCATGGCTCAAAACCTGGCCGTAATAAAAATCGCCGTGCACCGTGCGGGAATCGCCCGATTCCGGCAACGCGCGGCGCAGCAAGTCGAACACCTGGCCGATTTGCTCTCTGAGGGAGGGGAGGACGCTCTCCAGCATTTTATTGGTTGCCTCGGCCTCGGCCAGAAGATCGACAGTCGATTTGGCGGCCAGTCCCGCGACATCGAAACTATGCAGAGCCGCCAGCGCCTCCGCGGTCCTGGCAATGTCCGACTCGGAGTTTTCACCGGCGCGATTTTCCAGCAGAAGCGTGCCCGGGGCCATCTCCATGATCAGCGCTTTGCGTTCAGGCAGATATCCCAGAGGGCGCGGCACACTCAACGTTCCCGACTGAGAGGCCAAATCGTAGATTTTCCCCTGCACGGAAAAGATGTCAGAGCCCCGATCGTCGCCGTATATCCGAAAATATAGAGTGACTTTTTCGCGCGAGCGGCTCTTTCTATTCGTTGCTTTGGCATCGCATTTAAGAACCACGCGGCGTTCGGGCTTATATCTTATAACGTTGAAGCCGATCTTTTTTTCGGAAATGTGCCAGTCACGGCGCGGATAATTATCCAGATGCCCGTATAGAATTCTTTGTATCTTCCGGGGATCAGAGAGGACGCGGAGCCCTTCAATGACGCAATCGTTGGGATAAAAATAGATGATGGTCGAAAGTTCCGGCAATATCAGCGTCGGCTCCAGACCGGGAATCTCGGTCCAGCGATGAACCAGCGCTTTTTGAGCCGCGGTTTCGTAATCCCCCTCGGCAAAAACCTTGGCATAGAATAATATATCGTCCGTTCCTTCTTTTCGACGGAGCTTACAACGATAAGCGGCAATGCAATTGGTGGCCGGTTTATATCTAATATATAGTAAAGCGCAATCGCCTGGAATACAGTCGCTTATGGCCATACGATCGGATAGAATCGAGGCCATTTTCCGCGAATCAAGTATAGCCGAAAGTCCGGTCAGGGCGCTGTCAACCGGTATCTCGGTCTTGTCGATGGCGCTCATATAATGTCCGCTTTTCAGCACGACTCAAACTCCCCATGTCGATTTCAAATCTGATCATCCTGTAAATTAAGATCCGATGTTTTTTCATGCCCCGAGACCGCGATGGATTCGTCGGCTCCATGATCCACGTATGTATAAAACTCGCCTTTGCGCCTTAATAGTTCCTCCACTGTTCCCTGCTCCACTAACCGACCGTCCTCGATATAAGCGGTCCAATCGGCAAGATCCAGGAAGTTGAGTCTGTGGGTGATAATGAGCAGGGTCCGTCCCGGCTTGAGCGCCCGCAGGGCCTCCATAGCCCCTTTCTCGGAGTGAATGTCGAGTCCAGTGGCCGGCTCGTCGAAAATCATTCCAGGGGAGCCTTTGAGGGCGGCCC
>CAZDAH010000001.1:33964-35419 GCA_964503405.1 uncultured Ignavibacteria bacterium
CGTTAGCGTGGGCGAATTTGCTGATGAAACCATCCGCCCCGACATGACGCGCCGCGTTGACGATCTCCTGCCTGGTCGCCTTCGATTTTCCGAAAGAGATATTTTCCTCGATCGTTGTTCGGAATAAAAACGTCTCCTGGGTCAGACTGGTTATCCGCTTGCGCAGACTCCTGATCTTGTATTCCCCTATGTCCCTGCCATCGATGAAGATGGTTCCCCCGGTTGGCTCATAGAGCCTAAGCAGTAATTTGGCGATGGTCGATTTGCCGGCTCCGGTGGAGCCGATGAGCACGGTGGTTTTCCCCGCCGGTATTGCGAGAGTCATCCCCTTAAGGACTTCGTTTCCGGCAACATAGGCAAAATAGACGTTCTCAAACCTGATATTGCCCTCTATTTTTCTTGCGGAAACCGCGCCCGGATGATCCTCCACTTCGGGTTTGACCTCCAGGATTTCCATTATCTTCTCGCCTCGGACAATAGCTTTGGAGGTTCTCGCCGAGAGATCGGCCACCATCCTGATAGGACGATAAATCCCGCGCAGGTAAGTTACGAAGATAATCAGGTCGCCCGGCGATATCTCACCTGTCAACGCCTTGCGCGCTCCGATCAACAAGACAATTCCCGTCCCGACCGCGGTCACGATCTCGACCACCCGGGCATAATTCGCCGCGAGCTTGGTGGTCTTGAGATTTGCTTTGAAATCTCTGGAAATCGACTTGCCGATCAGTTTCTCCCTTGTCTTTTCCTGGGCGAATGCTTTGACCTGGCTTATTCCGTAGATTGACTCCTCCATTGAGGCGACCATCATGCCATATTTTTCCCTTTGACGGCTGGCTGCGCTTTTAATCCGTCCCGAAAACCGGTATGCCGCCAGCACGAATAACGGCATGACCGTAAGTATAAGCAGGGCCAACTGCCAATCGAGCAGGAAAGCCACTGTGAGCATCCCGAAAATAAGGACGAACTGCCCCATAAGTTTGACGAATGTCTCGACCAATAGGTCCTGGAGCAGGTTGATATCGCCGGTCAGTCTCGTAATAATCTCGCCTGTTTCACGGTAATCATGATAAGATTGCGGGAGCCTTTGCACGTGGGAGAAAAGCTGAAGCCTGATCGCCGCCAATACAGCGTGCCCGACCGTCTTGGCCCAGACGCTCTGGGCGTATTCAAGCGAGCTGCTGATGACGGCGAAGGCCAATACAGCCCCAGCCGCGAGGAGGATGACGTTCATCGGCTCCCAGCCTGACAAAGGAGTCAGCCATGATATCTTCGAGGCGTTTTCAGGCAGAAGGACGTAATCGAATATGATTTTTAAAGGCCACGGCCTCAGCAATGTCGTGATTGAAATCCCGAGCAGGGCGACGGTGCTCAGTACGAGCTTGCCCTTATGCAGCTTCAGATGCACGCCGAAATGGGCGATTACCCTCCGCAGTGCGCCGAAATCGATCTTGGGAA
>CAZDAH010000001.1:35429-48484 GCA_964503405.1 uncultured Ignavibacteria bacterium
GCTTTCTTCTCAACTCCGGATCTTTTTTTAGCCTCAATAAGGCGTCGCGCAAAGCATCGACATCACCCGGCGGAACAAGCAGCGCGGATTGTTCATGCGCCAGGATCTTCTCTATTTGTCCCAGAGACGAGGCAACAATCGCTTTGCCGGCCGCCATGTACTCGAAAATCTTCAGGGCTGAAAAATAGAAATCGGCCAGGTCGGGATACGGCGCCACAAGAACGTCGGTCATCTGCAGAAGCGCCGGAATCGTATCGTGCTCAACCGCGCCGGTTAATTTCACTTTTCTTTTCAAACCCATTTTCCGGCAGAGATCCTTCAACTCCGCTTTTTGCTTTCCCTTGCCCCCGACAATCAGCAGCCGGTTTCGGGCGTCGTTGTCGGGAAGCCGGCTGAAAGCGTCGATCAGCACCTCGATCCCGTGCCACGGCTTGAGACTTCCTACGAATCCAACCACGAAATCGGAATCGTCATAACGAGAGATCGGCAAATCAGCGGTCACTTTCTTTTCTATATCCGCGAACCGCTCGACCGTAACGCCGTTGGGAACGACCGAAACGACCGCGCCCGGCACGACGCTTTTCACATAATCAGATACCTCGTCGGATACGGAGAAAATATGATCGGCCTCGGCGAAAAGCCGGTTCTCCACGGACCGGGCCAGGTCGACCAGCATGAGACCGCGATATAAAGAGGCCTCGTCGATCAGGGGAGCGTTGACCTCGAGGACAAAGGGAAGCCCGTGGGCCCTGGCGAAACTTAATCCGGCCTTGCAGAATAATGAATAACGCTCGTAAACGAGATCAAAATCGTTTTGCGAATGGAGCATCGAAAGCAATGACTCTATGCCGGCGTTGTGGCCGAACTGAGTCATCTCTTTTCCAAGTTTTTCCTTGTCGCCGGTCTTCTCCAACTCACCCTGCGATTCGTTCTCGGATAACGGAGGCAGATCGAAATAAGTAACCGAATCGTCATTTAGCCCGTTGGCGTCGGCGGCCCTGGCCACGACCGTAATCTCATATCCCATCTGACTGAGGTTCGACACGAATTCGCGCATATGAATGGAACCGCCCTTTGTTCCCCAATACGGGATGCCGGTATCGGCGCACAGGTACAATATTTTCGATTTGGACCCTTCCATGCCTTCGTTAATCCCGACTCCTCTTTGCCTCGGATAATTCGAGTTTATCGTGATAATACCCAATCATAGTCTCGACATTATTCTTGAGATTGAATTTGTCCTCGGCCCTGGCTCTGCCGGCGGCAGCCAATTCGGACCGCAGTTCTTTCGATTTCAACAGCCGCTCAATCCAGTCGGACAGTTCACCCGGCTTGTCAGGTTCTACCAAGACTCCGCTTTTCTCATGATCGATCATCTCTGGAACGCCGGAGATAGATGTCGAAATGACCGGCAGCCCCAAGGCTAACGCCTCTATAATGACAGTCGGCAAAGCGTCCTGGTTGCCGTCGATATCGACCGTGCAGGGCAGGCAAAACAGCGACGCCCGACGCATCAAATCGAGCACCTCATCCTGAGTCTTCGCTCCCGTGAACTCGACGTCGTTGTCGCCCAGGCCTATCTCCGCTTTTTTTAGAAGCAGATTTTCCCGCTCGGGGCCGTCGCCGACAATAAGGCACTTGAAACGAACTCCCTTATCCTTCAGTATCCGGCAGGCGTCCAAAAGGGTGGCGAATCCCTTCTTGGGAACCAGACGTCCAACTCCGAGGATAAGATCATCGTCACGGCTTGGGGTATCCACTGGTTTGAACCTATCCAGGTCTATCCCGTTGTGGATGACTTTGATGGTCGACGGGTCCACATCGGGAGCGTTTTCGATAAGGTATCTGTAATTAAAATTGGTAACGGTCACCACGAATTTCGCGGCGGCCAGTTTTTTCGCCAAATGATGCTCGTTCATGTCGTAGACGAAAATATCCTTGGCGTGGGCCGTGAAGCTGAACGGTATCCCCGATATCAAATACGCGTAATAGGCCATGGTGCTCGGGAGGCTGGCGAAATGGGCATGAAAATGCGTTATTCCAGTTTCCTTTGCCTTGGCCGCGATCCAGGCGGCCTGCATGGCCAGTTCGATTTTGTAATTATCCTTCTCGGCGAGGCCTTCCTTTATCAGTTCCCATAGTCCCGCGGAATCGCCAGAGAGATGATCCCAGACCTCTCCCAGCCACGTTCCCCATTTCTTGACGTCGAATCCTTCGAGATAGTGGGCTTTTGCCTTGAGCAAAGCCACCTGCGGATGGAATATACCCTCGTTGGGTTTTTTCAACGAGAATATCGAAATCTTCGCGCCGCGCCTCTCGAGCTCGAGCATCTCGTTCAAGATGAACGTCTCCGAAACGCGAGGGTACATCTTGATTATGTAGCCGAGTCTCAAATCTGAAAATTCCGCGTTCATAGCGCTTTCTCTTTTTCCTTTTCAATTTCGGCCAGAGATTCCCCGATAAATCCCGCCAGCCGCGCGGCCCCGTCGAGCCGGACACGGCCCTCTCTGCGGGCTTCGGAAAGTCCGCCGCTATTGTCGTCGATGGTCTCGTCGATTGCCCTGATCAACGATTCCGCGGTCAGTTCGTCCGGATGTATCAGCCGCACCAGCCCTAACTCGCTGAATCTGCGGGCCCTGATCAGCTGCTCCTCCCTGTATAGTATTCTAGGTACGATTATGGCCTTGCGGGCGAAACTCAGGATATCGGTGATCGTGTTGTACCCGCCGGTGGAGATCACCAGGTTGCTGCGTCTCATAAGCGAACCGATATCAGTGGAATACCGGGCGATACTTATCCCCAAATCTCCCGCTTCCTTCTTGAAAGCGGTCCATTCCTGTGCCCCGAGGAATGGGCCGGTCAGTATCACGCATTCATAATCGTAACGATGGCTCAGACTAAGCGCTTCGAGGAACCTCGCGATTACCTGCTCGCCGCCGTCGCCGCCGCCGATTGTCACCAGTATCAGCTTCCTCGCCGATTCTCCCGACCAGATATAGCCTTCATCCTCATCGCTATTACCGTAACCGGCGATATAACCGCAAAAATCGGTCTTGGCCCTGATATCGTCGGGAAAATCATATTCGGACACCGGATCGTAAATGTCGGACATTCCATAGATCAATACACGGTCGTAGAGTTCGCGCAAGGCGTCGTAAACACCCTGCTCGAACCAGCGTTTTTTGGTACTCGAGGGATTATCGAGAATATCGCGCAACCCCAGGACAGCCCTCGACCCGGCCCGATTCTCGGCCACCCACCGCAGGCAGGGGATTATCTCTTTCTTCATCCCCAGAGGTGCGTGATCGACCAGGAGTACATGCGGCTGGTAATTAGTGATCGTCTCGAGCAGAATGCTCATGCGGATCGCCAGGATATTCTTAAACGGCAAATCGAGGAATCGAGCCGCATAACCCTCATCTTCCACCTTATGCACGCTGGGCAATTTGATATAATCGGTTCCCGCCGGATGAACGAAATTATGGGCCTGTGGCGATCCGGTAACCGTGAGCACCGATAGCCCGGGAAAACGTTGCTTCAGCGAGGCGGCGATTTTCAGGCTCCGGCTGATATGCCCGAGACCGAAAGTATCGTGAGAGTAAAGCATTACCCGAAATCCGGAACCGCTGCCTTCATAAGCGGGCCGCTCGATCCCGACCTCCCTGATTTTTCCCGGAGAGAAACTCAATTGACAATCCTCTGTTTAAATCTGTCCTATGCCCCGGTATTCGAATCCGTGCCGCCGCAAGAGTTCAGGGGTGAGAATGTTACGGGCGTCGACAATTTTCTTATGCCTCATAATTTTTCCGGCCTTTTTCCAGTCGAGTAGTTGGAATTCGGACCATTCCGTCAGAATCAACGCGCAGTCAACACCTTCCAAAGCTTCATACGACGATTCCGCTATCTCAAGGCCGGGCAGCATCCTCCGGGCATCGGAGCCGGCCGCCGGGTCGAATGCTTTCACGTTGAAACCTCCGTCCAGGAGTTTTCGGGCCACGGCAATTGCCGGAGAATCGCGCAAATCGCTGGTCTCCGCCTTGAACGACAGCCCCAGGATACCGATTTTTGTTTCATCGATTTTCTCCGTCAATGCTTTAACCCTGGAGACTACATAATCATGCTGTTTGTCGTTGGCTTCCTTTACCGCCTCGAGAATCCGCAGGGGTATGCCGCGCGATTTCCCCAGGCCGGTGAATTCCTGCAGATCTTTGGGCAGGCACGATCCTCCCCATCCCGGGCCGGGATTCAGAAACTCCGAACCGATTCTGGTATCCATCCCCATCGCCCTGGCCACCTCCAGCACGTCGATTCCGACATCATCGCAGAGCATGGCCAACTCGTTGATGAAACCAATTTTAGTGGCCAGAAAAGCGTTGGAGGCATACTTGATCATTTCCGCGGTCTCGTTGTTGGTGACAATGGTCGGCGACGACCTGACCGCTCCCATCCTGTAGATATGCTGGATCATATCGATCGCTTCCTTAGAATTTCCGCCGATCACGATTCGATGGGGGTTGAAAAAATCGTAAACCGCGGTGCCCTCGCGCAGGAACTCGGGATTGCTAATCACCTCGTTCTCGCCTTCCGCGCGTCCGTTACGGGCCAGGATTCGCTTGAGTTCGGCGGCCGTGCCGATAGGGACGGTGCTGCGAATTACCACGATTTGACCCGCCTTCAGGAGCCCCTCGAGTTGTTCCACGATATTATAGACAGCGCTCAGGTCGGCCCGGCCATTGCCGTCCGACGGCGTTCCCACCGCGACGAATATTGCCTTCTGGCCATCAAGCGAACCCTCCAGGTCCGATGAAAATGAGAGCCTCTCGCTTTTCATGTTGCTTGCGATAAGCCCATCGAGGTCCTTTTCGTAGAATGGAACCCGGCCGTTGTGAAGCATGGCCAATCGCTCGGGGTCCCTTTCCACACATACCACATGATGCCCGAATTTGGCGAAACCGGCCGCGGTTACCGTACCCACGAATCCGGCTCCGATAACGCAGATATTAACTCCGGTCAACGGCCCCGACAAGGGGATATCGGGCTCGACAAAATCCTGAGTGCGAGTAATTGCTCTTTCCCGCGTTTGATCGTCTTTCATATTTAAAAAACCTCTCCGAATCTATTTTTAATTCTCTTATTATTCGTCCCAAACGCAGTCTTAAGGCCTCTTCGAATTTGACTTTATTGCCGCGATTTTCAAAAGAAATCTCTTTTCAACATATAATAAAGTTAATCAAATTGCGTGCCGAGGGTATTGTTTTTGTTAAGTTGTTATGAACAAGACGATTACAGTAATACGGATGATTGAACAGAATATTATCAAGTTTGAGAATTTGTCTAAATGAACCAATTGGTTTTTTCAACCAATTATCTTCGTCAGCTTGGAGATGGAATATTTGCCAATTCTGTAACGAAGCGCCTCTCGTCCAATCTTCAGTTTTCTGGCGGCCTCGCTGACATTGCCGCCCGATGAAATAAGCGCTTTGAGAATTACCTCTTTTTCGATCACCTCCAGGCCGATTCCGTCACTTGGGAAATCAATATTTATAATTCCATTGGAGTCCAGGGAGAAAGCGGAAATCGTCGACCTTGGAATATGCAGTTCGTCGCCGTCAATCACAGCGTCTCCGGAGAGGATAATAACTCGTTCCATCATTTGACGCAGTTCCCTGACGTTTCCCGGCCAATCGTACCGGGCCAGCGACGCGACCGCATTATCGCTCAGTCTTTTTTCAACGCCATATTTGCGGCAGAATCGTCCCAGAAAAAGCTCGGCCAGCTCGGTCATATCCTCTGCGCGTTCCCTCAACGGCGGTACTTGAATCACGAAATTGTTGAGCCGATGAAAGAGATCCTCTCGGAACGCTTTTTTGTCCTTTAGATCGCGGTTGGTGGCCGCTATTACCCGCACATCCACCGATATGTCTCGCAAGCCGCCCACGTGCCTTACGGTCTTGTTCTCTATCGCCTGCAGAAGCTTGACCTGGGCCTCCGGGCTTAGATCGCCGACCTCGTTTAAAAAAATAGCGCCGCCGTCGGCGGTCTCGAAAAGTCCCCGTTTCGATCTGTGAGCGCCGGTGAAGGCCCCCTTTTCATGCCCGAAGAGCTCGGCTTCTTCGAGTCCCTTTGGAAGGCTCGAACAGTTGACTTCCACGAACGGTTTGGTCGAAAGTTGTCCCCGGTAATGTATGATCCTGGCAACCAGATCTTTTCCAGTGCCCGTTTCACCCAGTATCAGAACCGGAGGGTAATCCGACGAACGGGCAAGATTCATGACCTGAAGTTTTTCAATCATCTCCGAGACCCGCCGCATTCGAAGCGAATTGGTTACCAAACGATCTTCATCCGTTTTTTCGAGCTCGCGGCTATGATAATACGCCACTTCCTGCTTGAGCCGGGCGTCGGACAAGGCCCGCTCTACGGCCAGGGCCAGTTCCTCGGTATCCAGAGGTTTGCGAAGGAAATCGCTGGCTCCGGAACGCATCGCTTCCACCGCGGAGGCCATGGTGCCGAACGCAGTGACCACGATAACCGCAGTATCGGGGTCGCGTTGACGGATCCGCTTCATGGCCTCGAATCCCGACATGCCCGGCAGCTGCAGATCAACCAGGACAACATCAGCCGGCAGCTGCTCGAGCATTTTCAGGCCGTCCTCGGCCGACGCCGCAGTAAGGCATTCATGCCCGCGGCTCATCAGCGAGCGAGCCAGCGATTTGGCAAGCAGCACCTCGTCTTCTATTATCAGAATCTGGGCCACAGTTTCTGTCCTATTCCGTCTCTTCTCTTTGCTGTCTTCTCGAGGGAAGTAAAATTTCGACTCTTGTCCCCTCCCCCGGGCCGCTCTGAAGATTTATCCGGCCTCCGTGAATATCGATTATTCTCTTCGCCTGGGCCAGGCCGAGGCCCGTTCCCCTGGCCTTGCTCGATTCGAAAATCTTGAAAAGTCTGGGCATTATTTGATCGGGTATTCCCATACCGTTGTCAGCAATACGGATGCGGACCTGGCCGAAGCCGTCGGAAGAATCTTCATATGCAGTCTCAAACTCGATGCGGCCGTTGTCGGAGACAGCCTGGAAGGCGTTAGTGGCTATCAGCACGATGGCCTGTTCGAGCAGAATACCATCGACTTCTACGGGCGGAATATTTTTTCCCAGGCGCCAGTTCAATCGGGAGGCGGATCCCTCGTACGGTTTATAGGCGATGGAGACCGCTTCTGTCAAAAGCCTGTTTATATCCTGTCTTTCCGGCCTGTAATCCAGCGGCCGCGCGAAATCCAGCAGACGTTTCAGCCATCCATCGAGACGATCCACAGTCTTGATTATATCGTCCAGAGATTCGACAGTCGCCTGCGGCAGCCTGTCGGAATCGTCCAGAAGCACCTGTACGGCGGCCCTGATTCCGGCCAGGGGATTCCTGACGTTATGAGCGGCGTAGGCCGATATCTCACCGATGGCCGCCAGCCTCTCCTGCTCGCTGAGCTTTCTCAACGATTCTTTGAGCGACTCGGCCATATCGCTGATGGCCGCCGCCACCTGTCCCCACTCGTCGTTTCCTTTCAAATCGATCCGCACGTCAAGGTTGCCGTCGCTGATGGATCTCGTGGCCTTATCCACAGCGGCGATTGGCCTGACAAGCCAGCGCTGCAGGAGGAAGGCGAACGCGATGAAAAATGAAACCGCGGTGATGGAGGCGGCGATGATTATTCCCACCGCCAGGCCGCCGGCGTCGGCAGCCGCTTTCAGCCAGATATCCTCTTGCGACGCGTAGTACTGGTTGAGGGAGGCCACGTCGCCGGCCACCTCGTCGGCCATCTCCCTGAGCCGCTCCCGCGCCTGGGGGAGATTGTTTTCGGAAAGCTGGCCCGATTCGCTGTTGAAAAAACGGTTCATTATCCAGGTGAGTTCGTATTGGGTTTCCTCGAGGCTTTCTATGAAATATATCTCCCGTTCGAACAGCGAATCGGTTTTTAATTGATCAAGAAGGTCGATAAAATCGCTTTGGATTTCTTCGAACCTGCTTCGGGCTTCGGTATCCCCGTTGAGAAAATCGAGAGCGAAAGTCACCTGGCGGAAGATCTCGGAGCGAAGGCGTTCGGCGACGGCGCTTTTCGAATGCGTTTCGAGGAGCCTGTCTACAGCCTTTCCCCAACCCGAAACGGCCGAGATGGAGATGGCCGAGGCCACCAGCAGGGCGGCGATTATGACACCATAGTAAAGCAGGAGCTTGGATCGGATTTTCATTATCTCACCGGAACGCTTTCCATAGATTGGTCTAATAATAGCTGTTTTGAATAGAGGATATCAAGGCCTAATCTCGATCATTCAGGCGGCAGGATCAAATATGAAACTGGATTATATCTTTGTCCGTCAGGACATAGCTGTTTTTCACTCGCTGCCCCTCGAATTTGCCGTCGCCCCAAATTCTGGCGTATTGAAGATTCCGGGCGAAATCCTTGTGCAGAGTCGCGGCGGCGTCCTCAACAGTTCCACCAAGCGGTAATATTATGGGATCGACGAAATCGGGATCGTGCCCCGCGCGTTTAGTATAGACGCGGATAATGCCCAGAGTTTGGAATATGGTCGTCATGAAATTCCGCATCGAGTCGTCATCGAGTATTGACGTGCGGGCGATTGTGAAATCCCCGTATGAGGATCTTATGGCCTCCAGCCCCTTATCGGCGCCTTCGTCGAGGCACTTATGTGCGGCTATGAACGTCTTTTTATGAGCGAAACGCTGATCCTCTATCTTTTCCTCATCCGGTATGACGGGCGAGAGGATGATTTTTCTCTCTTTCAACCTCTCAGCAACGACCGTCGCTTTTCGCACACAATCTTCCTCGCAGATATCGACTGTCAGGCAGACCAGGTCGGCCTGGCGCACGAGATTGGGAAGATACGGCTCGAACTGCTCTTCCGAGATGGGCGGAGTGTCAATCAACTGGTACCGCACTGTTTCGAACAGAGTCATGCCCGCCAGCGGTTCCCGGGTGGTATAAGGATAATCACCGATCAGCGGCTTGGCGTGAGTGAGGGCGTCGACGATACTGGATTTCCCGGAGTTGGGAGGGCCGACAAGGATGATCTGAGCCGCTCCTTCCTTTTCGATATGAGTATGATCGTCGACTCGACGTGCGCCGTGCTTTTTTTCTCCGCCCTGGATCTGCTTATTGAGCGCGGAGATTTTGGCCTTCATCTCGGCCTGCAGCTTATCGGTGCCTTTATGCTTGGGCATCATGGCCAGCAATTCTTTGGCCAGACGCAATTTTTCGCGTGGATCGCTCTCTTTTTTGAATTCCCGTTCGAGCTCATAATATTGCGGTGGCAAATTGGCCGGCATAGGAATCAACCTCCGGAAAAATTTAAGAAATCGAGGCAAGGTGTTCAAGTAAAAACTGTCGATCCGGCCCGATCTGCCGCGCGCCAAAATGCTTGTTTTCCCAGTCGTTTGATCCTAATTTTACCGAAAGTATGAGCCGCCGCCAATCAGGTAGACTTTTCGAGTCAATAATCGCAGCTATTGCGGTATCATATCTTCTTCTTCTCGTTCCGACCTCATCAATCCCGGATCCCGAAGCGGGCGCGAGGGATCCGTTCATATGGAATCGGGACGATTATTTTTCCTCTCTGGAATCATCGTTCTTAAAAGCCAGGTCCGCTGATCCGAAGACCCTGCTCTCCTCGATAGACAATAGATTCGTCGAATTCGAAGGCTCGATACATTCTCTTAGGACGCGTGCCCTTGAACCGTCGGACCTCTTCTTGGATTCGCTGGAGACGGAGCTGTTCGAACTGGCCCCGTTAATCGCCGCTGCCCCGGAGAAGATTTCGAAGTTTATGGGGCTGCATAACGCTGTGAGAATGGCTATAAAGGATCAATCCAGGCGCTGGGATATGAACGCAAAGGAAGTTCGCCATCGCGTATATAGATTGCTCTACGGCGGACGGGCGGCGGTAGAAGAGACAATGCTTCAATCGCCCCAGGGCACATACCCGGACCTGGTCCTTTCGAACGACATACCCTCGGGGACTCCGGCGGCCATTATCCGCGGGGCGGAAGTGCGAAGCGGGGATATTCTGGTCTCACGAGGCGGCGCTCCGACGTCAGCCCTGATTGCCCGGGGCAACGACTATCCTGGAAATTTTTCGCATGTCGCGCTCGTATATGTCGACGAATCCACCGGGGAGACCTCCATAATCGAATCGCATATCGAGATTGGAGTTACCGTCTCAACCGTCGAGAGGTACCTGGCGGACACGAAATTGAGGATCATGATACTTCGCATGCGGGCCGATCTTCCTGTTATTTTATGCGATCCCATGCTGCCCCATAGGGCGGCAGAGGCGATTTATCGGAGAGCGGCCGATGAACATATACCCTACGATTTCGAGATGGACAATGACGATCCGTCCAAACTTTTCTGCTCGGAAGTGGCCTCGACGGCCTACAGGATGTTCGGTGTCACACTCTGGGCGGGTGTTTCCAATATTTCAAGCGCGGGCGTGCGCGCCTGGCTGGCCGCATTCGGAGTCAGGAATTTCGAAACCCGAGAACCGTCGGATCTGGAGTATGATCCTCAGCTCGCAGTTGTAGCCGAATGGCGCGACCCGGAGACCCTCTACAAGGATCACCTCGATAACGTCGTTATCGACGCTATGCTGGAAGGCGCGGAGAAAGGAGAAAGGCTGAAATACGACTGGTATAAACTCCCCATAGGAAGAATCGCGAAATTATACAGCCTTGTCCTGAACAAGTTTGAAAAAGCCGGTCCCGTGCCTGAGGGGATGAGCGTGGAGTCTGCTCTGACCAACGATCGATTCTCGAAAACTCACGCGCGGATTAAGAAACGAACGATAACCCTGGCCGACAAGTTCGAAAAGGATAAAGGTTACAAGCCTCCGTATTGGGAGTTGTTGAGGCTGGCCAGAGTCGCCAGGGGCGAGGTGATGTGATGATGAATGCGGGGCATGTCTTGAAAAAACTTTTGTTTCTATGCTCGGCCGTTTATATCTTTACATGGGCGATCAACGGTTGCGGGAGAGGCCGTATGGATTCCGACGATATGAACGAATACCTTCCGGATGAAATCGACGGCTTGAAGATATCTGGCGAGCCGAGAACTTACGACCGCGACGGAATCTTCCGGTACATTGACGGCGCCGGCGAGGTGTACCGTCAATACGATTACCGCAGGGTTCTGGTTAAGCAATACGTCGGCCGCGAAAATATGGCGATCACCGCCGAATTGTTCGACATGGGAACGCCGTCGGACGCCTATGGCATATTCAGTCATTCGCGGGAGACTCCGGATATAGGGTTTGGCCAGGGATCGGAATTTAAAAGCGGCCTATTATGTTTCTGGAAAAATCGATATTTCGTCTGCCTGTATTCCGAAGAGCAGAGCGAAAGGACGGAATCGGCCATCCGTGAATTGGCCTCACAAATCGATTCGCTGACGCCTGCGGGAGGAAGGGTGCCGCAGATAGTCGCGCTGCTTCCGGCTGAAGGCCTCGACGAATTCCGGGATCGTTTTATTCACAAATACACCTCCCTGAGTTTGCATTACTACCTGGCCGATGAGAACATTCTTGATCTCGACGAAACCACCAACGTCGTATTCGCCCAGTACCGGCCTGACGCGGCACGAATTCTGCTTATCGAGTACGACGATCCTGGATTGGCCGATATAGCCATTGGAAAATTCAAGACTGCTTATATACCGGACGCCGATAGTTCGGGAATGATGTTGATCGAAAACGGCAAGTGGGTCCTGGCTCGGAATATCGACAGGTATGCGATAGTAGTACTCGATTCCCCCGATGAGCAAGGGGCCGCTGCGCTTTCCGATTTGATAGCCGCCAATATAATGGAGACTGCGAAGGAAAGGGATGAAAGCGGTGAATAACACAATTATTACTCGTCGGGATTTCATGAAAGGAGCCGCCTGCGCCGGCATGGCCGCGACCGTCGGCTTCCCCGTGGAGCTGAGCCTGGGGGATGAAACGGTTGCGAAGACAAAGGTCGTGATTATCAGGGATTCGACTGTCCTCGGCGGCGGCGGGGAGATCGATTCCGCGGTTCTATCTCAAATGCTCGATAAAGGCGCGGCCGAGTTGTTCGACCGGAACGACGCGGCGTCGGCCTGGAACAGGATTTTTTCACCGGATGATATAGTCGGGGTAAAAAGCAACGAGTGGCCATATCTTCCTACTCCGCCGGAAATGGAGCGGGCGATAAGGCAAAGGGCGTTGAAAAGCGGAATTCACGAGGATAATATATCAATCGATGATCGCGGTGTCAGGGAGAACAAGATATTCAAGAAGGCGACCGCCCTGATCAACGTCAGGGCGCTGAAATATCATCACTGGGCAGGCATCGGCGGTTGTCTGAAGAATTACATCATGTTCGTCCCTCGTCCGGAGGATTACCACGACGACTCCAGCGCGGATCTGGGAAAGATATGGAAGCTTCCTCATATTGCGGGGAAAACGAGACTGAATATACTGGCGATGCTGACGCCGTTATTCCATGGTATCGGCCCTCACCATTTCGACAGAAAATACGTTTGGGAATATAAGGGAATCATCGTCGGGACCGACCCGGTGGCCGTCGACGCGGTCGGGCTTCGCATAGTGGAGGCCAAGAGGATGGAGCATTTCGGAAAATATCGTCCCTTGGCGCCTCCGGCTCATCATATCAGGTTCGCCGAGACCAGGCACGGCGTTGGAACCAGCGATCCCGACAAGATCGAGCTTATCAAACTCGGCTGGCAGGACGGCGTACTGATATAATGCGCATCCTCAAGCCGCAGAGCAATCCGCCGCATCAAATTCACGCCGCTCTAAGTTTTTGAATACCAGTCATCTCTGGTCAGCGGCAGTCCGCTGGGTGATCGTTGAGATTTCACCATCATGGCCTGGTAAACATTGAGCCGTCCCCTGTGAAAACCGTGAGCGGAGCCTGACATATACAGCCGCCATACGCGAAACGTGGTCTCGTCGGTGAACGATAGAGCCCTTTCCCGGTTGGCCTCCAGACGACTTACCCAGTGACGCTGGGTC
>CAZDAH010000001.1:48494-74847 GCA_964503405.1 uncultured Ignavibacteria bacterium
AGGGTCAGGGCGTAATGCTCACGCAGGCTTTCCACGTCGCGAACCTCGAACCCAGCGTGTTCGGCCGCGGCTAGAGTCCTGTTTATCGGAAGCAGCTCGCCATCGGGGAAGACAAAATAATCGGAGAAAGACCGTCCCTTGTGAACGGGATATGACTCGCTGGAAGCGATACCGTGATTGTGGAATACTCCGCCGGGCTTAAGAAGATTATATGCCTTTTTGAAATAACCGGGCAGCATCGATCCTCCCACGTGCTCGAACATCCCCACGCTGACCAGTTTATCGAAGCTCTCGGGCTCATTCATCATCCGGTAATCTCTCACTTCGGCGCGGCATCTGTCGCCCAATCCGGCCCGCTCTATCCGCTCGTTGGCGAGTTCCGCCTGAGGCGCGCTCAGAGTTATACCGAGGGCCTTTACGCCATATTTCCTCGCGGCATGGATAATCAGTCCGCCCCAGCCGCAGCCGATATCCAGAAGACGTTCCCCGCTGCTCAGACGAAGTTTGCGGCAGATATAATCGAGTTTTCGTTCCTGGGCCGTATCGAGGTCGTCATCTTCGCGTTCGAAATAGCCGCACGAATAGACCATGTTCTTATCCAGATACGTCGCGAAGAAATCGTTGGAAACGTCATAATGATAAGTAACCGCTCTGCGATCGCGGTTCAGGCTGTGACGACTACCGATCAGGCGGGCCTCCGTTCGACCGCTTTCGACTCGATTATCGGAGGGGAGTCTCAGGAGTTTCCAGAGCAAACTGAGTTTATCGATCAATCGCGGCCGGCGGTCGAGCATATGATCGGCTAAATCGAAAATGCTTTCGCAATCCCCCTCGATATCGCAATCGTCGTAAACATAAGCTTTGCCGAGGGAGACTTCATCGGGAGACAAAAACATCCTCCGCACGGCCGAGGGATTCTTGATTACCAGAGTAAATTCGGAAGATTCCCCGGGAGCGGGAGCTATTACAGTGCCATCCCATAAGCGGATTGTGAAATCGCGGGGATGATAATCCGCTGTAAGATCCTCGAAAAAAGAGCGGCAGATCGCTATGTGCTTCTCGTCCTTAGTCAGGATTCCCCCGGATTGAAGAGATTATTTCCACATCGGCGAATTCATGGCGCTTGTACAATAATGAAATATAATCGCAAGGGGAGTCGCAAGCAAAATCCAAATAAAGAAAAGGGGGTATCCGAGCCCACGGCATACTCTCGCGTCAAATCGGATCGTTTAAGCGATTTCCAGAAGCTCGATATCGAAAATCCGGTTCTTTCCCGCCAACTGATAGTCGGCGTCGAGGGTAAGCGTCTCGTCGGCCACCCGGCTGACAACGAGATTAACAACTTTGCCGAAGTGCTGCCTCATATGCAGATTCAGCCCCACCGACGGGTTTATGTTATAGGGAATTTCCTTCTTTTCGACATCGATTGCAGGATCGTCGCTCATCTGCCAGTAAGCTTTCACGGCATCCAGTGTGATGGTTTTGCTCCGGCCGATTGTCGTGCCGATAATCCCTTTTTCGAAACCGGGAAATATTGCCTCCGTCGAGGGTGAACGCCAGCGGATCTTCCTTTCTCGATGAATCGAAAACAGTGCCGTTTTTATATTTGCCGGCATAATGAACTTTGACAACGACGGCGTCTTTCGCGCCGCTCAACTCGTCCTCCATTTCCGGCCAAGATCGAAAGCAGGCAGTATCTTTCAGGCATTCAATTGCCTGCGGGGAGTTGCGAAATACAGTTATCACTTAATATTGAAGCGCGTTTGCGAATTGAATTCTCCGAACATTAATCGTTCGCGTTATTGCATTTTATGAAAGGGATTTGGATTCAAAATCCGAATATTGTCTGATTTGATTCGAGGGACAAATTTATCGAATCCCGCAGGCAGGTCATCTTGTTCGCAATTCTGAAAATCAAGAATCGCGGAAATTACTGGTCGGGCTTATCTCAATCGGGCAATACGAGAGATAAAACGCTCAAATTCGTTTCTCACTAAGAGCGGGGATTCAAATCATCTAACTCCCGCGAATCAGCCGCTTACTACTCACATCCCCAGTTTACCCGCGGTGGAGATAACCATGTTCTCCGTATCGAAATAGTCATAAGCCACTCGCTGAACGTCGGCTATGGTGACCCGCCGAACCTTGGCCAGATAATCGTCCTCATAATCGTAGCCGACACCCAGAAACTCGTTTTTGCACATATAATAGGTTTGATTTATCCTTGATGCCCTGGCCAGAAGCATCGATCCCCAGGTGGAGTTCTGGGCTTTCACCAGCTCGTCCTCGTCAGGGGGGACGGATCTGGCGCTTTCGATCTCCGCGATCATGCCATTTTTCGCTTTTTCGCAATTCTCGAATCCGGTCCCCATCGAGGCCACGGTCCAGCCGAAATCGGGCATGAAATCGACACCCATACCGACCGAATAGGCCAGGCCCTGCTCTTCGCGCAAATGCAGTCTCATGCGCGTGGAGATTATCGATCCGGCCATATCGATAGCGGGCGCGTCGGGGGATTTTAAACCCGGGGTCAGACTTCCCATATAGATATAGATCTGCTCTTTATCCATTTCGTGATGGGTCTCAACTATTCCCGATGGTTTCCCCGGTGCTGGGATAGACGGATACTCCGAATTGTCGCGCGGCATTCGCCTGAATGTATCATTTATCCAACCCATGACTATTTCCGGCTCGATATTTGCAGCGACTGCCATGATCATGTTATTGGGAGCGTAGAAATGACGATGGTGGGCGACAAGATCGTCGCGCGTGAAGCCGCTTACCGTACGATGCGCTCCCATTACCGTTTTGGAAAGCGGATGGCCATCGAACAATTTGGCGTAGAAACCGTCACGCGCGTTCTGATAAGTGGAGCCGGAATTCACTCCCAGCATTCCCATAACTTTCTCGCGCATGATCTCAATTTCATTATCGGGGAAATCAGGTTTGGCCACGATTTGATACAACAATTTCGTCCCCGCCTCGGCATATTCGTCGATGGTCTCGAATTTGATGAACGAATAAGTATTCGAGGTGTAGCGATCGTCGTAGGGGATATACGGGTTGTCGTTGGCGGTTATCTCGCCTCCGATATCGTCGAGGCGGTTCTGCACCGTTTCGGAGTTCATGCCGTCCGCTCCGCGGGTGAGCATGCGATTAACGAAATCGGTGATGCCGTCCTTGCCGGCGGGCTCGCAGGCGCTGCGGTTCTTGCCGAGGATGTTGATGGCGAATACCCGGCTGTCCGGATTATACTTGATGATCAATGTCAATCCGTTGGGCAGAATCTCGCGCATGAATTT
Organism: uncultured Ignavibacteria bacterium; assembly: GCA_964503405.1. Taxonomy (GTDB): domain Bacteria; phylum Zixibacteria; class MSB-5A5; order UBA10806; family UBA10806; genus JAZGHS01. Next base: position 51,797 of record CAZDAH010000001.1, read on the forward strand.
GTTATATCCGGCCTCCTGGCTGATCGAGACTGCATTCAGGACCAGCAGGGCAAGCGATAGCGCGGCAGTCTTGAGAATCGATGATTTCATTCTTCCCCTCCTCCCATTGATCCGAGTGCGCAGGCGACATATCTCGGCTCGCTGAAATACTTATCGACAACACGGTTAACCTCTCCGGGGGTCACGCCTGAAAGGTAGTCAACATATTTATCGAGGAACTTGAATCCCGCCGTGGCCAGCACCGCGGCCTTCATGATGCCGTAATAATGCAGTTTCTCCTCGAGCTTTATCTCATATACTTTATTGGGCAGGACCACCCTGCGGACGTCGTCTTTGTTGAACTCGGTTTCGCTGAGACCCCTCATTACCTCAATCGTCTTGTTCACGATCGGCTCGATATTGGCCGGATCGTTGGCCGTGACGGAGATATCCATCATGGTAAACTCTTTCTGCATGTTCAAGCTGACCGAGACCTCGGTGGCCAGGGGAGCGTCGCCGCCCGTCAGCGCCTTGCCCAGGGGAGAAGTGTCGGAATTCAGAATCTGGGTTAAGACGTCGAAGGCGAAGTAATCGGGATCGTTATACAAGGGCGCAGGAAATGACAGATCGATATGCGCGATCTGCGCCGGGTATTCCTTCATATGTATTTCCGTCCCCCAGGGCGGCGAGATCTCGAATTCCTGCAAAACGGGCTGCTTTCCTGCCGGAATCGATCCGTAGTACTTGTTGACCATCTCGAGCATCTCGTTGGTTTCGAAATCGCCGCTGACGAAGGCGGTCATGTTGTTGGGCACGTAGTATTCCTTGTAATAGGCGATGACCTCGTCGCGGGTGACGCTTTTGATCGTCTCCTCGTAGCCGATCACCGGCCTGGCGTACGGAGTGCCGGCGTAAACTACCGAGTTGAAATAATCGCCGGCCACGCTGCTCTCCACGTCGCTGTCCTTCTTGATCTCCTCGCAGACGATATCACGCTCCTTGGGGAACTCCTCGGCCGGCAGGATGGAGAGGAAAAGCTGATCGGACTGAATATCCATCCCCTCGGCGATGAAATCCTACTGCATGACCACGAGGTAGCCGGTCATCTCCTGGCGGGTGAAAGCGTTGATATAACCGCCGTAATTTTTGATTCCCTCGTTGATATCCTCGCGGGTCTTGGTCTCTGTGCCGTTGAAAAGCATGTGCTCGAGCAGGTGGGTGAACCCGTTGTTTTTGTCGTTTTCGAACTTGCTGCCGGCCCGCACCACCACTACCGACGATATCAGCGGGACGGCGTGGTTCTCCTTTAAGATCACCTCCATGCCGTTATCGAGGGTGTGGAAGGTGGTCTTGCCGGCGTTGGCGGACACCGCCAGCAGTGCCAGCGCCGCAGCCGGCACGATATATTTTTTCATCTTTCCTCCGCAAGATTTCGTAAGACAATATGTCATCGAGTCAATAGATAGATCTTGGTGATGGCGATGTCAAGGGTAATGTGGAGTGGAGAATATGGCAGCCGTAGGTCGAGAGGCTTGTCCTTTCGACATGTCCGGATAACGTCGAAACTATTTAGGTTTCGACCTGCTTCTCCGGATTTGGTGGGGAACGCTTTTTGTCAGGCGTTGGATAGGCGCGATATAGGCCCGGGGTCTTTACATCATAGCGATCGTGATGTATTGTATTCGGGGCGCATCTACCAGAGATTATTATCGGACAATGGTCTGGAATGCAGCATGAGCCCTAAGGCGAACTGTTATGACAACGCCTGTGTGGGATCGTTTTTTGGCAGCCCGAAGAATGAATACGTGGCGTTCGAACGATTTAGGAGCCGCAGGGAAGCGGAGGTAAAGATTTTTGCCTGGATGGAGATATTTTACAATCGAGTAAGACGTCATTCAACCCTGGGGTATTCAAGTCCAGTTGACTTTGAGGAGCTAAACAAATAACCTAATAACAGTGTCCACGAAATCGGGGGAAGCTCAGGGCCGACCTGCTTCAGCCGTCGTCCGGTCGGGCGACTCATACAAGCCGTATGGCCTGACAACACGCCGATAACCCCTACCTTATCGTCAGCTCCTCCATCAGCGCGTCGAGATGATATACCCTGTCGATCAAGAATAAAACATAGCGGATATCGACGACTATGGACCGGGCTATCTCGCCGTTGTAAATATAATCGTCGGCCACGCTCTCGATATTGCCGTCGAAATCGATCCCGATCAGCTCCCCCCTGACGTTGAAGACCGGACTGCCGGAATTGCCGTTGGTGCCGTCGTTATCGCTTAAAAAATTAACCGGCACGTCGTTTATCAGCGTATCGAGGTAGTCGACGAAATCATGTCTGGAATAAACGGCTTTCAATAATTCCGGAACGATAAAGGGATCCTCGCCGGTTTCCTTTTCCATTACCCCGTCAAGGCCGGTTGAGTACAGGTAATCGACCGCGTCGGCCGGGCTGTAACCGGCGACCGATCCGAAATTGATCCTCATGGTGCCGTTGGCGTCGGGATAAATTCCGCTTTTTTTCCATTCGGCGTAGGCGGCGGCCAGTTTGGGATCGAGCAGGCTGTGGGCGCCGGAGAATTCTTTTTCTCGCTCGTTCCTCTCGTCCAGCTCAGGTCTTAAAGCAATGGCCAGCTTGATAAAGGTATCATCCAATTGCTCCAATTCACTCTTTTTCATATCAAACATGGCCAGTCTCTTATCCAGATCGCCCATTTCAGTCCCGGAATAGAGATCGTCGAGGAATCTATCAATGCGTTCGTTTCGATCGCCCCTCCCGAAAAGCAGCTTTTCGAACGTTTCGACATTCTGCTCCACGGGAAGATCCAGAATTCTCTTGAGAAAATAGCGCATTATGATCTTGTCGACGTCGGGAAGGAGGTTTATCTGGGTTCGCCTTATTCTCCGCAACGCCCTCTCCCTGTCGCGTTCCTGGTAACCCGGCTCGCGATCGATATCGTCTTTTTCCCGCTCGACCGCCCATTTATAGATGCTGTTGGCCGATTGGAGAAAATCGCAGACATAAGTTAACGTGCCCAACAGATAATCTCCGTCCTGAGTCTCCAGTTCTCGGGCAGTAAGCGTTGCCATATCTCTAAGCACATTTCCGAATCTACCCTCGAGCTCCGATCTGGAATTGATAAACTCGGACAACGAATGCTCTTTTTCCCGGGCGCGTTCCAAAGCGTTCATGCGGGCAAGTCCCTTCAGGACTCCCTGATTTTTCTTGTAATAATTGTGGATCCCGGTGATGGTCGAGGCCAGCCTGATGGCCGCGTTGGAGTCCTCGGCGGCGATCGCCTCGAGAATATCGAGCCGCTCTTTCATTGTCTGAATCGACATGGGAAAATAGTGGTTCATGATATTATCCAGTTCGAAGGAGCTGGCGTAACGGCTGGTTTTCCCGGGGAAACCCATCATGAATGTGAGATCCCCCTCTTTAAAACCCTCAGACGATATTGTCAGAAAAACCTTCGGATGATAAGGAACGTTGTCTTCCGAGTATTCGGCAGATGACCCGTCGGGGGCGACATAGGCGCGGAAAAACGCAAAGTCGCCTGTATGACGCGGCCACATCCAGTTATCGATCTCGCCTCCGAATTTGCCAATGGATAACGGCGGCGCGTAAACGATACGGATATCCTTGATCTCGAAAAAAGTGTAAAGCTTGTATGCCAATCCGCCGTGCATAGCGGCCACGCTGCAGTGGACGTCGCGGCCCGACTCGGCCTCGGCCACGATTTCCTTGATGACCCTCTCGATCGCGTTATGTCGTTCCAGGTCGCTCATATCGGAGCGGGTAGCAGCCTGGACACGATCGGTCACATCGTCGATGGACAGAGTCACCCGCGCTTCCGAGCCGATGGCCCGTATCTCTTTGTCTCGGGTGGGCGCGTAATAGCCGTCCCGAAGATAATTTTGATCCAGAGAGCTTTGCCTTTGTATCGCCCCGTAAGCGACATGATGGTTGGTGAGTATCAGGCCGTCTGGGGATACGAACGAAGCGGTGGCGCCAAGTCGGATTACGGCGTCCGCGATACCCCCGCCTTCAGGGTTATAGATCTGTTCCGGCTCCAGCTCCAGTCCTCGCGCCTTCAGATATCCCCAGGGCAGTTTTTCGAGATCATAAAGGGGCCACATCCCCTCGTCTGCGGAAACGGTCAAAGCCGCCGATAGGCTCAACATAATTGCATAAATCAGCGATTTTTCGATCATCGCGACCCTCCGTCTAAGTTTATTTCGAATAAGCGTTGAAAAATCGATTATGGCAAGGATAATTATATCCATAAAAAGGGGAAATAAGCTCTTCTTTTCCTCTCGGGTGAGGCGGTTCAAAATAGGTTGACTTACTCTCTGAATATGATAATTTGGGGCGGTTTAACGGGATAATCTTAAGCGCAGGTCGAATGGAATGAAAAAGACCAAAGTTTTCTTTATCTGGAAAACCAGGGAATCTCTCCGCGAGTGTTTCGGGGTCGGGTTAACGGAATACCCGAACGTGGAATTGATCTTCCCACCCGACGTCGAGCCTGAAACACTTCTGAAATACGCTCCCGAAATCGACATAATCATCGGATGGCGTCCGCCTGACGGGCTGTTGGATGCCGCCCGAAAATTGAGCCTGTTTAACGCTACGGGTGTCGGCGCGCAGCATCTGATCGAACCGTTTCGGGAATTGAACAAGAAAAGAACGGTCGCGCTTTGCAACAGCCACGGCAATACTCATCTTACCGCACAGCATGCCGCGGCCATGCTTTTGGCTCTTACCAATAAGATCGTTTTTCACCATAATAGAATGGTCGATGGCCGGTGGTGCCCCAATGACGACAGCGTTCAGTCTATACCTTTGCGAGGCAGGCGGATCGGCTTTCTGGGGTATGGCGCCATCAACCAGCATGTCCATCGCTTTCTTTCGGGATACGCTGTCGAATTCGCCGCCCTGAAACGGGACTGGAAGGTCACCCGCAAAGCGCCTCCGACCCCGATTGAAAAATACGAATTCGATGACCTCGATGATTTCCTGTCCGATATCGACATCCTCATCATCGCCCTGCCGCTGACGTCGAAGACCAGGGGTTTGATCGGAAAGAAGGCATTGGAGCTTCTGGGGCCGAAAGGTCTGCTGGTAAACGTCGCCAGGGGCGCGATAGTCGACGAGGAATCCCTGTACAATGCGCTCAAAGAGAAGACTATCGCCGGCGCCGCTATCGACGTCTGGTATAATTATCGTCCCGATCCCGACGACAAGGGGAGGAAACATCCGAGCGCCTATCCCTTTCACGAGCTTGAGAACGTCGTCCTTTCCCCGCACAGGGCCGCCTCGCCGTTCGATGATCCGGCCAGATGGGATGACATAATCGAGAATATCAAGAGGTTCGCCGCCGGCAGAGATGATTTCCTCAATGTAATGAGCCTAGAGCATGAGTATTAGAAATTCTTTTTGATTTTCATTGATGCCGGGTTATATTTACGCCCGATGATTTTTCCGCCCCATCAGGTTTTCACTCTTTCAAACGAAGAAAATCTAATCCCTTTGGAATTGGGTCGCCGGAACCGAAAGATCGCCTGGCCGAACGAGGCCGCCCGACCATGCCGTGAAATTCTATTTATCGGAGATGTTGTTATTGGCCTGGTTTGATTCCTTTTGGGCTGCAGCCGTCAATATCGCCTGGGGTCTGCCGCTTGTTTTTCTGCTTGTCGGGGCCGGCATTTATTTTACTTTCGCCAGCAGATTCCTTCCCTTCCGCGCCGTGGGTCATGCTTTGGATATACTGCGCGGCAAGTACGACGATCCCGACGACCCGGGCGAGATCAGCCACTTCCGGGCCTTGACCTCGGCGCTATCCGCGACTCTGGGAATGGGCAACATCTCGGGAGTGGCCATCGCCGTAACCGTCGGCGGACCGGGAGCCATATTTTGGATGTGGGTGGCCGGGCTGGTAGGCATGTCCACCAAGTTTTTCACCTGCACGCTGGCCATACTCCATCGCCAGAAAGACGAAAACGGGGTCGAGCAGGGCGGCCCGATGTATTTCATCGAGGTCGGCCTGGGGAAATATTTCAAGCCGCTGGCCGTGATGTTTGCCGTATGCGGCATGGTGGGATGTCTCGCCCTATTCCAGGTCAATCAGCTGGCCGGGCTGTTGCAGTCCGACTGGTCGGTGGACAGATGGGTGACCGGATTGACCTGCACTATCCTGGTGGGCCTTGTCATTCTGGGCGGAATCGTGCGAGTGGGTCTGGTGACCAGCAAGATCGTCCCGGCAATGGTCGTCCTTTACGTCGGCGCGGCGCTGTTCGTGATAATAAGCGAGATCACCGTCATTCCCTCGGTACTGCTTTCAATCGTGACATCGGCATTCGGCGGCAAGGCGTTGATCGGCGGAGCCACCGCGGTCGTCTTTAAGGAGGTTCTGATAACGGGCATAAGGCGGGCCGCTTTCTCCAACGAGGCCGGGATCGGCACCGCGCCCATGGCCCATGGCGCCGCCAAGACCAAGGAGCCGGTGCGCGAGGGGTTGATCGCCATGTTGGGTCCGTTTCTCGATACCAATATAATATGCACCATGACAGCCCTGGTCATCCTCTCCACCGGCGTCCCAGCCTCCGAGGACGGCGTGGTTATGACCGTTAACGCTTTCGAGCATGCTATGCCGGGTTTCGGACGCTATATCCTGACTGTGGCCATCATCATGTTCTCCCTCTCCACCATGATGTCGTATTCGTATTACAGTCTGAAATGCTCTCGTTATCTATTCGGGCCTAAATTCGGAAGCTATTATGTATATGTTTATGTTATTAGCCTGCTGTTCGCCGCCGTCTGGAGTCAGGATACGGTTATCAACATTCTCGATACGTCATTCGCTATGATGGCCATCCCCACGCTGATCGGCGCGCTGCTGCTATCGCGCAGGGTGGTGGTAGTGACCAAGGACTATTTCAGGAGGATGGGGTTGTAGGGGGGAGCATGAGCGCTGCGTGCTGACTATTCCATGCCGGAAAGAAAAGTAGGCCGGCAGCTCGTCTGCCGACACCACGGCTGGTTTGGGAGTGAGCGCGAGATCGGCCTGTTGCAGCGGCCGAGCCATGCTCGGCCATGGGCGTGAAGGACTAAGCGCTGCTGTCCCTGCGACAACGTTACTGCCTGCCCTCCGGGATTCCCGTTCGGGGTCTATACAGATCTGTAGGATCGGGAATGACAGGGCGCGGCCGGCGCGCCGGCGGTTCGACGTTGACATTTCCGCTTGCCGATCGAGCACATAAAGGTTACGATTCAGACGTGCATAGCGATCTGAATATTTCAATCGGGAGGAGATTATGAAAGGTTGGTGTAATTCCTGTACCGCCCCGCTGGATAATTCCGAGTTCAAGGGACCGTCGGATATCTATTGCAGGTACTGCTCCGACGAGGCCGGCAAGCTCAAGCCGAGGGACGTGGTCAAGAAGGGGATCGCCGGATGGCTCAAAAGCTGGGCGCCGGATATCGACGATCAAACCGCCATGGTTCGCGCCGAGCACTTCATGAAAGCGATGCCCGCTTGGGCCGAAAAATGACCTTTTCGTCGTGGTCCTATCAGTCCATGTGAATCATTTTCCAGAAGATTTGCCGCCATAGTATAAGCGGTCAGCGATTTTCTCCGGATCACCCGGCCGAAGGCCTTCTTGTCCTGTCAAATCGCCTTTGCTTAATATTTTCAGAAAATGCTTGACATTCGTTTTGCCGGCAATTAGAATCATCATCGTTAACGCTGCCGCGAATCCGGGACGTTAATATCCGTAGATTTGTAAATCTGTAAGAAAATCTGTTTAGGGACCACCCCCCGATCCGGTTGTTGAATCGGGCCGGAATCGATGGAATGCGATCGGCATTCCGGCACGGGATCGGCTGCTCTCGATTTTGACAAACTGAAACCATAGTCTGAAGGAGGAGAAGTTGAAAACAGCTATCGCTCTTGTATTATCCGTCATGATCTTCGGCGGCGGCGTGTACGCCCAGCCGCCCGTGGAGATCTGGTTCGGCAATGTCGACGGCAGCCCCATCGTGGCCCCGATCGGCACGGAGATACTGGTGCCCGTCTACGTGCAAACCGCCCCTGATGTGAATATGATCTACGCGACGATACTGCTGGGCACCGATAACGCCTACATATCGGGCAGACTTGGCGGTAACCTTTATGCTCCATTAACCCAATGGACGACGGAGTTCTACGGCCCCTTCCCCGACTCCCCCAACCCGGGCAACACTACCGAGGAATGCACCGGGCTGGATCATTTGTACAATGCTCCATTGCACTTCGAGACACCGACGTTAATCATGGAATTCCGGATGACGGTACCCTATGACGAGAGTCTCATCGGGCAGACTGTGCCGGCCCTCTTGCCGGGGTTCAACCCCGACGCTTTCGTCCCCGAAGAGCAGACAACGTTTTTTGTCAGGGACGACATAGCCACCATGGATTACCCCATTCAGCATTTTTCTCAGATCACCTTTGTCTCCGGACCGCAGATACCGACTCTCTCGCAGTGGGGGCTGATTATTTTCGGGCTGCTGCTGATGTCGCTTCTGACGACAGCTATGATTCGTGTCCGCCGCAAGTATAAAGCAAAAATGGCGATGTTCACGGTTATTTTCTTCGCACTGGCTGTCATACCTTTCCACCCGAATTCGGCCTCGGGCGAACAGGGAGCGAACTCGCCGCCGTCCGAACAGCTCGTGCCCTGCTCGTCTTATTCGTATACGATGGGAGACTACAACGGCTCCAGCACCTTCAACGTATTCGATATGATCTTCGCCTATTACTGGCTGGCTTTCCCGGGGCTTTTCGTACCCCCCTACCTGTACTGCGAATGCTGCGCGCCAGGCGTGTATCTGTATGTGACTCTCGATGTCAACGGCAGCTGCGCGTTTAATGTTATCGATCTGGCGGCCATGAGCTCGCGATTACGAACATCGCTGCCAGCATTCGTACCGCCAGCCTGCATTTAGCCGCGGGACAAGAACATAGCCGGCGTTTCACCCACTGTGCAACTCAAAATCGCCAGAGCTCGCTCCGGGGTCCATTCAGGGCCCCGGAGGCGGCATGGCGCGCTCCGACGAATCGACAAATACTCAACCGCCCAGAAATCAGTGTTTTTTCATCCGGCGCGCCTGTATATTTGGCCCGGAAGGAGCGCTGTATGATTCAATCGATAAAATGGACAGACCGTCAATTCAAATTCGATTTCCCGGTGGGCGTGTATCCCTGGATAATCGAACGGCTGAGAGGCACCCCGGCCAGGGTCGAAGAACTTGTTAGAATGTTGCCGCCCGGAATATTGACTAAACGAATCAACGACAAATGGTCGATCCAGGAGAGTATCGGGCATTTGAGCAAGGTGGAGATACTTCACGACGGCCGTATCGACGATTTCCTGGCCAAGAAGGCGACCCTTCGCCCGGCCGACATGGAAAACAAGCTCACCGAGGCCGCCGATTTCAACAGCAAGCCAATAGCCGATATCCTGAAGTCGTTCAGAACGTTGAGAATGAAGCTTGTCGAACGGCTGGAGAGGCTGGACGACGCCTTGGTAGCCAGGCCCTCGCATCACCCCCGTCTCGATATCCCCATGCGCCCGGTGGACATGGCCTATTTCATCGCCGAACACGATGACTTCCACATCGCTGCAGTAACCAGGCTGGCTCGAGCTCTGATGTAAATTACTTGCTCCGGCAGACCGCCCTGACGAAGACAAGGTGCGTAAAACGCGCCCGACGTTATATCGAGTACCCTGTCAGGCAAATTCAAGAATTATATTGACATAATACTACGGGGTGTCTATATTTTAGCAGGTGACAATCGAATCGATGCCCGGGACGTATTTTCGGGCATTTCATAGAGGAGGCTGCGATGGGACCCTTGAGGATCATAGCGGTTTTAGGATCGATCCTAATGGCGGTATTCCCTGCTCGGGGGCAGAATAGCGAGTATTCCGGCTCAACGCTCTGGACTTGGGCCAGAGATATTGATGTTGAAGGAAATTATGCGTTTTGCGCGTTTCGCAACGGGCCGGTAATATTCGATATTTCTGACTCTTCTAATCCCATCTTGGTAAGCAGGTACGAATTATTCGGCAACTGTGAGGATATATTTGTCCACGAGAACTATATTTATTGTGTCGATAGTGAGCTGGAATTAGCGATACTCGATATATCCGACGTTCTTGATCCCATCCTTGTCTCGACCTTCACCGACCTTAGCGCCATAACCGGGGTATTCGTAGACAGTATCTACTGTTTTTTGTCTGATTACGATGGTTTTGCGATTCTCGATATTTCTAATCCGCGAGATCCTTATCTTATTTCTCAGGTAAGTATTTCCTGCCACGGGTCCGACGTATTTGTTCAGGGCGATTTCGCGTACGTTGGCTCGGCATGCGGCGATGGTGGTCAGCTAAACGTTATCGATATATCGGATGTCGACAGTCCATTCGTGACCGGAACTGAATATTCCATCGCCGTCTATGACGTCTACGCCTCGGGCGACTACGCATATATCACGACATATAGCGTATTTGGCGGAGATTTCGGAATAATAGATATAGCCGATCCGACAGATCCAAATACAGTGGGCTCCTATTACACGACGGATACTTTCACCGAGGTACGCACATTGCAGGATTATGCCTTCTTGACCGGCGTCAACGGCAATCTATATGTTTTGGACATATCCGATCCCGCGAACCCGAGTTTGGAGATATCTTTGCAATTACAGGGGTCACCATATGGGCTTGATATAGAAGATGGTTTTGCCCACGTCCTGGTCATCAACAGCGGTTTTGACGTGCTTGATATTTCTAACCCGGTGGACCCATTGCTGGTAGGCAGATATGCGACATGGGACAGGACATATGGGATATACATTTCCGATGATTATCTTTTTACGTCAACAAATACCACCGGACTCGCTATCGTAGAAATATCCGACCCGTACAACCCCGGCGTTATCGGCTCATACGATTCCCCCGGCAGAAGCAGAAATGTTTTCGCTTCCGGCGACTACGCATACGTTGCCGACGGTGATTCTGGCCTTGTTATTATTGACGTAAGTGACCCCGAAACTCCGGAGTTGGCAGGATCGTATCTCACAACAATGTTCGCAAGGGACGTTTTCGTGGATGAGAATTATGCGTATATGGCATGCGGGGACGGCCCGTTCGAAGGGAGCTTCTATATCATCGACGTATCCGATCCCCGGAACCCCGCGCCAGTGGGGTTATACAGCGATATCAGGGGCCCGATGAGCGTCTTTATTTCCGGAAATTACGCGTATGTCGTCAATTATCATGACGGGCTGGAAATTTTCAGCGTCCTGGACCCGAGTAATCCCGTCCACGTGGCAACCTGGCCATATCAATATCTGGGCGATGTATTTATACGGGACAATTACGCGTTTGTCGTATCCTCTACAGGTCTAAATATAATAAACGTTTTAGACCCCTCTAATCCGGTTTTGACGGGGAATATCGAATGTTCTTTCAATAATAACTCCGTTTACGTCTCGGGGAATTACGCATATATATCCGCGCACTTATATGACGGAATCTACATCATCGACATTTCCGATCCTTCGAATCCGCAGCTATTTTACAGCTTCGATACGCCCGGCGAAACACAGGATGCTATTGCGATTGACAATTACATATACGTTTCCGATCATTATTCCCTGCTGATTTATTACTTCGACCCCGAAACCGGCATAATAAAAGAAATATCGAATCATCCCAACACCTTCGCCCTCGCCCAAAACTACCCCAACCCCTTCAACGCCCGCACGACCATCCGCTACGATCTGCCCGAAAATAGCGATGTTAGAATCGAGATTTACGATATTCTCGGGCGCAGGATGGAGACGTTATCTGCCGGATTGCAGCTTGCCGGTTCGCATTCCGTCATCTGGAACGCCTATAATCAGCCGTCGGGCACCTATTTTTATTCCATAATGACCGGCGATTACAAAGAAACAAAAAGCTGCGTATTGCTGAAATAGAGGAGGCTGTCATGATCAAAATTCCAATTATAGTCTTGCTTTTATTTATCACGCCAGCAGTTGCTTTTGCCCAAAGAGTCTCCCTGGTCTTCGGCCCGCTGGAGGGAGACAGCGCCGGCACGATCGTTGCCGATTATTACGATTTGATCGAGGTCGAAGTCTGGGCCCGCACGGCTCCGGATATCAATGTGGTCTGCCTGCATTTGCCGCTGTCGTCGAATAATCTGTATATCCGCAGCAATTCCAGGGCGGGCGGGGCCTTGTATTATCCGTTTACGGAATGGTCCACGGTCGTTTTCACGGGGCCCGATGACGATGCTCTCAACGACGGATAAGTTAATCAGTCGCTTTTGGCTATCAGAGACAATCCCTCCTTTCCCGACCCCGTAGACGGGCTGGATACCGATGGCGAATGGTGGCTTGTCGCCAGCTTTTTCATGAACGTCGAGGATGATATCGACTACGGTACCTACCACGATGTCTTCACCAGCGGGGAGAGTCAATGCTCGGGCTCGACGGTCTTGATAGATTCCACCCTGGGCGCGCTCGAACCTGAACAGTATGAATTATGTTTCGCATCGTTAATCATTTCCGACGAGCTGGCTGCCGAGGACGACCTGGTTCGGCCGGCTGAATTTGCGCTGGCCCAGAATTATCCAAACCCATTCAATGCGTCGACAACCATTCGCTATGATCTCCCCCGCGAGTGCGATGTATCGGTCGGGATATTCGACTTGCTCGGAGCCAAAATATCGACGCTGGTGGATGGCAGGCAATCAGCGGGACGGCACTCCGTGACCTGGGACGCCGGAACTTTGCCGTCGGGAATGTACCTTTACAAAATGCGCTCCGAGGAATTTTCCAAAACCATGCGCTTAATTCTGATAAAATAAGCAGGGGAACCATGTGAAAACGCTGATATTGCCTTTGGTAATCCTGGCCTATGTAACGTCTTCCGCCCAGAGCGTCTCCATAGTCTTCGGACCGCTGGAGGGAGAAAGCGTGGCCGGAGGCATCCATACCTACGAAAATGCCACGGTTGACATGGAAGTCTGGATCAGGACAGCACCGGATATTTATGTGATTGGCCTTCATTTACCGCTGTCGTCGAAAGACGATTACATTCAAGCCGATTCCCGGGACGGCGGAGAATTGTATCTCCCCGAAGGCTGGGAAACCAGCCAGTTTCTGGACCCCCATCCCGATTCTGTGCATATTGGCTATACCTACCAAACTCTCATGGCGAGCGCTTTTCCGGATCCGACGGACGGGATCAACACCCAGGGCGGATGGTTGAAGATCGCGTCCTACAGAATGGCCGCCTCCGCTTCGAACCAGTTCGATACGCCGCTATGCGACGCTTTCATCGAAGGAATCGATCCCTTAAACGGCGGGATTGTGGTCACGGTTTACCCCGGCGAGGAGATAGATCCGTCGCTTGATTTCGCCTGCCTCGAATTCGAGCATTTCTGCGGCAATTACATTGTCGGGGATTACAACGGTAACGGAAGCATCAATGTCGCCGACCTGATCGCCGCGCTTTCTTATCTTCAGACCTGTGCCCCGGAGGCGGCCGTGATGTGCCAGTGCCCTCCCGGTCAGGGCGAGGAATTCGCCGTAGCCTTCGACCTGAACAATACCTGCACGTTTGATCTGATCGACTACTACCTGTTTATGGAAATCTTCCCCGACACTCCCTGGCTGGCCGAACCGTGCGAATATTGCGCCCCGCCAAATTGACGTCAGCATATCGCGGGCCGGACAATTGATTTGTGGATTTAGATAGTCCACATTGCAGGCTCTTGATTCGCGGATATCGGGGAGCTTTCTTGGCTTGATTTCCACGAATCTTGGATCTTTTGACTGATAAAAGCGAAAATGAATTCGAACCGCTGGCGCGCTGTATGAAGTTTGCGCAGCCCTGGCCGGTTTGGAATCGTGATCCTGCAAGGAACCGCACTGCTATTCCAGAGGTTTCTACCCATGTGAGCTCGAGAACGAGTGAAATGACGAATTTTATCGCATTGATTGCCAACAGGATAGAATTCTCGACGGCCGCTAATCGGAGAGAATCACCCGGGATTTTGCACGAATCACATTGGTTCTCCCCCATCTCCGCGGCCATCTATCACTCTCCGATGGGCTTATTAGAACTTCCGATTTTTTCTAAAAAAAGACTTGACCGTATTGGAAAATGACATATATTTGTCTTGAAAATAGTAATTTCCGCTTGACTTTTGACAGTCGAAAAACTCGCTTAAGGGACAGAGGCGGATTGAGCGGGCGTATCTTTGATAAATAAATAATTCAAACAGTTTTCTTAAAGGAGTAAAGGTATGAAAACAACGTTATTGCTGGCGCTGGCGGTCATTCTGACTTTTAGCCTGGCAACGGCCCAAACGACGAAAATCGTGGTCGGCCCGCTGGATGGGGACAACGCCGGACCGATCATGGCCGACACCAACGAAACCATTGACGTCGATATCTGGATTCGCACGGCTCCCGGTGTTAAAGTAGTTGGAATGCACATTCCCGTCGCCACCAAAGATGAGTACATTCAGGCGGATTCTAGGAACGGCGGAGATTTCTTCTTCCCGATTCCTCTCTGGGATGCTGCCTATTTCCTAACCCCCGCCCCCGATTTCGAAACCGCGGGTTATACCAATCAGTCTTTCCTGGCTATTAAGGATTTCGACCCGGGAGAAGAGCCCGATCCCCTGCGCGCCATCAGCACCAATGGCAACTGGATCAGAATCCTCACTTATGAGATGACCACCGCCGATTCGGGGTACGGCTTGCCCATGTCCGATGCCTTCCTGATGGGAAGACATCGGGATAACGGTTACGCCGTGTTAGTCGATTTCCCCACCCGAGAGATGGCTCCCAGCGAATACGAGTTCGATCTGGCTACTCTGGAAATCACCATGACCACCGGTGTCGAGGATGAAATCGTGACCCCGAATTCCTATGCGCTGGCTCAAAATTATCCCAACCCCTTCAACGCCTCCACCACAATCAATTACAGCCTGCCCCAGGAAGGCAACGTGACAATCGATATTTTCGATATCATGGGCCGCAAGATCGAAACCCTGGTTTCCGGCAGGCAGCCGGCGGGCGAGCATTCGGTCGTCTGGAACGCCGACTACGTTTCCTCCGGCGTGTATCTTTACAGAATCAACGCCGGCAGCTATTCCGAGACCAGAAGGTGCAACCTGATCAAGTAATCGGGATTGCTTTGTAAACCGTGAAAACCAGGCGGGGAAGAAGCCTCTTAATGGGCTCTTCCCCGCTTTTTCTTGTACTAAATGACATAGTTTATCCTTGACATTTGGATAATTTGACAATTTAATCATATAAAAGACAGGTTATGCGACTGCGGCTCGACTGTTATATTGAATTGATAGTTTTTTGACAGGAGTTGTTTTATGAAGATGATTCTGATTTCGGCGCTGGCAGTCCTGACGGCATTTGGTACTGCGGCTGCCCAAACGACGAAGATCGTAGTCGGCCCGCTGGAGGGGGATAGCGCGGGGACGCTATATGCCCACTCAGAAGAGACTATCGAAGTAGAGGTTTGGATTCGTACCGCCCCGGGTGTTCAAATCATAGCGTTTCATTTCCCGCTGGCCACCAAAGATGACTACATCAGGTCGGATTCGAGAAGCGGCAGCGATGCCCTATTCCCATTGCCATTATGGGACGAGGGATCATTCCTGATTCCGAATGAGGATGCTGAGAATCAGGGCTACACAAATCAATCCTACCTCGGCCTGAAGGATTTCAGGCCGGGGGAAGACCCTGATACGATAAACGCCATCTGGTCGGAAGACGAGTTCATCAACATACTTCAGTTCGAAATGACAATAGCCGATTCCGGTTTTGCGTTCCCTTTGAATGACGCTTTTATTATCGGCCATCAGCCGGACAACGGCTATATGGCCTGGGTGGATTACCCGACCGATGAAATGAATAATAGCGAGATTGAAGTGAGCCTGGCGCCTCTGGCTATTGATATTGATCTTGATGCCGAGAACGAAATTAATATTCCGGTTGACTACGCCCTCTCCCAGAACTATCCCAACCCCTTCAACGCCTCCACCACCATCAGCTACAGCCTGCCGCAGGAAAGCGAAGTATCCCTCGATATTTACGATATCATGGGGCGCAAGATCGAGACCCTGGTTCCCGGCCGGCAACCCGCGGGCGAGCATTCGGTCGTCTGGAACGCCGACCATATTTCCTCGGGCGTGTATCTCTTCAGAATCAACGCTGGCAGCTATTCCGAGACCAGAAGGTGCAATCTGATCAAGTAATCGACACAGCTCTACAGACCGCGAGTTTCAGGCGGGGAATGATGGTAGAACTTCTTCCCCGCCTTTTTTGTTTTCTCCAGCAATGTCCATGATCACCTCCTCCAGCGATGAGCCCATATTTGAACAAAATCGATCTTGCCTTACCGTAATGTGTCCAGGGCTTTTCGCGAAACAAAACTCCTAAATATGTGTATTAAAACTGGATGAATTTTGCCCGCATAATAGGGCTTCGATTGAAGGAGAACCCAATGAAAAGAAAAGAAGCGATCATAATCACGATCCTGGCGGTCGCATTTGTCTCGGCTGTTACCGCCGTCACTTTCGCCGATGTCAAAAAAGCGCCGCAGCGCTCGGAGATCGGCGATCAATACAAGTGGAAACTGGAGCATATCTACGCCGATACGATGGCCTGGCAGGCCGATTTCGACCGCCTCGAAGCGCAAATGGGACAGCTCGAATCCTTCAAGGGCAAACTCGGCGAATCGGCGGAAACTCTTTACAAATGCCTACAACTGCAGGACAGCCTGAATATCATCCTGGGACGGCTTTACGTTTACGCCTTCATGAAACAGGACGAAGACACCAGGATTTCCGAGTTTCAGCAACTGGGCGGGAAAATCGGCGCGCTTAATTCGCGGTTCGGGGCGATCGAGTCGTTCATCAGCCCGGAGATCCTGCAGATCCCGGAGAAAATGCTGCAGGAATTCCTGCGCAATTACGGCGGCCTGAAGGAGTATGAGTTTTTTATAAATGATCTTCTGAGATCCAAGCATCACATCCTCTCGCCGGAGGAGGAGAATATCCTGGCTAAGGCCGGCAATGCGACGTCGGGGACCAGGGATATCTTCAGCATGATCTATTACGCCGACGTTAAATTCCCTGCCGTAAAAGACGAAAACGGCGATGAAATCGAACTGACGCGGCAGCGCTACAGCGAGATTCTCAAATCGCCCAATCGCGACGTGCGCCGCGAGGCCAGCAAGGCATTCAACGAGGCGTTTTACAAATATTTCAACAGCCTTGGAGCGACCCTGGCCACGAAAGTCAAGAACGATTGGTTTTACGCCGATGCCAGACGTTACGACAGCTGCCTGGAATACTCCCTGGACGATGACAATATTCCGAAGTCGGTAGTTACCAACCTCATCGAATCGGTCAACGCCAATCTCGCCCCGCTGCACAAGTGGGTGGCCCTGCGCAAGAAAGTCATGGGCCTCGATGAGCTGCACGGTTATGACACTAACGTCCCGCTCGTCTCAGGTGTGGAAGAGAAGATAACATTTGACAAAGCCAGAACACTGGTCGGAGACGCTCTCAAGCCGCTGGGCAAGAGCTACGCCAAAGATCTGGCCACGGGTATGGACTCCGGCTGGATCGACGTTTACGAAACCGAGGGGAAAAGAAGCGGCGGCTACAACTGGGGCTCCTATTCGACCCACCCTTACATTCTCATGAACTATAACGATAATATCGAAAATGTTTTCACACTGGCCCACGAGCTGGGGCACGCCTTGCACAGCTATTACTCCAAGAAAAATCAGACCTATCGGAACGCCGGTTACGCCACGTTTGTGGCCGAGGTGGCCTCCACAACGAACGAGTTCATCATGATCAACTACATGATCGAGAAGGAAAAAGACAAAAAAAAGAAAGTGTATCTTCTAAGCCAGCATATCGAGGAATTCATCGGGAGTTTTTATTTCCAGACTCTTCTGACCGAATTCGAGCTGGCCATACACACTACGGTTGAAAACGGCGAGGCGCTTTCGGCGGAGGGGATGCGCAAACTTTACCGCGAGCTTTATCAAAAATACTGGGGGCCGGATCTGGTTATCGACGACTGGGCCGACTGGGGAGGAATACGAGTGCCGCATTTTGTCACCCACGATCCCTATTACGTGTTTCAGTATTCCACCAGCGCCGCCGCGGCCATGGCCATCTCCGACAAGATCATGGATGGCGATGAAAAATTTCGCGACAACTATCTTGAGTTTCTCACCCGGGGCGGCAGCGATTACCCGGTAAACGAATTGCAGAGTATCGGGGTGGATATGACCTCGCCCCAGCCGGTTAATGACGCGATCGCAGCCTTCTCGGAGATGGTTGACGAGTTCGAGAATTTGCTGGAAGAAGACTGATTAAGTCTGACTTACCTTAAAGGCGAGGCTCCAAATTGGACCTCGCCTTTCTCCTTTTTTTGATATTCAGGAACCATTGCTATTTGTATCCGTTTTATGTTATTGTAGGTTTAAGAGGAGAGTTTTAATGAAGGCGATCGACCCCGTCTGCAAAATGACAGTTGATACGGAAACGGCGAAATACAAATCAGCGCACAATGGCCAGGAATACTTCTTTTGCGCGCCAGGCTGCAAGGGAAAATTCAACAGCATGCCGTCGAAATACATCAATGGTGATTCGGATCAAATCTCTCACGCTTCTCATATGCAAAAACCGGGCGGAGTCGAAATCACGCTTCCGGTGACCGGCATGCATTGCGCGTCTTGCGTAGGCAAGGTGGAGAAAGCCGTCTCCGAGCTCGATGGCGTGAATGCCGCCTCTGTGAATCTGGCCTCGGAGACGGTCAAGGTCAGGTTCAATCCGGCCAGGGCCGATGCCGGGAAGATTATCGAAAGAATAAAGTCAACGGGTTACGACGTTCCTCTGCAGACCACCAAACTGGCCATTGCGGGCATGAGCTGCGCATCCTGCGTGGCCAAGATAGAGAAAAGCTTTAAGTCCATCGACGGCGTAACCGGGGCGGCGGTCAACCTGGCTACCGAACGGGCTGTTATCACGCACCTGGGAGGAATCGGCCTGGCCGAACTGAGGAGCGCGGTCGAGAGCGCGGGATATTCCGTCATCGATGTCGATGCCGAGGAAGCCGGCGATTCCGAACGCGAGATCCGTCGAAAAGAATATGTCGATTTGAAGTCGAGGCTCATCGTATCAGTCGTCCTGACTGCTTTCGTCCTCATATTGGCGATGTCCAAGCTGTTTGAGATCGCGGTCAATCACTATCTCCAATTATTTCTCACCGCTCCGGTCGTCTTCTGGTCGGGCTGGAGATTCTATAGAGGTCTATGGCAATCGTTAAGACATAAAACGGCCGACATGAACACCCTTGTGGCCCTGGGTACGGCCTCGGCCTTTATTTACAGCGTCGCCGCTACGATTTATCCCGGCTTATTCGCCTCGGCGGGCAGGGAGGCCGATGTTTATTTCGATACGGCGGCCGTGATAATCACTTTGATCCTCTTCGGCAGACTGCTCGAGGCAGGGGCTAAGGGAAGAACGTCCGAGGCCATAAAGAAGTTGATGGGGCTGCGGCCGAAGACGGCGCGGGTGGAACGTGACGGCACCGAAATGGACATCGATATCAACGATGTTAAACCGGGAGATATCGTCATCGTCCGCCCCGGCGAGAAGATCCCCACCGACGGTGTCGTAGTCGACGGACGTTCCAGCATTGACGAGTCGATGATCACCGGCGAAAGCCTGCCCGTGGAGAAAAAATCGGGCGACGAGGTGATCGGGGCCACATTGAACAAAACCGGAAGCTTCAAATTCAAAGCCTCGCGAGTGGGCAGAGAGACCATGCTCTCACAAATTATCAAGCTGGTCCAGGACGCCCAGGGCTCCAAGGCGCCGATCCAGCGCCTGGCCGACAAAGTCGCCGTAGTTTTCGTGCCGATTGTCATCGCGATAGCCCTGGCGACTCTGATTATCTGGTATCTATGGGGTCCTGAGCCCGCTTTGACCATCGCCCTTCTGAATTTTGTGGCCGTGATGATAATTGCCTGTCCCTGCGCCTTGGGGCTGGCCACTCCCACCGCCATCATGGTAGGAACCGGCTTGGGCGCCGAGCATGGCATTTTGATCAAGGGAGGCGAGAGTCTCGAAATTGCGCATCGTATCAATACGATCGTATTCGACAAGACCGGCACTCTGACCGAAGGAAAACCGAAAGTCACGGATATCATCACCGCCGACGGATTTTCCGAAAGGGATATCCTATATTTCGCCGGATCTCTGGAGAGAAGATCGGAACATTCGCTGGGCGAGGCCATAATGGAGAAAGTCGACGAGCTCAAAATCGAATTTGCCGAACCTGCGGATTTTCAGGCCGAAACCGGCATGGGAATCGCGGGGCGGATCGATGATAAGCCACTGGTTCTGGGCAATATGAAACTGATGAAAAACCGCAAAATCGACACTTCCCGCCTGCAATCGTCGATAGAGAAACTGCAGGGCGAAGGGAAGACCATAATGATCCTCGCAATTGAAAATAAACTCGCCGGGGTTATCGCGGTAGCCGATAAATTAAAGCCGGAATCCAAGGAGGTAATTGAAAATCTAAGAAGGAATGGAATAAAATCTATTATGATAACTGGCGACAACAGAGGAACCGCGCGAGCGATTGCCCAACAAGCCGGCATCGATTCCGTTATCGCCGAGGTCATGCCCCGGGATAAGGCCGAAAAGGTAAGGGAACTTCAGGAACAGGGGTTGACCGTGGCCATGGTCGGCGACGGCATCAACGACGCGGTGGCCCTGGCCCGGGCCGATCTCGGTATCGCCATAGGAACCGGCACAGATGTTGCCATGGAAGCTT
Organism: uncultured Ignavibacteria bacterium; assembly: GCA_964503405.1. GTDB lineage: Bacteria > Zixibacteria > MSB-5A5 > UBA10806 > UBA10806 > JAZGHS01. The sequence goes on from CAZDAH010000001.1 coordinate 72,730, forward strand.
CGGACATTACCCTGCTTTCGGGCGATCTTACCGGGGTCACGAGGTCAATCGAGTTATCGAAAAAAACCTTGAAGACCATAAAATGGAATCTCTTCTGGGCCTTTATCTATAACATCATAGGCATTCCCGTCGCCGCCGGCGTTCTATATCCGATATTCGGGTCGGCCGGATTCTTAAACCCCATGATCGCCTCGGCAGCTATGGCTTTCTCATCGGTATTCGTGGTAACCAATTCGCTCAGGCTAAAGCGGGCAAGATTGTAATCGGCATAATTCCTGTTGCATATAATCCGCTATATTTCTATCATTGAATGGAATAGAGCCTTCTCTGTTGGAGGGGAATTATCTCTGCCGCAAATCCAAGATTCAGATCCGATCTCATCGTCTCCAAACAAACCGAGAACGGGATCGAATACTGTATTATAAAAGATCCGCGCAGCGGCCGTTTTTTTCGTTTGCGGGAAACGGAGTTCTCCATCGCTTCCAAGTTCGATGGCTCCAAAACCATCGAGGAGATCGCCTTCGAATTCGCCGAGAAATCGGGCAAGAGGGTCAGGCTGGAGGACATCGCCAATTTCCAGCAGCGGCTTGAATCGCTCGGATTGTTCGAATCGGGTGACGAGCCTGTCGCTCCCTCCGATCCCGGTCTTTGGAAGCAACGTTCCCTCATTCAAAAAATCCTTTTTCTTAAAATAAAGGCGGTTGATCCGGAAAGATTTCTCGGCAGGCTGGAGACGATAACGAATATTTTCTATTCGCGCTCGATAATTCCGCTTTATTCGGTTCTTTTGATAATCGCCATGGCAATCGTCCTGTCCAACCGGCTCGAACTGGCCATACAGCTCAATCGATCCATGACCCCGGAGACAATCATTCACGTATGGCTGACAATCATATTCCTGACACTGCTTCACGAGCTCGCCCATGCCCTCACCTGCAAACGTCACGGCGGCCAGGTCTCTGAAATGGGCGTGCTGCTTTTGTATCTGCAGATCTGCTTTTATGTCAATGTCTCCGACGCATACCTTTTCGAGGACAGGAAAAAAAGGATAAAAGTCACGCTGGCGGGGGCCAAGAACCAGCTTGTCGTCTGGGCTTTATTCGTGATCCTCTGGCGAATTACCGAACCATATACGTTCATCAATCAGACGTCATTTATGGTCATCGCGGTCACTTTCATAATGATTGTTTTCAATGTCAACCCGCTATTAAAGCTCGACGGCTACTATTACCTGGTCGATAAGTGGGGGATCCCCAATCTGCGCTCGAGAGCGTTCGGGTATTGGAGGAAATTGCTGGCCAAAGCGCTTTTCGGCGTTAAACCCGAAGAGGAGGAGGCCCCGCGGGAGAAGCGGATATATAAATGGTACGGCCTGGCATCGATCGCTTACTCGTTCGGGCTTTTCGGGTATGTGCTGTACCAGGTCACTGGGCTGATGTTTTCCTGGCTCGGTTTATTCGGGCTGGCGATACTGTATGGACTTCTCTTATATTTGATTGCGGAGGCAATAAAGAGGATGGGCATTTTCAAAATGTCGGCCGCTCAAAAAGGGGCGATACTGCGTCCCCGAACCTGGATTATCCTGATTGTCGTGCTTGTCGGGCTGGGCATTTTATCGGCGGTAATCAAGCTCGACCTCAAGGTCTCACAGAACTGTCTTATTTACCCGATTGAAACTATGGTGCTGACATCGACGGACCCCGGGTTTGTCGAGCTGGCGATCGATAAGGGATCCGGCGAGAAAAGCGTGAGAAGACTAAGCGTGGGCGGAGAGGATCTGCAGCTTCTCTCCATCAATCCGCTGTTTGCCGAGGGGGAGATAGTCGCCAAGGGAGATATTATCGCCAGAGTAAGCTCGTCGCATTCCGAGGCCGACCTGGCCGCGTCGCGGGCCAATCTCGATCGCGCCCAATCGCAGCTGGAGCTTCTCAAGAAGGGACCGCGGCCCGAGGAGATCTCCCAGGTCGAGGAACTCATAAGCCAGGTCAGGATGAGGCTGAAAAAATCGGATGCCGACCTGGCCAGGTCAATCGAACTGGCCGAGAAAAAGATGATCTCCGCCGAACAACTGGAGGAGATCAGGACCGGCAACGACGTTTTGAATTCACAGCTTACTCT
>CAZDAH010000001.1:74857-78179 GCA_964503405.1 uncultured Ignavibacteria bacterium
GCGGAAATTATTAAAGGACGGCGCCCGCCCCGAGGAGATAGCCATTGCCGAGGCCGATATCAGGGCAATCGAAGCTCAGCTGACCAAACTCGAAAACCAGATCGCGGCAGCCAATATCCAATCGCCCTTGGACGGCGTGGTGATATCGGTGCGCGCCGGCGCGAATATTCTTACTGTCGCTCGCATCGATACCATGCGCGTGCGGATACCGGTGCCGGAGAAGGAGATCAGCGACGTTGCCCCCGGCCAGGTCGTCAAATTCAAGTCCCGCAGTTATCCCGGTATCACATTCGAAGGTGTGATCACCAGAATCGCCGAGCAGACCGAGGAAGGGGAGGTTCAGCCGATATTCGTGGTCACCGCCGAGGCCTTTAACCCCGAGGGGCTTTTGAAGCCGGGGATGACCGGCCACGCCAAGATCTATTGCGGCAAAGAGCCCGCCTACAAGATCCTCTTCCGACGATTGGTGCGCTGGTTCCGGGTGGAGTTCTGGGGATTGTATTAACAGGGTAGGTCGGGTTTTTACAAAGCCTTTGGGATGATAAAACCCGACAATTCGCATTGAAATGTATGGTCATTGCACCAAAGCTGATTACTAATCCCAATGTCGCTGAAATATCATACATTACCTGGGAATACGCGGCGCTTTCCGGCCGTATATTCAATGGGAGCGGGGTCGCTGATTTGATCGGGTTGCAACTCATGAGGACGCGGAATTGCGCTTAGTGGCAGCATGCCCCGGGTATTGCGGGCTCTGACCTGACGATATTAGAGAGCCATGCCGCATGTTCAGGTTGCGAAAGAGAATGCTGTCGGGTCAGGCGACCCGACAGCACAAGAATCTTATTGAAGGTGGTTCCGCCGGGAGCAAGCCGCCCCTCGGATTCAACGCCGCCTGCCTGATCACCTTCGCCATACCGGAGCGGTCGGAGGTGAAGATCGAGGTATTCAATATTCTCGGGCAGAAGGTGGTCACGCTCCTGGACGAGTCCAGGGACGCCGGCGAGCATTCGGTCGTATTCGAGGCTGACAAGTTGAGTTCGGGCATCTATTATTACCGTCTCAAGACGGCAAGTTTCAGCGATGTCAAGTCGATGGTATTGCTAAAATAGGGAAACCGATTTGTTTTATCCCGCTGGGGCGAGGTCACCTCGCCTTTTTTTTCATTACGGTAGATAGAAACCTCGACGGTTTCGACAATTCGCTCGTGGGAGATAAAGGGAGAAATGTCCTGGGCGGTGATTTTCTGACCGAGGAGCGATTTTAGCGGGATTCGCTTTCCCCGCTTAAATTCGTTGCCAAACGCCGCCGATACCTTATATTTACCCCCTATCTGAAAACCGAGAAGGCGTTCTTTGGAGAGCTCATGCAATACGTGGAGAATATCCTCAAGACAATCGGCAACATACCACTGATCAGGCTCAATAAGCTGGCCCCGGGCGACGGTCCTGCGGTTTATGTCAAGCCGGAGTTCCTCAATCCCGGCGGATCGATCAAAGATCGAATGGCCCTGCATATTATCGAGAAGGCCGAGCGCGACGGCCTGCTAAAACCGGGCGGAACGATCATCGAGAACACGTCGGGAAATACCGGCGTGGGCGTGGCCATGGTCGCCGCCATCAAGGGATACAAAGCGATCTTCACCATGCCGGACAAGATGTCCAACGAGAAGATAGATCTGCTCAAGGCGTTCGGGGGACGAGTGATCGTCACTCCAACCGACGTTCCGGCCGACTCTCCAAAAAGCTATTACGAGACCGCCAAGAGGCTTCATCGGGAAACCCCCGGCTCGTTCTACCTCAATCAATATCATAACCCCGACAATATCGAGGCCCATTATCTTACCACAGGTCCGGAGATTTTCGAGCAAACGGGCGGTAAGATCAACTACCTGGTGGCCGGTATCGGCACGGGAGGCACTCTATCCGGCGCGGGAAAATATCTCAAGGAAAAGGCGCCAGGGATAAAGAATATCGCGGTCGACCCGCACGGCTCGGTATTTTACGATTATTTCAAGACCGGGAAGATCCCCGAACCGCATGTCTATAAAGTCGAGGGGATCGGCGAGGATATGGTCACCCAGGCGATGGATTTTTCGGTCGTCGACGATATAATCCAGGTGAGCGACCGCGATTGTTTCCTCATGGCGCGAGAGCTTACTCGCAAAGAAGGGCTGTTCGCGGGAGGATCATCGGGTGGCGCTGTCTGGGCCGCCTTGAAAGTAGCCGAGAAAGCGAAACCGGATGATGTAATCGTCGCGATCCTCCCCGATTCGGGCGGCCGCTATCTCTCCAAAATCTTCAATGACGGCTGGATGTCGGACAACGGCTTTCTGGTGGAGGAGGGACTCGATAGCGAGGTCGCTGAACTGTTAACCAAAGATCGCATGGAGCCGGTGGTTATCGGCGCCGACAGTTCTATAATGGAAGCGGTATCCCTTCTGAAAAAATACGATATCTCCCAGCTGCCGGTGCGTGAGGACGGCAGGATTATCGGGATGGTTTACGAGATCGACCTGCTTAGAGCTTTCGCCGCCCGCTCGGAGGGAATGGAAAGCTCGGTACGTGAAGTGGCCGAGCGCGATTTCTCGGTGATCGATCCGTCGGCGCCGCTTTCGGTTTTAGCGCATATTTTCTCCGAGGGGGTGGCGGCGGTGCTGGTGATGAAGAACGAACAGCTGATCGGGATCTTGACGAGGATCGATCTGATATCATACCTTGCCCGGAGCAAAAGTTGAAAGATGACAAAAAACTAAGATTCGGCACCCGGGCCGTGCACGGCGGCCAGGAACCCGACCCGCTCACCGGCGCGGTCATGACGCCCATATATCAAACATCAACATACGCCCAGAAAGCGCCCGGGGAGCATAAAGGATACGAATACTCGAGAACGGCCAATCCGACCCGCAAGGCGCTGGAGGCCTGCATAGCGTCGCTGGAATTAGGGGAGTTTGGAATAGTCTTTGCATCCGGCATGGCCGCCATTTCCACAGTGGCCCAGCTATTCAAATCGGGCGATCATATAGTCTGCTCCGATGACGTCTACGGCGGGACATTCAGGGTATTCGACAAGATCTACAAGAATCTCGGGCTGAAATTCAGCTTTGTCGATACATCCGATTTAAACAATATCGAATCGGCCCTATCCGATTCCACGAAACTGATCTGGATCGAATCTCCCACCAATCCGACTCTGAAGGTGACGGATATCGCCCTGGCGGCCAAAATTGCCAAAGACAAGGGAATATTGCTGGGGGTCGATAACACCTTCATGTCGCCTTATTTCCAAAGACCGCTGGAGCTGGGCGCCGACCTGGTCATGC
>CAZDAH010000002.1:0-6072 GCA_964503405.1 uncultured Ignavibacteria bacterium
ATGGTCACCTGGACCAACAACGGTGCCTTTCTTCATACCTCGACCAGCGACGACGGCGGCGCGACCTGGGATTCAGGCGACCTCGCCACAGGTGAATCGTTCAGCTTTACGTTCAACGCCGCGGGTACTTATCCTTATCTCTGCATCTATCACCCTATTATGATGGTTGGCACGGTGACGGTAGGGCCGACCGGCGGGCCGTGCGGATTTTATGTGGTCGGGGACTTCAATGGAAACGAGACTATGAACGTGGCCGATATCGTCGCCGCCTTCTCCTATCTGCAAAGCGGCTCACCCAATCCTGCCTTGATATGCGAATGCGAGCCCGGTAATACTTTCGCCGTGGCGATGGATGTCAACAGCTCATGCGGGTTCAATGTCGCCGACATTATCGCCGGATTTTCCAGGCTTCAAACAGGATCGCCGGAGCTTGCGCCCTGCGGAGTCTGCCCGCCCGAACCACCTCCCGCGCCAGGCAACGGGAATCAACGGTATTAGCGCCGGATGTTAATAATCGTTTCGGGCAGGAGAATGCAGTTTTTGTAGGTATTTTTTCCTGCCCCGCGTCCGAACTTGAATGCCCTTCTCTGGGAAGGTTATTTTCATATTTTTTTCAGCAGCCATTTGCGGGTGAAATTCAATATCATTATAATAGAATAAGCGATGGTAAAAGTCGGTGTTCCCGAGCAAGGAGGATAGATGCTTTCCTTTGATTTTCAGCTTCCAACCAAAATATACTTCGGCTCCGGTAAAATCAATGATATCGGCAAATTCCTGAAGCCCGTGGGGAAAAAGGCTTTGATTGCCACCGGGAAATTGTCGATGCGAAAATCGGGCATGCTCGACAAGATCGTCAACCTTCTCCAGAAAGCGAAAATCGAATCAGTCGTCTTCGAGGGTATAGAACCGAATCCTCGTCATACCACCTGCGGCAAGGCCGCCGGAATCGCGCGCGACGAAGGATGCGATTTCATTCTCGGATTGGGCGGAGGTTCGGTCATGGACGCCGCCAAAGGGATTGCGATTTCCGCCAAGACCGGGAAATCGGTCTGGGAATATGTATATACAGGACCTGATAAGCAGCAACGCCCGGTCAGGGAAGCCCTGCCGATCGTTTGCGTACCCACTGTTGCGGCAACCGGCAGCGAGGCCGATTCGGGAGGGATAATCACCAATTGGGAAACTCATGAGAAAGTCGGGATTTGGGGGCCGCCGCTGTTTCCCACGGTCTCCATAGTGGACCCGGAACTGACGATCACCTGCCCGCCCGAATATACCGCCGACGGCGGTTTCGATATCATCAGCCATGTTATAGAGGGGTATTTCACAGCCTCTACCGATTCTTACTTGCAGGACAGGGTTGCCGAGGGAATCATCAAAACGGTTATGAAATACCTCCCGCGGGCGATCAGGAAGGGGGACGATATCGAGGCCAGGACTTTTCTCTCCTGGTCGTCAACCCTGGCTCTGTCGGGATTCGTGAATTCGGGACGCGGCGGGGGATACCCCCTGCACGCCCTGGAACACGTTGTCAGCGCCCACTACGATATCAGCCATGGACGGGGGCTGGCCCTGCTCTTTCCAGCCCTGATGGACTTTACCATGCAGGCGCGGCCCGAAAAATATATCGAGATGGGGATGAATATTTTCGGATTGCGCATGGAGAACGAGGATAAATACCATGCGGCCAAGATCAGCATCGATGCCATGAAGGGGTGGCTGGCCTCCATAGGGCGGCTTTTGACGTTCTCAGAACTGGGAATCGATGATTCCAAGTTCGAGGTCATGGCCGACGACGTGAAACGTTTGTTCATGCGGGATAAGGGATACCTGGAAAACCCGCGGCCGATAGACCGGGATGGGGTAATCGAGATATTCAGGATGACGCTGTAAAAAAGGGCGGATTTAATCCGCCCCCTCCACGAATCAGCCTGTGGTTATCTTGCGATTCGTCTCTTAAAGGACGTATTCTTCTTCGCCGTTTCCACCCTCTTAAAAGCGGCTTGTTGCGATAAGTCTCTTGCAGAATTTAAGGAGTCTTCAGTTTCTATTTCCTCGATGACTCGCTTCCTGCCTTTCATCGCGACGATGTCAGGTCTATAGCCGTAAAATGTAGGAGGCTTACTGAAACCTGGGATGTCGGCTTTGACCTTAAAACCTCTGTTTTTTAGAGCATTGGCGTCCTTTTGAACAAGAGAGTCGTGTTTTGATTGGCTTGCAGATTTTCTAGTCATTTGCTAATCTACCTTTCTTTTCTCAGTTTCAAGGAGTAGGTTTAGGTAATTCCCACGTTTTTATTTCCATTCGACGTTACGGCGCACATTAAATTTCCATCTCCAGTCACCACGTTATTCTCCCATTGAAGCGGTATTATGTTGTAAATGTCATCCGTGCCGCCAAGTGATTCGGCTATAACATGATGGATTTCCCAACCGAATCTGCTGTTTCTGTTCCCGTATTGAGACCGGGTCATCCATGCGCCACAATCGTCTTTACGGTGGATATTCGGATCGTAACTGAGCACAGTTTTTCCTTTTGACCAGACTTGTTGGATTAGAGATTCTGAAAAGCTCACAGAAACTTCTCCCTAAATAAAATGTTTACATTTTTGGGGGTTCATATTATCTTGGCTAAGGGCGTGATGGGTATGAACCCCCATTACGAGCAATGTTGACGGACATGGTTGCGACAACAGCTATGTCCGTTTATTTTTCATCCGTAAACCCTCCTTTCTTTTTTCGCTTTGAAGGTAATTGTTTTGTAAGGTCTATTATGATCATACCGTTTGCATCATCCACCATCGCGATGAAGCTCCGAGCTGGAGAATAGGAAATTCCGTATTCATCTAGGAAAGGCCTCGCCGAAATGTAAAAATTTTGATTACGCTTTATCAACTTTCCTGTTATCCCTTCTTCCTCCTTGTTTACGAATCTAAGCCCTATCTTTTGCGCATCAACATCGTAATATAGCTCGCAAAACTCGCTTTCCGCAAGATTAAATCGTTTTATCGCGCCTCCAGAGAAGCCAATCTGTCCATTTTCTCGCAACGTTATCTTGGCTCGCCGCGAGCCCTGCATATTCTCAAACCTCTCAAATGCCATAACTCCTCCTTTCTATTCTACTCTAAGTAATTCTAAATAGGCTGTCTGTAATGCTCCCCATTTAGCAAGCGATTTTTAAGAGAGTCCTCGTGGTCAAGTTATAGGTATCCTCCTGCTGATTCGGCGTTTTGTATCCCAGGGCCGAATGCAGGTAACTCTGGTTGTAATGTTCTATCCATGGCTCCAGCGTCGTCGACACGTCGTGCGGGTCACCCCATTCTCGCAGCCACAACAGCTCCTCCTTCAGTGTCCGCATCATGCGCTCCGTGTCGGCGTTCCCCTTGGGGTTGTTGTAGCAGGTGAACGCCTGGTGAACTCCCAGCACCGAACAAGCCTTCATAAAGCGCTCCGAGGTCGGCTGCGAACCGTTGTCCGACATCAGGTGAAGCTGGCGCTCTCTGACTCCGTCCGGGAACTGTCGGTTCAATCCGCGGTCAAGGGCCGCCAGCCACTCGGCCGCCGTCGCCGTCCGGCCACAATGATGCCCCACAACCTTCTTGCTGTACCAGTCCAGGACTAACACAATATAAGCCCAGCCACCCTCGGTCATCACCTTGGTCATGTCGATTCCCCACCACTGGTTGGGACGATCCGGCTTCGGCTTGGGACGAGTCGAGGCCCGGGGCACCTCGTGTTTGGTCTGCGTGGCCAGCAGATTATGCTCCTTCAGAAGCCGGTAAACCCGCTTCTTGTTCACCTCCAGGCCGTCCACATACCGCAGATGTGCCCAGCAGTGACGATACCCCCAGAACGGATGCTCCCCCTTCAGCTCCCGCAACCGCTCCATGATGGCCTCGTTCCGGGCTGCCACCGATTCCGACCGCCGCCTCATAGCAACTCGTCCTCGCTTTTTTTTACCTCCACCGTCAAAGCCCCGATAATCTGCTGCAGTCGCTGCGCCTTGGCCTTCAGACGCGACACCTCCGCGCCGTTCTCTTTCCCCTCGAAGGCCCGATGGGCTTCCGCCAAAAACCTGTCCCGCCACTGGTAATACTGATTCTGACTGATCTGATACTGATTACAAACCTCGCTGACCGGCTTGCCCGACAAGCCTTCCAGCACGATCTTGGCCTTCGTCTTCGAATCCCACTGCCGTCTCTTCATGACCGATCTCCTTTGTGAAATCAGCCACAAGATACTCTCTTAACCCCAGTTGTCAATTAAAGGGGAGCAGTATATGTCAAGCAGTTTATTTTTAAATATATCTCTTTCCTCAAGATTTATATTTTCATAATTTATTATTTAAATCGTATCGCCTAAAGAAAAGGGCGTTTATTCAAACACCCCCAATGATATAAATTCCTAACATTCCTGAAGCAAAAAAAGCGAGGAGACCTCACCCCTACGAATGTAACTTATTATTGTTCCTAAGCTTACTTCAACAGCGTCATCCGTCCCGAGGCGGTGTTGCCTGCGGCGGCCAGGCGATAGAAATAGACTCCCGAAGGCTCATTATCGGCGTTCCAGGTGATCCGGTGAGTTCCCGCGTTGACCACCCCGGCATAGAGGGTCATCACCTTCCGCCCCAGGATATCATAGACCGCCAGATCGATCTCGGTCTGGCTCGATAGGGCGAACGAGATGGTGGTGGCGGCGTTAAAGGGGTTGGGGTAGTTGTGGTGCAGGGCGAAGCCGCCCGGTAAAGTCTCGAAATCATCGGCTGATGTGATGGCGGTATCCGGCACGGCCAGCGTAGCTGTCGCTCCTACTGCGGCCTTGGTAAATTCGTAAAACAGTCCGGCATCAATATGATCCATATTATCGCCGGTAGAATGATAGTAGGGATTGAAATCGCTGGAGTAATCCTCTATTCCTAACATGGCGGCGTAGTTGTAATCCCAGAAGGAGGCGTGATCCGAAGCTCCAGTGGCGCCCCAGGTGATGATATCTGGAGCCAGAGAGATATCATAATCGTTGACCACCTCGACCAGCAAATTGCCAAGCTCGATAGAGGGTCCCGAGGTCCCGGTGTGGAATTCGACCGAGCCGTCGCCGTTGCCGTCCCAGGCGATCATGTCGAAATTGAAAACTCCGATAATATCGTCTCCCCGAGCGAAAGCTTCGGCGGCGTAAGCGGCGGAGCCGAGGAGCCCCTGCTCCTCGCCGGTCCAAAGGCAAAATTTGATAGTTTTTTCGAAATTGTAATCGGCGAATATTCTCGCAGCCTCGATTACCGCCGTCGTGCCCGAACCGTTGTCGTCGGCTCCGGGGGCATAGGTCTCCGGCTGCTCGGAACGATCATCCATATGCCCGCAGATGACCACCTGTTGTTCCGGATTCGTGGTTCCGGGCTTTGTGGCGATAACGTTTTGCCAGGCCGTCTCGATATTCTGCGTCTGGCTGAACCAGGTCAGGCCGCCGTCGGTGGTCTTCATCAGGCCGCCGTCGCCCCCGGCGTAACCGGTCATATTATCGACAAAAGTAAGACCGTGAAAATCGCAGGCGGTGCAGGAGGGCATCTCCTCCCAGGTCCCCCCCCCGTCGACTGTCACGAATATCTCGCCGTCCCAGCCGGCTACGCAGCCGAATGAGCTGCCGATGAATTCCACATGGTATTTTTCGGTGCTCGTGCCGAGGTTGACCGTTTGCCACGTGTCGCCGCCGTCGGTAGTTCGCCTGACAACGCCGCCCCAACCGACAGTCCATCCGTTATTCTGATCGATAAAATCGATCCCGTATAAACGTTGACTGGTCGTGGAATTTTGCGAGACCCAACTCTGGCCGCCGTCGGAGGTGTGGATGACCGTGCCGTTGCGGCCGCAAGCCCAGCCGTTTTGGGAATCGACAAAATTTATGTCGTACAGCCGGGAACTTGTCGGTGTATTCTGAGAAGACCAGTTTTGTCCTCCGTTCGACGTGTGCAGGACGGATCCGTAGTCTCCTGCAATCCAGCCATTGACAGAATCGGCGAAGCTGACTCCGAATAAGAAAGAGCTGCTTCCCGAGTTTTGGGGGGCAAACGTCTCGCCGC
>CAZDAH010000002.1:6082-6551 GCA_964503405.1 uncultured Ignavibacteria bacterium
GGTTGGAGAACCTGATGGTGCCGTTATTGCCGGCGATCCAGACCAGATCGGGTCCCCAGTTGGCGACACCCCATAGGCTGCTATTGGTGCCGTCGGGAATAAGATCCCAATTCTGGCCGCCGTTTGACGTTTTCAGGACCTCGGAATTCTCGGTAACGATCCAGCCGAGATTCTCATCGTAAGAAGTCATATGCCTGATCTGCCCGCCATAGAAACCGTGGAATTGCGATTGATAGCCATAGCCGGCAAGCGTTTCCTTCAAATATTCGGCCGCCAGCGAATTATCGGGGGTTCCGGAGTAGCGGGTGTGAATGGTATCCGGCTGGCCGTCGATCTCGATGGCGCTGGCCCCGGAGAGGCGGCTTAAGAAATCGAGGACGGTATCCTGAGAAACCTCGGTTATCATCTGGTCCACGACCGGATCATAGGTGACGAGAATCTCGGGACGCTGGTCCTCTTGGCGCGCTTT
>CAZDAH010000002.1:6561-12804 GCA_964503405.1 uncultured Ignavibacteria bacterium
ATAGCGGCGATGACGCCGCCGTCTGTCAGAATACTCCGGGGGCGGGGGGGACGCGGCTATGGCAAAATCGTCGGCTGCCAGGATGATCGGAAGGTCAGGCGCGAAACTACCGCCATACCATACATACAGCGCGGAACATTCCATGTCGATCGCGGCCGATTCACAGTCGACACCATTTTCGTGAAGCCAGCCCAGAAGCCGCTCGTCGCCTGAGAGGATCGCCTTGCCCGATTCATATCCCCAGAATCTCCCCGAGTGGGATTCCAATAACGATTGATCGTAATCGAGAAGGATCAAGAATTGATCGGCGGCGGCGCCTGTTAACGTCAAAAGTACCGTTAAAAAAGATGTTAAGCAAAACCTCGAGATCATCGGAACTCCTTGTTTATTGTCTGTCAATAATTTACAAAAAAGGAGAAAAAAGTCAAGAAAGATAAAACCACAATTTGCAGGAGATTTTACGACATATGGTGTTTTGAAATATGTTGAAACACAACATCTTGTATTTTTTTCAGCATTTTCTTGAAAATCGCTTGACAGAATTCGCTGTTATCCGTTAGTATGAATCAGTTGATGATGAGAACGATTTGAGATGATGACGTACTGTAGATAGAAGATCTATCGACATTCATCATAAAGATAGAAAATAGGGAGAGGGGGTTGAGGGTTTAAACTTGTCTTCGACAGCACAAGAGAAGAAGAATAATGTCCAGTCGGCGAAGTTCTCCGTGGAGTTGCTGGCCATAACTCCCAACGGGGAGGATATTATCGAGCGCGCCTGCCGCACCTGCTATTTGTCATTCCAGCGCTACGATCCCCCGAAATCGACCGAGGACTTGATTGCCAAGATTCTAAAGAAGAGACATCACTCCGTATTGGAGCATGCGTCGGCCACTTTCAGAATCAAAGGCGGCTCCAGAGTATTCACCCACGAACTTGTCAGGCATCGCCTGATTTCGCCGTCGCAGGAAAGCCAGCGATATGTCTGTTACGCCGACAAAAAGGATCGTCGCAAAACCAAGAGTTTCGAGGTGGTCATTCCCGAAACGGTAAGAAAGGCTGTCATACCGGGGAAATCAGAAAGCGCCGAGGATCTGTACAAAGAAGCGGTGGGAGCTGCCTACGAGCTCTACGAGGAACTGCTTGATGCCGGAGTGCCGCCCGAGGACGCCCGTTATGTGCTCCCCAACGCCACTGTTTCGGAGATCGTGATTAGCGCCAATTTCAGGGAATTGCGGCATTTCTTCTGTGTGAGGACTAATCCCCGCGCCCATTGGGAGATAAGGGAAATTGCAGTTATGATGCTCAAGATAATGAAAAAGGAAGCGCCGATAGTGTATTCGGATTTTGAAATCGACGAGGAAACCATGTCGGCGACATTCAAGTACGATTCTTAAGGGTCTCGCATCTTTTGATATAATTGGAGGGAGAAAGTGCAACAGCAGAAAACCAAAGTTAAGCCCCAGCTTTCCGCCAATTCGCTGGCGGTGCTGCAAAGACGCTATCTTATAAAGGACGATCGCGGCCAGATCATGGAGTCTCCGGAGGAGTTGTTCTGGAGAGTGGCCAGTGTCATTGCCTCGGGCGACGGCAATTTCGGGGCGACCCGAGAGGAAATCGACGATACCTCCGTCGATTTTTACAACATGATGGCCCGTCTGGAATTCATGCCCAATTCGCCGACCCTGATGAACGCCGGACGCAAGCTGGGCCAGCTCTCGGCCTGTTTTGTGCTGCCTATCGACGATAACATGGAGTCGATATTCGAGACTGTCAAGAATACCGCTCTCATACATAAGTCGGGCGGAGGCACTGGATTCGCGTTCTCACGATTAAGGCCCAAGAATTCTGTCGTGGCATCGACATCGGGCGTGGCCTCCGGTCCCATAAGTTTCATGAAGGTTATCAACGCCGCTACCGAGGCCGTCAAACAAGGGGGCACCCGACGCGGCGCGAACATGGGTATCCTGCGAGTCGATCATCCCGACATCGAGGAGTTTATCAGGTGCAAAGACGATCTGGCAGAACTGACCAATTTCAATATTTCGGTCGGCGTTACCGACGCTTTCATGCGGGCGGTGAGGGATCGTACCGAATATCAACTAATCGATCCCCGAAGCGGCGAACAGCATGTAATTGACGGCAAGCCGCAGAGCCTCGATGCCCGCGACGTATTCCTGTCGATTATCGAACACGCTCACAAAACCGGCGAGCCTGGTGTTATCTTCCTTGATAAGATAAACGCCAGAGAAAATACCACCAGGGTCGGCCTGGTGGAAGCGACCAATCCTTGCGGGGAGCAGCCGCTGCTTCCCTACGAAAGCTGCAATCTTGGCTCGATCAATCTCTCCAAGGTCATTCGCGCCGTGGTCGATTCGTCGGATACCTCGCGCATGTTCCGCAACGAGATCGACTGGGATAAGCTAAAAGAACTCGTTTGGAAAGGGGTGCATTTCCTCGATAACGTCATCGAGCAAAACCAGTACCCGTTGACACAGATAGACGAGGCCACCAAGGACAATCGTAGGATCGGTCTCGGAGTGATGGGCTGGGCCGATCTTTTAATCATGCTCGATATCCCTTACAATTCCAACGCCGCGCTGGAGCTGGCCGATCAGGTTATGGAATTCATCCAAAAAGAGGCCGACCTGGCCAGCGGCAAGCTGTCCGAAAAGCGGGGCGTGTTCCGGAATTGGGGAAAATCGGTATTCGCCGAACACGAAAAACCGCGCAGGAATTCCACCGTCACCACCATAGCCCCTACCGGCACTATCTCCATCATCGCCGGATGCTCGTCGGGGATAGAGCCGATATTCGCAGTCAGCTACGTGCGCAACGTAATGGATAACACCAAGCTGGTGGAGGTGAATCCCCTCTTCGAATCGAGGGCCAAGGAGTTGGGATTTTACTCGCAGATGCTGATGGAGCGGATCGCCGAGAAAAACTCCATACACGATTTCGAGGAGATCCCCAAAACCGTTCGCGACGTTTTCATCACCTCGCACGACGTCACCCCGGAATGGCATATACGAATGCAGGCGGCGTTCCAGAAGCATACCGAGAACGCGGTCTCCAAGACGATCAATCTGTCCAAAGGGGCCACGGTCGACGATGTCCGCACCGCCTACGAGCTGGCCTACAGCCTCAGTTGCAAGGGAGTGACCATCTATCGCGACGGCTCCCGCGCCTTCCAGGTGCTCTCCACCAAACAGACCGAGAAAAAGCCCGGCGAGCAGCCGGAGGCGGTATCACCGATCAAAGATCGGCCGGAGATTCTGCAGGGGCTCACCAGCAAGATCAAGACCGGATTCGGCAATCTTTATGTCACGGTCAATACGCTCAATGGCAAGCCTTTCGAGGTCTTCGCCCAGATCGGCAAGTCCGGCTACGACACCATGGCCGACACCGAAGCCATCTGCCGGCTGATCTCGCTTTGCCTGCGCAGCAATATCGACGTGGAAGTGGTGATCGAACAACTCAGGGGCATCGGAGGGGACGCCCCCGTGTACGGTTCGGGCGGGCTTATCCGCTCGGTGCCGGACGCTCTGGCTAAGGTCCTGCACAAGCATTTCGGCAACGGCAAGGCGCTCAAAGCCCAGACCGACCTTTCGATATTGAACTGCCCCGACTGCGACGGCCGGTTGAGCACGGAATCGGGCTGCATAGTCTGCCCCGACTGCGGGTATTCGAAGTGCTAGAGGTAGAAGTATTATGGCGTCATTGAGGGGGCGAAGTTTAAAAATTGAAGAGAAGTTGAAAACAAGAAGGGGTAGATTTGTTTCTACCCTTATTTTGTAACATAAGTTTGAGAAGAAACGGTAGGTCGGGTTCCGAGGGAGCTTAGCGACCGAGAAACCCGGCAATAATTATGAAAACCCTAAGGCGTCTCGACCTGCGATACAGGCATTACTTTATCACGGTGGTTACATATCAGAGGCAAGGCATATTGTTAAAGGATATTCAATTATTCGCGGATTGCTGGAAACAAAACTATCCTGTCGCCCTGGTGATATTGCCGGATCATTTTCATGCGGTTATCAGTGTCGGCAATATGTCGTTATCGGATTTATTGCACAATTTCAAAATCACCTATTCGAGGCGATACCGTGATACTTACAGCAGGGGAAGGGTATGGCAGAACAGATTCTGGGATCATTTTGGTGGGCGGCAGACCTCCCGGTCTGCCCCCAACTTGCCAGTTATCTGTGTCTTGGGTATATTAGCAGTATGGTTATCCGTCGACGTCTTGATTTGACAGGCCCCTCGATGGTCTTCGTCACCACCTCTGCCAGGGATCGGCTGCCGATCTTTTCGCACAAGTCCAATGCCATCGCCGTAATCGATCAACTCAGGGAAACGTCGACGAAGTTCAATGTTTCATTGGTTGGATATGTCATAATGCCCACTCATGTTCACCTCTTACTCGGATTCCCTGACATTAGCATCCTTTCAAGATTCGTTCAGGCATTCAAGAGCTTGAGCGCTAGAAAAGTCAGAGATTTGAATTTCAGGATCTCGGGAAACAGCCTGTTCAATGGCAAAGAAGCTCACCTTTGGTGGGAGCGCTTCGATGATGTTGTCATTTTCAGCGAGCGCCAATTTCAAACCAAGCTGGATTATATTCACAACAATCCGGTCAGGGCTGGATTGGTCAAGAATCCTGTCGATTGGGAATTTTCAAGCGCTGGCGATTGGCTTTCAGATCGGCCGGGGCCAATAAAAATCGACAAACACTTTTCCTGGACTGACAAATAATGGGACGGGCAGACGTGGACGTCTGCCGCGCACGAAAGCTTCCCAATTCCATCCGCAAAATGACCAATCTGTATTGGTGGGCGGCAGACCTCCCGGTCTGCCCCCAACTTGCCAGTTATCTGTGTCTTCGGTATAATAGCAGTATGGTTATTATTCGTCCGCTCAGGTCGTAGTCCGCGAGGACGTGACCTGACCGTTTTGTAGCCGTCGGGTCACGCCCGCCTGCGGCGAACTACGCCCCGACGGAACTTGTATCCCTTTGTAGGGGCGTATTGCAATACGCCCCTATGACTTACAAAGATAATAGAAAAGGGCCGCTCTACGCGGCCCCTACGGAATTCTAAGAGTCAGTTTGCCTTATTCTTACTTCTTCCGAATATACAATATCCGGGCCTCGTGGTAGCCGACCGGGAAGACCACGCCTTCTTTCAGCTGCCTCGAGGTGAAATCCAAGACCTCGTCGGTGAGGACGTCGTACATCTTGATTTTGGCTTGTCTCAAACCGAGGGCGGCTAAGTCGACCGAGCAGACAATCTTCTTTTTAAAGTCGCCTTCCTGAGATGTGAAAGTGGTATCGGTGTTGATCAGATAAAGGATGATCCCTTTGTCGTTGACCTGGGCGATGAGATCGACTTTGGGATCGGAAGTCGACACCGGCGTGCTGACCTTCTGGGCGTCGAATACCGATTTGAGCAGGTTCAATCGCGCCGGATCGTATTTGGGAGAGATATCGAAGGTGAAGAAATAGACAGCCCCTTTGCCGACTTTTTTATAAATCCCCAGAGTCTTGGCGCCGCTTTTGGCCAGAACTTTGCCGGCCCCTTTGCCGGTAATATTACCGTAACGCACGGCCCGCAGCTCGGTCTTGTCCCAGACGATATTACAAGGCGCCCAGTCGGAGACGGTGCTTATGCCGATTGCCTTGGATAGAATATTGCACTTTTCGAAATTCTCGTCGAATTTGGGGACCAGGCCGAAAAGCACGATGGTCTTGCCGTTCTTGATGGCTTCGACAATGTTGCTCTGCCCCTGCCTCGACATATACTCCGCGGTAGGGATGAAATAAAGCTCTTTTTCGCCGAGGGAGTTTTCCGAGTCGATATCCACCACCGCATAATCGTATTTGAGATTCATGAAATCCTGACCCAGGGGATTCAGAGTCTGGGAGACGAGATCGCTGACGTAGGGGAAGAACTTGTTTATGCCGAGATGATGCTGCACGAGATAGTTTTTGTGGTAAGCGATACCTATCCGGGCGACCGATTTAGCCGAGTTGATCTCGATATGTTCCAAGGCGGTATTAATCTTGCGAACCATGTCGTAGTTTTCGAAAACGACGCCGTCGAATCCGAGTGGCGAGCCGTACCAGTGGTCGCGCCCCACGAACATATAATGATTCAGCCCTTTCAACCCCGCGGCCAGGGCGCAGATTATCAGGTAGCGATGGTAGCGGGCGTTGTAGGCCAGCGGCCGTTTTATCTCTGTCCT
>CAZDAH010000002.1:12814-16045 GCA_964503405.1 uncultured Ignavibacteria bacterium
AGTGGGCACACCGCCGTATAATTCGGGCGACCATCCGAATCCGGTTTTGCCGCCAAGATAACGGATATTTCGTCCCATGCGGCAGTAATCGTCTGCGTCGGGGATTCTCATTCCGATGAGCATTTTTTCGGTATACAAGGTTTCGACATTGGCCGGCAAACCGAAATCGTTGCTCCAGGGTACTTTTACCGAAAAAAAGCAGCCCACCCCGAGGCTCTCGAGTCTTTCTTTGATGCTCTCCACATATTTGCCCAACAGATAGCCTTTGAACTCGATCCAGTCGAATTGCCTGACCATCTCTTCCTGTTTTTTGACCTCGTTGGACACAGGCGGCTCGATCACGGCGAAATCCTTTATCTTCCTGCCGTAACCAGCCGGCAGATCCGCCGTGGTTTTGTATTTTTCCTCCAGAAACGGATGGTATTGCTCGGTAATGGTCAAGTTGTTATAGTCGGCGGCGAATGGATCGAGATTCTCGCCGAAACTAAGCTCGTCGTCGATCTGGATAATGAAAACCGGCCCTTTGGGGAAAATGTAGTTTTGTATAACGTCGATTAGTCCGTTGAAATAACGCTTCATATGATTCAAGTATTTGGGATGAAGATAGCTCGGCTGGTAGCTGTCGACAACTCCCGGCCCGTTATCCGCCGATACCAGTTCCCCTTTGTGATCACGGGCGACTATCGACTCGTCGCTGAAAAGATATTTGGGCAGTCCGCCATTGGACCATTCAGCTCTGATCCAGGGGCCGGGTTTGAGGATAATTTTGAAGCCGAATTCGCGGGAGAGTTCGAGAAAGACGATCAGATCCTTATCGGGGGAGCTGATTCCCCTGAAATCGAATTCTCCGGGTTGTTCCTCATGCAAGTTCCAGGGGATGTAGGTGGAAATGATCCTGAACCCTGCCTTCTTGATGCGCTCGAAACAGATCGACCAATAACGTTTTTCCACGCGGAAATAGTGCATTTCCGCGGCGAAGGGGAAGTATTCGTCCCGCCCAATTAGAAATTTATTGTCAATTATTCCTAACATTTCTCTTGCTCATTCCTTTGGTTTATCTTCATAAGAATAACGAGGCATATTAACTCATTTTTGTAACAAAGTCAATTAAAAAACTATATCTTATTATACCGCAATAGATTATAAAATGGATGAAGTAATCTAAGTCAAATGTTCTTTACAGGCATTTTCTTGGCCAGATGCAGCACCTGTGGGAGATCTAAGGCAGTGGGGGGCAAAAATGACAGGGCTCCCAATGGGGGGGCAAGAGGCCGGGAAAAGCTATAATCACATCGGCTACATTGAATGTGCACGAATCATTTAAATCGAAGATGACGGCCCAAATATTGCCGCTTCCGGGCGGGCATTCGCAAAGAAGATAGGCGTCTGGCGAGCCGGTCATCAGTTTCGAGAACGCGGCGATAACGTCGGCTATATTGAAAGTGCCGTCGCCATTCCAATCTCCCATGATAAAATGCCCGCAGGGGTATGCAGTATGACAGTCGAAACCGGCGTGGCAATCCTCACCCTCGAACCAATACCCGTCGAGATCGCGGCATTGCCATTCTTCCATATTGCCCACGCACTCCAGGCCGACACAGCAGGCGCCGGTCTGGGCGAAGCTCTCAGAAAAGACCAAAGCGCCAATTGCGAATATGAATAATATTATCTTCAAACGGCCTCCTCATTGAGGATGAGCAAAAGCGCCGCGGGATGCAGTGATCATCGGAGAAACCGACTATCGCTATTGTAAGCAGATTATATCGCGCCCATTATTTGTCAAGATAATTCTGCTCTTGCGGCGGCGGCTTGACAGACGACTCTATGAGGGTTTGATACAAAGCAGATCGGGCCCTCCCGAAGGAGAGCCCGATCCGCATGATCCCGCAAGGGAATTAGCGTCAATTTCGGTTAATCAGCTGTTATTGCATTCCGGAATTTCCGCTGATTTTCGCCCTTGACTCGAGATTCGGATTGACCAACGGCCGATCGCCGCCGTCAGGAGAGGGAAAGGGCGCTGGCGGGCAGGTCGGGCAGTTCACCAGATCAGGCGAACCGGTCTGCAGCTTGGAGAAGGCCGCGATAACGTCGGCGAGGTTGAAGGCGCAGTTGCCGTTAACGTCCATGGCGATTGCAAAGATGATGCCGCCTCCGGGAGGACACTCGCACAAGTTAGACGCGTCGGGTGAGCCGGTCTGCAGCTTGGAGAAGGCCGCGATTACGTCAGCAATATTGAAGACTTCGCTGCCGTTGTAGTCGCCGACAACGTAATGGCCGCAGGGATATCCGCCGCCGCCGCAGTCCACCTCACTGCAATCGGCTCCCAGCGTGAAGGTGTAATCGCACTGGCTGGCATAAGTCTCTGTGCAGATTCCAGTGTCCTCATCACAGCAGGCACCGTAGTTGTAAGCAAGGATGGCGCGGATGTGGTAATCGGTGGTAGCCGCTACCCATCCGGGGCCGAGGTTCTGGCTGGAGCGTCCTGTTACCGCCGGGGAATCGCCCAGGATAACAGGCCATTGCGATCTGTAGGTATAGCCCAGATGGAAATCCTCGTCAGCGGCGAAATCGACTCCCATGCCGCGGAAATCGACATAAGTCCAAGCCTGCGGATGTTCCAGGTCACTTTGAGGATATACCTCGAGCGGACCGACTATCGAGGCGCCGGGGAATCCCAGAGCGTCGGACCAAACCTCCACATCAACATAGTCGAGAGGCCGGTTGGTATCGGTGTAGAGTCGCAGCATTCCGGTAACCAGCACGGCGGGCTCGATCGGAGTGAACCTCGTGGCAACCTTGTTGCCGGCGGCGTACTGATAAATGAACTCGGGATCGTTGTCGTCATAGAAAACGACAGTGCCTGAAACGTAGTGGTGGGTCGCAGTATTTCCCGAATTGTTATTGTTATCAGTGGCCGAGATGAAATACTCGACATGAGCGCCGGCTTCCTGTTGGGGAATGATGAATGTGTACTCATCCCCGACAACCTGATCCGGAAGCAATTCAGCGGCCGCTCCGCCGTCGACAGAATAGGTGAGCGTCGCTTCGGAGATCCCGGAAAGGTCGGTAATGGTGGCCACAGCAGTGAACTCGTTGGGAACGCTGGTCATCGTGTTCGGACCGGTATGGAGAATCAAAGGCGGGCTGGTATCGGTGGCTTCTCCGTAAATGAAGACGTCATCGATATACTGGCCGTCGACATTGTAAGCGCCGTCGGTGATCAGCTGCAGT
>CAZDAH010000002.1:16055-16608 GCA_964503405.1 uncultured Ignavibacteria bacterium
AGTCTCAGCCTGACGTTTTGTTCGGCGAAACCGCCGAGATCGGCCGAGAAGAGGTGCCACTGATAGTATTCCGGAGCCTCGCCGTTGAATACGTGAATGTTCACCCAGTTAGTACCGCCGTTTGTGGAAACGTCGAGATAGCAGTAGTCGAAACCGGTTTCGATCTGGAACTTGGTCATGAACTCCAGGGTGTAGCCGAAATAGCCCGTCAGGGGGATATAGTTTTGGAGCTCAACGGTCAGCGTGATAGCGTCGCCGTAGTTGCCGATAGGGGAATCGGCCATGGAATTAGGAGGACTGAAGCTCTCGGCGCCGGTCAATCCCCAATCACCAGCCCAGTCAAGCATACCTCTGTCGCCGTCGAAATCCTTGTGGTAAACGACATCAGTGGGGCAGGTGAACGAACCGCAATCCTCGCCGCCGAACCACAAACCGGCAACCGCGTAGCATTCGGATTCCTCCATAGGCGTGCAGGTAGTGCCTTCGCAGCAAACTCCTGAACCAGCCTGGGGACCGCAGGGAGGATCGTGATTCTCGCAAAGCCCTCCCTCGG
>CAZDAH010000002.1:16618-22168 GCA_964503405.1 uncultured Ignavibacteria bacterium
GCACTCCCTCGGTGAAGCGGTTATCCATGGGACAATCTACGATTTCAACCGCGTCGTCGCAAGAGCCGGTGAGATCGTCGCAGCAGGATCCGGTCAGAGACTGGTAGGTGCCGTTCAAGCAAATGCTCAAATCGTAACCTCTTTGATCGAGTACGTCGGTATCGAGATCCCTGCCGACCGATTTTTCATTGTTATCGGTTGACGAATGCCAGAGGAACCAGCACAAGGCGTCGCCCCCCGGATCGCCCAGGATCGAAACCCAGCCATCGTCGAGAGCGACAGGCGTAGCCAGCGTGGCGCTGTACCTGTAAATGGGCGCGCCGCTGCTGCCGAACGTATCGCCGGTATCATCGCCGCCGATAACGAAGGTCTCGGTATAAACCGGGGCGCTGATATCCGGCCAGCCGGTGCCATCGTCGTTCCAGAAAGCAACTTCGAACGACTGGGGATCCTCGAAACACTCGACCCATTCGACGCCGTTGAAGTAGTACTTGATTCCCCACCAGTGGACGCTGTTGATAGTTCCCGAAGTGCGGTAATCCTCGAAAACCTGAATGCCGCCGTCGACATCGCTATTTACCCCGTTTATGCCGGTGAGGTAAGACTGAGAGAAGATCGTGGGATCCGGCGTTTGCGGGCAGAAGCTGAGATCCGATGTGCCATCCATGTCGAACTGGTAGTCGCCGAAATCGGCCGAGGAATAACCGTCAACCACAATGTAATAAGTAGTGCCTGCGGTCATTTCGAGCCCGATAATCTCAGAGGCGTAAGGAGTGTTCGGATTAGGACATCCGGCGTCGTCATTGCACGCCACCGGATTGCCGGGGTCCGGACATAAATCCTCATAGACGTAGAGTTTTGTGTCGTAGAAGGTGCCGTCCCCGCATAACGAAATATCGACAGTGAAGTTGGCGGATGGGGTGAATTCGTAAACGACATCCGGGGCGCCGGTCGGAGTATACGGACAGACCTCATTATAGTTGTCGGTATACCCGTCCGTTGTACCCGTTGTGTTGTAAGGAAGCGAGGGGATCACCGTGGGATTCGAGCAATCATCCCCGCCCTGGAGGATTACGTTTTCATCGGGCACGTTTACGCGCTCTGACGATTTCGGCTTTTCAAAGTCGTGAGTATCTTCCAGCGATATCTTCATCGCCGGATCAGACGACTCGTTGTAGCTTTTGACCACGGAGGAAACCGGACTGTCATCCTTGACATCTGATGTTGTTCCGGTGTAAGCTCCGGCCACGGTCCATGCCAGAAGACTCGTTAAGACTAACCCAAAGAGAAAGAGTTTTCTCATATTTTACATCTCTTCCTTAAGACAGTTTGAATTCAAATTCTTAAGCCAATGAACTACGTAACCCTGATTTCTTTTGTTTTTTTGGTTAAACTTGAATGTCAACAACGAACTTTATGGCAAATTTTGATATTCTAAAAATATCACCTCCTTCTCTCACACCCGATCATTCGAACCGGGCATTCAATTCTTTCCACGATGATTGACTTTCGATCAGTCCTTTCCGTTATGCAGGGGTATTCCCGGTTTTTGCGATTGACGAGTCCTTCCCGTCAAATGATGTAGCCCGACAAATCGAAGACCCTGATTTACGCACCAGCCCCGGTTGCAAACCGTCTCTACGATATAAAAGATAACTGTTCAAAATTTGTTTGTCAAGCATAAGAGGATTTTCAGAGCGCCGGGACAATCGAAAAAAGTACATTACTCATTACATAATAAATGTCAAATATATTGTTCATTATTGCTCAAGCCGAGAGCCGCCATTGGGGCAGCCTGGTCAGACAGAAATAATGGATCTGGCGATCAATCCGCCAAAATCGGTCAGGAAACCCGGTTTTTCTTTAAAGACGTCGGTATAAAGGGAACCGATAGCCCGATAATCATCGTTTATAAACCCTTCTACTGAACCATCGCAGACGTTGATATGGCTGATCTCGCATCCGGCGCCCTCCAGAGACTTCGCGCGGGGAGCGGTTGAATGAGTCTGATAGGTCGCTGAAACGAGGCCATCTCGCAATCTTTCGACCGCAATAGCAGAGCCGTGATGCGGCGAACTCAAGTTCTCGATTTCAGCCCCTATTGTCATGGCCAGAGTAATCGCTCCTCCTCCGACGCCGAGCAACGGTCTGATACCCAATATCCGTTCGATTCGAGGAATTAGATTGCCGGCATGCCGGTCGGAAACAGGGCTTCCAGAGATGATTATCCCGTCGGGATGCATGGCCACTATATCTTCCGGATCGATATCGGGCGGAACCACCCGTATTTTGCATCCTCCCGACCTGAAACTTTCCAATAGTCCGAAACTCGTCCCGAAATCCCAGACGATAATATTGTATTCTTCCTGAGGCATCTCGCCCCGCGTCAGGTCCCAGAGGTATTCATGAGGAACCGAGACCGATTTGAAATCGCCCGGCTCGTAAAAAGCGGGCTTGCGGGCGGCATCTTCGGCCGATTCGGGATCGCGGCCGATTCCGGCGGTGGTGACGGAGACGAAAGCGAGGGCGTCGTAAAGCAGATCTCGTCGATCGGGAATGAATCCCCCGATTCTATTCGATTGAAGATACGATCGCAAACCGTTGTTGTTCTTCCCCTTCGGATTCGATTCGACGGGCCCCAGAAATATTATTGCCGAAAGGTGAGGTTTGAAAGAACGGTTTTTGTCAGGGAAAGGACTGGTGTCCTCCACTCGCACTTTATCCGTTATGACTATTTTTTTATGATAAGCCGGGTCAGTCAGGACGTCCCAGCAGAAACTTCTGGATCGGAAAAAGACGATCTCTCCGGAAAACGATCCTTCCCAGCCGAAATACTCGCCGGAGAAAACGCCGATGTCTTTTAACGCCAGATACCCTCTCACTGGAAAAGTCTATTGGGCCTAATCGATCCGATTGTCAACAGATTTGTCAGGAGAACTCGAATTGCCTTCCATAAGGCGAAATGGAGATTTCGGCGATTCGACCTTTTCATCGGGAGAGATAGGTCCATTCGAGGGTCTGCGAGCCTGCTATTCAGAAATCGCTTGACTTATGGATCTCCTACTGGCATGTTAGCGAGCGATTTGTCGAAACCGACACT
Organism: uncultured Ignavibacteria bacterium; assembly: GCA_964503405.1. Lineage (GTDB taxonomy): Bacteria > Zixibacteria > MSB-5A5 > UBA10806 > UBA10806 > JAZGHS01. Next base: position 19,719 of record CAZDAH010000002.1, read on the forward strand.
TTTTGAGATTCGGAGCAAAGCTTGGAACTGAGCCTTCGGCCGGAATCGAATCGATCAGTGGAACTCAAAAATAACAGCCAATTGTATTTGCCATAACCTATGTGGAACAGGATCGTACAAGGTTTCCTGATCATAGTTTTGCCGTTCGCTATCTGGCTTGTCCACGAACGCGCGGGGAAATCATCGGAATTTTTTCCGCCTTATGATCTCACGGGCACGACCACTCCGGGGGACGGCGCCGGATCCGTCACATTAAGCTGGCTTTCGCTGCCGGGCGACAGTGAAACGGCGGACTTTTTCCCCGATTATAAGATCTTTCGATCTGAGTCAGCAGGCGGCGATTTTGCCGAGATCGGCGCTGTGGCTTTCACCGAGGACCGGGCCACACCGGTCACCAGGCAATATAAGGACACACTGGCCGTAGTCGGATCTTTGCACTATTATAAGATATCCTGCGAAACGGGCGAAGGCCTAATCGAGTCGAACCTGTTCGGGCCCGTTATTGCGCGGGCATCGGAGACGGCGGATACGATGGGGACGATCCCCGTCATCGTGGTATTTCCTCCCACGCAGCTTAGAGCGTTCGACTCTCCCAACGACGACGGCGGGTCTATTACGCTCGAATGGAAGATTTCTCCCAACGACGATTTCGGGAGTTTGATGTTCGGCGGTTACGGGATATATCGTTCGAGGTCCCCTGAGGGGCCATTTGATATTGTGGGGGAAGCGACTGCCGGGGTTACCGACAGCCGGCGGCGGGTGAAGATTCTGGCTGACGGCCGCGACGTGGAGGATGGAGTTCCGTATTATTACTATGTGGAAGCCCGCTGGAACGGCCGGGCGGCAAAGAGCGAAATCGTCGGACCCATAGAGGCGAAACAACAGTGGTTTCACACCGGCAGGGCGGTTTCGTTTCTGCTTCTCGGAATCCTGGTTAGTTCCATTTTGTATTATATAAGCCACGCCAAAGCAGGCCGGGAGTTGTTCATTCGCAAGATCGCCGGACTGGAGGCTGTTGATGAGGCGGTGGGACGCGCCACCGAAATGGGCAGGAAAATATTCTATATTCCCGGCATTCAGGACATGAACAATATGCAGACGATTGCGGGATTGACCATTCTGGGCAGGGTGGCCAGGCTGACCGCCGAATATGAAACCAAACTCGAGGTTCCCGTCTCCAGGTCGCTGGTGATGGTCGCCGCCCGCGAGATTGTCAAGGAAGCGTATCTCAACGCGGGTCGTCCCGATTATTACAATGATGACATGGTCTATTATTTGACTGACGACCAGTTTGGTTACGCGGCGGGAGTCGACGGTTTGGTGGTTCGTCAGAAGCCGGCTACCATATTCTACCAGGGGGCCTTTTTTGCGGAATCGCTGATATTGGCCGAAACAGGCAACTCCATCGGAGCGATACAGATCGCCGGAACGGCCATGCCCGCGCAGCTGCCATTTTTCGTGGCCGCCTGCGATTACACGTTAATCGGCGAGGAATTATTTGCGGCCTCGGCCTACCTTTCTCGCGAGCCCAAGCTGCTCGGCTCGCTCAAGGGGCAGGATATCGGAGGGAAGCTGGTGTTTTTGGCCATGGCGGCCATATTCATAGTCCTGGCGACCGCGCTGTCGTTTTACAATACCGAGCTTGTCGACACGATTTCCCGGATGTTTTCGGTTAACTGATTCAGGAGATTAATTTGAAAAGAGAAATTCCCCTGATACTTACGGCAGTTGTCGGATTTACATTCGTCATACAGTTTTTCGTGCCGCACTGGCCCATGGGGGATCTTTCCAACACATTATCAAAATGGTATTCGATAATCTCAGCCTTCGCCATCTGGCTGGGCGGGCTAAATCTTCTTAAGATTTCTTTCGAGAAGATTTTAAAGAAAGACAAAGACTGGTTTTTCGCGGCCGTGACTATCTTGTCGTTTTTCCTAATTCTGATTATCGGGCTTTTCTTCTCGGGCGGCAGACAATATCTTGAGCAGGGCTCGGGATTCGACTGGCTTTACCGCAACATTTATTCGCCGTTAAGCGCCACCATGTTCGCTTTGCTGGCATTTTTTGTCGCGTCGGCGTCGTACCGGGCCTTCCGGGCGCGCAACGCCCAGGCGACAGTGCTGCTTCTGGCGGCGTTCGTGGTCATGGCCGGCCGAACGCCGTTCGGAGATTGGGTCAGCAGAATGCTTTTCTTGCCCGAGGGATGGTGGATAGGGAACCTGACCAACGTTATCATGAATTATTTTAACGTTGCCGGACAGAGGGCGATCATGATAGGCATATCGTTGGGTATTGTCTCGACGTCTTTGAGGATTATTCTCGGGATAGAGAGATCTCACCTGGGAGGAGAGTAGCATGCGAAATCTCATGCGAAAACTCCTGGCCATTGACCGTCGAGTGATTTTCGTAGCGGTTTTTGTGGGCCTGTCGGGTCGTATTTTCCTGAACGT
>CAZDAH010000002.1:22178-23089 GCA_964503405.1 uncultured Ignavibacteria bacterium
GCTGAAGTACATGATCGAGAAGGATCTGAAATTTGTTGTAATCGGCTTATGGCCTCAGGGCCCGATTCAGGCCAACCAGGCGTTCGAGGACATAAACGAATCCACAAATGCTTTCATCGTGGAGAACGGAGACACATTGTATTTCGGTCAGGATCTGATCGTGGTCGGTTCGGATACGGCACGCTACGGAGTCGATTTCATCAATCTGGGATTTACGGGGTGGCAGGAGCTGGTGATTCAGAGAATGGGCGCGTCGATAGAAGCCGCCTTTCCGACAGACAGACGATTCGGCCGTCCCTACAGGGAATTCCCGGTAATGGACGGCATCAATAAGCTCTCCGATTACGATTTTATATACAATTTGTCGGCTGGCTATCCGGGGACTGTGGAATGGGTGCAGTTCGCCGTGGACAGGTTCCATGTTCCCTGCGGGGCCGGGAATACCGCGGTGCAGGCACCTTTGGTATATCCTTATCTTGATTCCGGACAGCTTTCAGGACTTCTGGGGGGCATGAAAGGTGGAGCGGAATTCGAAAAGCTGGTAGGGCACAAGGACCGGGCCACCTTGTCGATGGCAAGTCAGACCGTGGCTCACATATTCGTCATTATTTTTATTATCATCGGGAACGCTGCCTATTTCATGACTCGCGGCAAGTCCAAAGAAGGGATCGGATAAGGATGGATCTTTTCGGGACCTGGCTGGCGGCTTTCTTCACGCTGGGGATAGCATCGTTTTTATACAAGGACAATCCCCTCTATAAGTTCTGCGAATCGGTTTTTGTGGGAATTTCTGCGGGATATTGGGCCGTTACCCTCTTCTGGGACAACCTTATCCTGGAGATGTTCGACGGAATGGGTATCACCTATATGATGGGCACGTGGGGAGAAAAAGGAGCCTTGCAGCATATGGC
>CAZDAH010000002.1:23099-23950 GCA_964503405.1 uncultured Ignavibacteria bacterium
GGGATTGGAATATTCTCCATCTTCTGGCCGGAGTTCTGGGCATAATGATGTTGTTGCGGCTGTTCCCGAAGATCGGCTGGATTTCCCGCTGGCCCCTATCAGTCATCGTGGGCTCGACTGCCGGATTATGGATGATCACCTATTTTCAGTCGAATTTCCTGAGCCAATTGCAGAAGACTGTCATACCGCTATTCGATCTGGGGAGAATCAGGGATTTATCGGAAATAGGCGAGAGGATGGCCGAGCAGGGCCGTTCGATCCCGTTCGACGTTTATTTCGCGGCATACCTTGGAAACCTCGTGCTGGTGATTGGCACCCTGACCGGTTTGATTTATTTCTATTTCTCTAAGGAGCATAAGGGGGCCATGGGTGGCGCGGCCAGGATCGGGATTTATTTCCTAATGATAACCTTCGGCGCCTCGTTCGGTTACACGGTCATGTCGCGTATGTCGCTGCTTATCGGTCGATTATATTTTCTTTTCGGGGACTGGCTGGGCCTCGTTCAATAGACCTGGAAATCTGACGATACCGAAAATTCGCTATACTTTCGACCTCCGAGGATGATATATTTATCCGAGCGGGCTGTACGGACGGCGACCTGGGGCGTTCAACCGGGAGCAGATAAGTCCCCGGATCAAAAATCACGGGACGATGATCTCAAGATTCAGGGGGAATCCAATGGAGAAAGTAAAAACGCTGATATCGGGCAAGAGGCTGACTTACGCCTCCCCAGAGGCCGCGGTTCTGGAGGCGGCTACGAAGATGGCGGACGCCAAGATAGGCGCGCTGCTTGTGCTGTCCGAAGGCAAGTTGGTGGGGATTTTCACCGAGCGTGATCTGCTGAATCGGGT
>CAZDAH010000002.1:23960-24851 GCA_964503405.1 uncultured Ignavibacteria bacterium
CGGAAAAGACCCGTCGCGAACGAAACTGTCCGAGGTCATGACGAAAGACGTTGCCGTTTGCGACGCCGCCGAGACTTATGAGAATTGCCTGGCTCAGATGAGACAGCTCGGATGCCGTCATATGCCCATTGTCGAGAATGATCAACTGCTCGGCGTTCTTTCGATCCGGGATTTACTGCGTCATCATATCTCTGTTAAAGACGCTGAGATCAACATGATGAACTCCCTTTATCATTATCAGCCACCCACGATGGATCATTAAAGCCATTCAATCGATGCTCTCGAAGTTTCTCCACGGGCTGTCAGCGCGCATAGAAGATCTCTCCGGCCTCATTCCGGCGATTAATCCGCGACGCGAAGAAAATAGATGAAAATTCGCGTGCCATTGATTATCTTGGTTCAAACGAAGATCCCGCGAGACCATTCTGTCGTTCGCCCGATCTTGATTTTTTGAGATTATGAAAAGATCTTTCCTGCCAATTCTTTCGATTCTTCCCGGTTTATCGATCATATCCGCGTTAATCATGTCGAACCCGGCCTCGGCAGGCGAGAGCGCCGCTCGTCTGAGAGATCCGGATACCGAGGGAGAATATCGTTTCAGCTATCGCGCACTTGCACCCGATCCGGGCCCTCCTGCAGCGATTAGGGCGGTCGACAATCCCAACGACGAAGGCGGAAAGATCGTCGTCTCATGGGAGAAGGCCCCCGGCGATAACGGAATATTCGACGCAGTCCGCGGGTATCTTGTCCACAGATCTGAATATTCGGACTCTGGATTTTATGAGATAACCAGGCTGCCCATGGGGAGCGGCGCGTTTTCCGACGCTTCCCTGAAAGACGGCAAATCGTACTACTACAGAGTAGGTTCGATTTATCCCGGCGACACGCTTT
>CAZDAH010000002.1:24861-26997 GCA_964503405.1 uncultured Ignavibacteria bacterium
CCGGAACCTCAACTGTTCCACGCCAAGCGCCTCGTGGTATTAATTAGCATGCTCCTGTTCACGGGGGCGGCCGTCTTCCTTATCACTCACGCCAGGAAGGGGGGGGATCTATATGTCCGTCCCATCGGCGGTATAAGCGCTGTCGACGAGGCGATCGGGAGGGCCACTGAGATGGGCCGTCCGATACTGTTCGTGCCCGGTCTCGGAGAGGCCTCCAGGGTAGCCACGATTGCCGCGTTCACTATCCTCGGGCGCGTGGCCAGGAAGGTGGCCGAGTATCAAACCAGGATCATAGTGCCCAATTACGATCCCGTGGTTATGACGATATGTCAGGAGGTGGTCAAGGAAGCTTACGCGGCGGCGGGGCATCCCGACGCTTTCGATACCAAAGATGTTTATTTCATCACTCAGGACCAGTTTCCATTTACGGCGTCGGTAAACGGCACCATGCTGCGGGAGAAACCGGCCACGAATTTTTATATGGGGATGTTTTACGCGGAATCGTTGATTCTGGCCGAAACGGGTTTTGCCTCCGGGTCGATTCAAATTGCCGGCACCGATCAGCTGATTCAGATACCGTTTTTTGTGGCCGCCTGCGACTACACGCTGATGGGCGAGGAACTCTATGCAGCGTCAGCCTACCTTTCCCGCGAACCCCAGCAGCTGGGCACTCTTAAAGTTCAGGACTGGGGAAAAGTGGGCGCGATCGCCCTGATGCTCATAGGCTCGACGCTGTACCTGTTTTCCGATAGAGCGGCGAGCATGTTAACCGAGTGGCTTATTGGAGGATGAAATAAGGCGGTTAATCGACCGCCGCGGCGAGCTGAGGCAATGAAACGCGAAGTACCGTTGACAATCGTCTTTGTATGCGGGGCCTTTATGGCCTTTCAGTATTTTGTGCCGCATTATGTCTCGGCCGCCGTGTATCAGTACGCCTTGAACTGGACGATAATAATCGGGATATTCACGCTGGCGGTGGGCATAGGGTCGTTGATACATGTTCATTATGACAGGATAAGCAGGCGCAAATCAACCTGGCTTTACTCGATCGTTACCCTGGCGGGGCTGTCATTCATGGCCGTACTCGGAATTCTTTCACCGAACGCCTTGACTGATTCACAGGGTCTGTTCATGAAGATGTATTTTTATGTTCTATCCCCGGTGCAGGCCACGATGTTTGCCCTGCTGGCTTTCTTTATTGCGTCGGCCGCGTACCGCGCATTCCGGGCCAAGACCGTTCTGGCTACCCTGCTCCTGTTGTCAGCGGTAATTGTTATGCTGGGCCGTGTGCCCATAGGGGATATGATATCCGGCTGGCTCCCGGAGGGACTGCGTATTTCGGATGTTGCAAGATATATCCTGGATTATCCCAACACCGCCGCCAAGCGGGCGATATATATCGGGGTCGGCCTGGGAATCGCGGGCACCTCTTTGAAGATAATTCTCGGCATCGAGCGAACGTGGCTGGGAGGGGCGAAGTGACCTCGGGAGGAATATGGTTCAGGCTTGCCAATCTCGACCGGAGATGGGTATATCTGGTGATTGGAATTGTCACGTTTCTTCCCATCATTTTTTACATCGGCGTGCCGGTTAGCATAACCCCGGAAGTGCAGGCGGTGTATCGAAAAATAGATTCGCTTTCTCCGGGCACCGTAATCATGGTGCCGATGGAGTTCGGCCCGTCGACAATGGCCGAGCTGGAGCCGATGGCCAGGGCAGTGCTGCGTCACTGTTTCTCGCGCGATCTGAAGATCATATCGACCGCGCTGCAGATCGAAGGCGTGATATTGATGGAGAAGGTGCTTCGGGAGTCCTCGGCGGAATACGGAGGTAAATACGGCGAGGACTATGTATTCCTGGGATACAAGCCGTATCCTGATATCGTCATATTGAATATGGGCGAGAATTTCCGCAAACCGTTTCCGAGGGATTATTACGGCAATAACCTCGATGAGCTTCCCATGATGAACGGGGTTGCCAATTATTCCAATACCGCTTGTATCGTCAATATCAATTCGACGTCGGGTGTGGATTACTGGATAAACTACGCCAACGGCCGTTACGGGGCGGACCTGGCGCTGGGAGTGACCGCGGTTATCGCCACCGATTATTACGTCTTCCTGCAATCGAATCAGA
>CAZDAH010000002.1:27007-48664 GCA_964503405.1 uncultured Ignavibacteria bacterium
GGCGGGTTAAAAGGGGCCGCTGAATACGAGAGGCTGATAGGCCGGCGGAAGGATATAGCCAACCGGTCCATGACGTCGGTGTCGGTAGCCCATCTCTTTATTATTCTGTTTATAGTTGTCGGCAATTTCGCCTATTTTATCAACCGCGGAAAAGGACGAGCCTGATAATGGAATTCACGCTGGGGCAGATTCTCTGGATGACCGTAGCCGCCTTCCTGACGTTATGCATCTTTTCTTTTCTTTATAAGGACAACCCCTTTTACACGTTTGCCGAGCATCTGATAGTGGGCATATCGGCCGGTTACTGGATCGCCATTTTATATCACACGTCGCTGACAGATCTCTGGATCGAACCCTTTGTCGATTCGTTCAGTGCTTTTACGGACATCGAGGGGGCAACGGCGGGGAAGATCGGCATGATAATCGTCAATATCCTGCCCGGCGCCATCGGAATATTGATGCTGAGCAGATTTTTCAAGAAGGCGGCGTGGATCTCCCGATGGCCGATAGCATATTATCTGGGCGTTTCCGCCGGGGTGGCGTTTCCTTTATTTCTCCAGAGCTTTGTTATAAGGCAGGTGGCGGCCAACATGATAGACCCGTCGGCAATGGTCGGCACGATGAGATCGGATTTGACGGTGTTATATCATTACGGAAACAGCACCCTGCTGTTCTGGCAGGGGTTGGGGGAGATAATAATAGTGTTCGGGTCAATCTGCGGCCTGGCCTATTTCTATTTTTCCGCGGAGCACAAGGGGATATTGGGGGGAGCTGCCAGGATCGGAATCTGGATACTGATGATCGGTTTCGGGGCGACTTTCGGATATACGGTTATGGCTCGCGTTTCGCTTTTGATTGGACGTTTTAATTTCATGATAGACTGGGTCTCCGCCTTAAGCGAGTATTTTCGAGCCTGAGAGACCAGGGTATGTACTATTAGCGAAGTTATCGGCATGAGAGCCGCGTCTTATTTCATATTTTCCGTCTACTGCGCGATTGTTTTATTCGCGGGCAGGGTATCCGCCGACGGCGGGCGATGCATTCTGGACAGCACGGATATAGAGATTAGGAATAACCTGACGGCCCGGATCAGGGTTCATAAGATAATCGAGATAACGTCGGAAAACGGCTCCGGCCTGGCCGAGATATCGGTGCCTGTCAATGATTACATGAAGATCGAGGATATAGAAGGATACACGCTGCTTCCCGGAGGCCGGAAAGTTAAGATAAAGTCATCCGATATTCGGAGCGCGTCGACAGCGCAGATACGAGAATTCGGAGGATACCGCGTGGTTCTTATAAATATGCGTTCTCCGGTCATAGGAGCGCAATTGCATTACCGTTACACGTTGAAGCTGAAAAGCCTGCTCTACCTGCCTCGTTTTATACCCGACTCTCCGTATGATACTGATCGATACGTGATCAGGGTGACCTGGCAGGACAGGGTCGGACTCAGGTATGACGCCGGCGGTTTCCAGATCGACACCGATGAAAATGAGATCAGATTCCATATCGATAATATTCCGGGTGCGATAAGCGCGGCAAATTCATGTCCCGGGGATTATTACGTTTACCTGAGCGCGGACAATTTCAAATACGGGAGACATAAGTACATTTCAAATACATGGTCCGATGTCGGGAGATTTTTTCGAAGCCTTTCGGCCCAGCCGGCCCGGTCGCTTGAAAAGACTGCGGCGCTGGCCCGACGAATCGTAGGCAATTCATCCACTCGCAAAGACAGTATAGAGGCGATTTTTGACTATGTGGCGGATTCTGTGGCCTATGTCTCACTTGAGATGGGGAAGAGCGATTTTGATCCGCATACATGCGACCTGATAATAGAACGCAGATTCGGCGACTGCAAGGATCAGGCGATCCTCTTAAGTGCATTATACGGCCAGATCGGTTTAGAATCATATCCGATCCTGGTGGCAACGGGGAATTACCCGTTATCCGACAGTTTTCATCCGTGGCCGTCGTTGTTCGATCACGCCGCGGTGATGCTGTTCGGCGGGGGTGAGGAGACGATTATTCTCGATCCCAGCGATCCGCAATCAGTCCGTTCGAATTCGACGACGAAATTAAGAGGCAATTATTTTCTTGTTACGGACGGTTCATCGGACTTGCGACGCGTTCCTCTCGGTCCGGAGCCGGCGCAACGCATAATCTGGAATTTCGATATCGGCAGGACGCCCGACGACAGTATCGGTTGCGATTTTACATTGGAATATTACAACGCGGCCGCCGCGGCCTACAGGAAAATAATCGGGAGAGACGATGCCGGGAGACTTGTTTCGGGATTGAGATCGATGCTGTTCCAGTCGGAGTGGCATGTGTCGTCCATGGAAGCAGCAAGCCTGGCAAGCGCGCCCGACACGCTTGTTATATCGGGCGGATTTACTATCGGGGAAAAAGGTTCGGAAGCGTTCGACGGTATATCCGTGGGATCGCCGATTCTCGAATATTTGCTGAAGATATTCAGCGGCATTCGAAGCGTCGATTATTGTACCCGGGATTCGTATGAACTCGAGGAAGCGGTGCGGGTTGAATTCGGCGCTGACGGCCCGGATAATATAGAGAGATATCACGAGGTCTGGGTGTTGGAGAATCTGGAGTTCTCCGACCAGATATCGCTCGACGGGACATCGGCTATTTATCGACGGACTTTTAAATTCGACGGGACCCGAATTCCTCGGGACGATTACAACGCGTTCAGGGACTTCATTTTTTCAATGAGGGATCAGCGTTATATTCACGTTTGGAAATGACTTGCGCAAAATTTTCCCGATAATTTTGACGGCGGCAATTTCGATGGCGGCGATCTCGGCAACGTGTCTGGCTCAGGACGCGTTCGAAGAATTGCGGGGACGCTACAGGTCGATATATGATTCGACGTATATCTGGCCCGACGGCGGCGGCGGATACGACTATTACCGACGATTTGTCTCTGAAGCTGAACTCTCCGAAGAGGGAAAGGATATTTTATCCAAACCGGCCACCCCGGTTATCGACAAGGATGACGATATAGAAATCGAAGCGCGCACGATTCTGCCGTCGGGAGAGGTATACGAGGCCGAGAAGTCCGACCTGGTTTCCCGGGATTTCCCCGACGGCTCGCGCAGGATATTCGTTAATTTTAGAAGACCCGAAGCGGGAGCAATTCTTCGACTTGAGTGGAGACTACGCTCGCGGAAGGGGAATACGGCGGGAACCAGGTATTTCGGGCGGACGATTGCAGTGGATTCATCCACGGTGGTAATAACCGCCCCTGAAACCTGGGTGTTTAATTTTGTAATATCGCCGTCGCGCGAAATCCGCGAGCATAAATACGTGGATAAGTCGATTTTCGGGCCGGCCCTGGTCAACTACTCCTGGCACGCGCTGAACATCGATCAGCTTCGCATTGAGGAATACGCGCCGCCGGTTAACAGGCTGATAACGGCGCTGTATTTCTCGCTCTCTCTGGATATTGGCTGGAAGGATATAGCGACGCAGACCATTACCTGGGACGCGGTGGCTGCGATTTATTTCAACCGTCTGTTGGAATACCTTAAGAAAAGCGCGTCATTGGATCCAATCGCGGAATCATTGACGGCAATCAGTCGGAATCAAAAGGCAGCAGCGGAAGCGGCATTCGACTGGGTGAAAAGCAATTTTCGTTCGCAAATATCTGATATTTCCCTTGCCAGCAATCTCGACGAGGCAATAGAACGCGGCCGCGGAACTCAGGCGGAGGCATCGGCTATACTCTACGCGTTACTTACCAGGATGAATATCCCAAGCGCTCCTTACCTGGCAGCCACAAGGGAGGCGGGAGATCCGCTGGAAAACCTTCCGGCGTTGTTCTGGTTCGACAGGATGCTTCTGGCATGTTTTATTGACAATGAAACGTTTTGGGCCGATCCTTATTATTATATCTCGGAGCTCGGAATTCTGCCGTATGAGGATCAGAATATTGTCGTGCTTCGACTGGATAAGACCACCGGCAATCTCGAGAGAACGCCCGATATCGATTATCATGAGAACGGCAAAGCCATTCATCTTCGGCTGGACATAGATTCCACGGGAGCGATTTACGGAGAGGCCACCGAAATCTATGCCGGGGCTATGTTGCCCGAAATATCGACTTACCTGACCAGTCTCGATGAGGGTCAACGGAGAATACCGTGGGAGAGCAAACTGGCCAAGTCATTCCCGGGCGTGAATTTGCTGAAATTCGCGGCAATACCACCGGAAAGAAGCGGCGACGCTTACAGGGTGGGATATACGTTTACAACGGGTCCCATTATTCGGCAGTTTGCCACACGGGCTTATATTCCCATGGATCTGCTGGGCCGCTGGGAGGACCTCCCCGATCTCCCATCGGGCGAAAGGCGGTTTCCCATCGAGATTCGCCGTCCGAGATTCGAATTCGAACGAATTACTCTGAATATATCATCCGCGTTTGAGGTGGAATATATTCCCGGGAATTATTCATTGAATAGCGTCATAGGAGAAATATACTCGGTGGTGAGACAGGGTGACCGCTCCGTGACCATAACTCGTGGTTTCGGACTGAAGAGATCCGAGCTGCCGGCCTCAACCTATAAATCGCTGATGAAATTCTTCAATACAGCCAAGGCGGAAGCCGACAAACAGATAATTCTCTATAGAAAGGACTGAAAATGCCCGAGCTGCCCGAGGTTCAAACCGTTGTCGATGATCTCAATCGTATGATCAAGGGATGTACTATCCGCGACATTCTCGTTATCACCAGGACAATCTGGCGCGGCGGGATTCCTCGAAAAGCATCTCTGGCAGGAGCCGCAGTCAAGGGGCTTGAGCGTAAAGGCAAGCATATTTTCATGCACCTTTCCAACAATCATTCGATCATTTTCCATCTGAAAATGACCGGCAAACTGATAGTCCGAGAACAAAACGATCCGATAGCGAGACATACTCACCTGATAATTAAACTCGACCGCGGGGAGCTCAGGTTCAACGATGTCAGACGGTTCGGTGTTGTCCATTATGTCAAGACGAAACAAATAGCGAAGCTCGATTATATTGCGGCGCTCGGCCCCGACGCCCTGGAAATACCCATGGACGATCTTGTTAAGCGGATAAGAACCAAAAAAAGGAAGATTAAATCCGTTCTTCTCGACCAACGGTTCATCTCGGGGTTGGGAAATATCTATTCAGACGAAATACTTTTTGCCTCACGCATTAATCCCTCCAGAATAGCCTCGAAAATCAGCGTAGGAAAGCTGAAAAATCTTCACGGCAATATGACTCTTATTCTGAAAGCGGCTGCCCAATCGAGAGGATCATCGATATCCGATTATGTCGATGGTTCCGGCAACGTCGGCGGTTTTCAGAACTATCACAAAGTCTACGGTAAAGCCGGCAGGCCCTGCCCGGATTGCGGGTCGCGAATAATGAAGCTGGTTATCAGCGGAAGATCGTCGCACTACTGCCCGCGCTGCCAACGTTAGGCTCCCCGGCCGGGTTCCGCGTCGCCGAAGGCGACCTGAAACCGCATTTTGTCGCTGTCTTATATTTCATGCGAATTCGCGAATTTCAGCCTGATATCAGCAGCAATGCGGTTTCTCCGAAAACAAAGTTTTCGGGCGGAACCCGGCCGGAAAGTCAGGGGACGATACTCTTGTCGTAGATACGGTATCGCTTATACGGCCTGGCTCCCATCTGCAGTGCAGATTTATTCATCAATACGTTACGTTCGAGAACCCAGGAGATTTCGGCCCATTGATATCCTTTGCGAATGCCCTCGTTGTACGAGTTAATGAAAAAAATCATATCCAGGCCCGTTTTCTGGAATTCATGAACGACACCCATGGTGATGAGACGGAGGCCGGTAAGGCTCTTCTTGAATTTTGTATGATAAAGAAATTTCAGCAGCCCGGTGGGAAACAATCGTCCATTCATTTTCCTGAAGAGAGGATTATAATCGGGCATGGCCAATGAAAAACCGGCAGGACGATTTTCCACGAAGGCGATGAATACCAGGTCCGGATCAATTATTTTCTTGAAATCATCGGCTATATAGACGAACTCGTCGGCGGTCATCGGAATGAATCCCCAGTTTTTTCTCCAGGCGCCGTTGTAGATGGTCCTTATTAGCTCGAGTTCCGATTCAAAATCGTTCATATTTATGGTTCTGATCGAAATCTTACCACGCGCCTGCAATCTTCGGGTGATATTGAGGACCCGTTCCGACGGTGCGTTGTTTTTGTCGATATAATAAGCGATGAGATCCTCGGCTTTTTCCAGTCCGAGGCGGTCGTACAAATCGAGATAATAGGGCGGATTATAAGTCATCATGAAGGTCGGCATGGAATCGAAACCCTCGATAAGCAGCCCGACCTCATCATTGGTGGAGAAGTTAGCTGGGCCGCGAATTATAGTCATCCCCTCGCTTCTGACGAATTCTACGGCGGCGTTGAACAGGCCGGATGCCGTTTCGCTATCATCGATACAATCGAAAAACCCGAAAAAACCGGTTTTTTCGTTGTGGAATTCGTTATGAAGATCATTGACGATCCCCGAAATCCGCCCGACAACCGATCCGTTCCTGACAGCCAGGAAATGTTTCACCCGGGCGTGTTTGAAAAAAGGATTTTTGTTCTTATTGAAAAATTTCTTTCTGTCTGCCATGAGATGGGGTACATAGAAAACGTTGTTCCTGTATAATCGCAACGGAAGCCTGATAAACTCGCGAAGCTGAGCCTGAGTCATGACCTCTGTGATATCAATCGACGGCACTCAAATGATCCCGAATTGCCTGCCCACATCGTGGAAAACCTGAAGCACCCTGTCCAGTTGATCGTCGGTATGGGTGGCAGTGTAGCTCGTCCTTATCAACGCCTGGCCGGGAGGGACCGCCGGCGAAATTATAGGGTTGGTGAAAAGACCGGCCTCGGTCAGAGACTTCCAGAAGGAGAACGTCTTCATATCCTCGCCGATAATGATGGGGACAATAGGCGTCTGCGTAGCGCCGATATTGAATCCCATACTCCTGAATTCCCCGTGCATTCTGTTGGTGATATCCCACAGCCGGCTGCGCCGTTCCGGTTCTGAGCGCAGAATTCGCAAAGTCGCTCTTACTGCCGCCACTGCCGCCGGCGGAGGCGAGGCTGAAAAGATCAGCGCCCGCGAATGATGTTTTATATAATGTATGATCTCCTCATCGGCTACAATGAATCCCCCCAGGGAGGCGAACGACTTGGAAAACGTTCCCATGACGATATCGACTTTACTCTCGAGGCCGAAATGCTCGGCTGTCCCTCGGCCGTTATTCCCCAGCACTCCGATACTGTGGGCGTCATCGACCATGACTCTTGCATTATATTTCGAGGCCAGGCTGACTATGTTGGGCAGATCGGCAATGTCCCCTTCCATGGAGAATACGCCGTCGGTGGCGATCAGCTTCCCCCCTGAATCGCCGTTTTTCTCCAGCAGCCGTTCCAGGTCGGTCATGTCGTTATGCTTGTATTTCTTGAATTCGCCGAATGATAACCGGCAGCCATCCACGATGGACGCGTGATTGGAGCGGTCGCCGAAAATCGTGTCGTCCTTGCCAACTAGCGTGGAGATGGTGCCGAGATTGGTTTGAAAGCCGGTGGAGAACACCAGAGCGGCTTCGCGGACCATGAATTCCGCCAGCTCCTCCTCGAGTTTCACGTGAATATCAAGCGTGCCGTTCAAAAACCGCGAGCCGGTACACCCCGATCCGTACTTGTCGACAGCCTCGTGAATCGCCTCTTTCACTTTCGGATGATCGGTTAATCCGAGGTAGTTATTGGAGCCGATCATGATGACTTCCCGGCCCTCGGCTATTACCATCGTGCCCGGAGATGATGAAATTTTTCTGAAATAGGGATATAGTCCCATGGCCTCAACTTCGCGCGCCGCTTTAAAGCTGCCACACTTTTCGAAAAGATCCATCGAATTCTCCGATTTCTGACAAACACCTTGCGGGAACGGCTCTTAACGCCTAATTTGGCGCCGAAATGGCATTTTATCTAATGATTTTTCGAAAGTCAAGGAGATAAACCGGGTGGGGAAAGTCCTTGTTACCGGGGCTAACGGTTTTATCGGGTCGCATTTATGCGAAGCGTTTCTGCGGGAGGGCTATGATGTCAGAGGTCTGGTCAGACAATCGTCGGACCTGAAATATATCCGGAGCCTGAATATCGAGCTGGTCTACGGAGATTTATCTGATACGGAGTCCTTGAAAAAAGCTGTTTTTGCAACGGATATTGTTATTAATAATGCCGGCTTGACCAAGACCCTGAATAATAAGGAATTCACCAGGGCGAATGTCGATGGAGTCAGGAATATTCTCGAGGCTATTGTCGCGGTTAATCCAGGTATTAGGAAGTTCATTCAGATATCGTCGCAGGCGGCCGCCGGGCCGTCGCCCGGGCATTTTCCCATCAACGAAGATACCACTCCTCATCCGTTGACGGCCTATGGCAAATCGAAGCTGGAGGGTGAGAAAGCGGCTTTCTCGTTTACGGAAAAGCTGCCGGTAACGATCCTGCGGCCATCGGCGGTCTACGGCCCCAGAGACGTCGACATGTTCGCTTTCTTCAAGACCGTAAAAATGGGGTTTAAGCCAACATTCGGAATGGGCCGATGTTATTCCAATTTTGCTTATGTCAAGGATCTGGCCACGGCGGCGGTGGCAGCGGCCGAGGCTGTCTCTGGCTCAGGCGCCACTTATTTTGTCGCTGAAAAAAAATATTATTCTTACAAAGAAGCGGGGGCCATAGTAAGCGAAGAGTTCGGCTCCGCCGCGATCAATATCCATGTTCCGGTTACGCTTATGATCCTTGCCGGTAAAGTCAATGAGTTTTTGTCGAGGCTGCGCCGCCAGCCGACCATTTTCACAGCGGAGAAAGCCTGGGAAATATCACGCAAATTCTGGCTGGTGGATTGCTCGAAGATGGAACGCGAATTAGGATTTGTCTGCCCGACCTCATTCAGGGACGGCGTGCGCGAGTCTTTAGATTGGTACAGGAGGCACAAGTGGCTTTGACAGGAAAAGATATCGCACGAGCGCGACAAAATTTCGCCATGGATAAGAAAATCGTATATCTGAATCACGCTTCTCACGGCCCGTTGCCGATCCCGGCCAGAGTCGCTTACGACAGCTTCCTCGATAGCTGGCAAAAAACCTTGCACCAGCACGATAAAGGATCGTTCGAGGTAATAGAGGACGTTCGGAACACGATCGCCACCATGATCAAGTGCGGGCCGGAAAGAGTGGGGCTGGCAGCGGGAACATCCTACGGTTTCAATATCGTGGCCGGAGGTTTGCGCTGGCGCTCCGGCGATAACGTTGTCGTCTCTAAATGCGAATTTCCCGCTGTCGTTTATCCTTGGACCCGGCTGCGAGCTGCGGGAGTGGAAATCAGGATGGCAGACTGCGTCGAGAGTCATACAGACGAAGATTCGATAATCTCTTTGGCCGACAAGAGAACCAGGGCGATAGCCGTAAGCTGGGTGCAATTCCATAACGGTTTTCGGGCCGATTTGCATAAGCTTGGTAAATTCTGCCTCAAAAACGATACTCTTCTTTGTGTGGACGGCATGCAGGGGACCGGGGTTATACCCATAGATGTTCCCGCCCTAAAAATCGACCTATTCACCTGCGGCGGTCAAAAATGGCTCCTGGGGCCGTGCGGCACCGGTTTTTACTATCTTTCGGAGCGGGCCGAAAAACTGATCGAACCCCCCTTGCAAGGCTGGCTTTCAGTCGACTGGAGAGTCGATTTTTCCGATCTGATGAGATATGACCTCCCTCCTCGCAACGGACCGGCGAGGTACGAACTGATGACATATCCATTCCAGGACCTGCGGGCATTCGACGCTTCGCTCAGCCTTCTTTTGTCTTTCGACGAAAACGATCGCTGGGATCAGATCCGCGCGCTGACCGGCAGAATTATTGAAATCGCGGAAAACGGCGGTTTCAAGCTCGCCTCGTCTCGTGAGGAATCAAGACGTTCCGGGATTGTCAATATCAGGTCGTCTGATCCGAAAAAGCTCTTCGAATTTCTTCAAGGCAGAGGATTCGCGCTCAGCTACAGGGAGGGAGGAATCAGGATCTCCCCCCATTTTTATAACAGTTTAGAGGAAATCGAAATGCTGGGCAATGCTCTCGTGGAATTCGCAGGCTGAAATACGCATGGCCGACGAATCCTGACCCAATAATACCGAAATTAAGGTTTTTGTTGACAGGGGGAACGGCATTAATTAAAATAATTCGTGCCGAAAGTAATTGGAATAATTCCCGCCCGTTATCGATCAAAACGATTTCCCGGAAAATCCCTCGCTTTGCTCGGCGGAGTCCCTCTCGTTGTTCGAGTTTACCGCGCCGTGGAGAAGTCGGCGCTTATAGACGAGCTCTTTGTGGCTACGGACGACCCAAGAATAGCCTCTGCCGTGAAGGAAAATGGAGGAAAAACGATAATGACGTCGTCCGAGCTTCCCACCGGTTCGGATCGAGCGGCCGAGGCGGTCTCCGGAATCGACGATGTCGACCGGGTGATAAATATTCAGGGCGACGAGCCTTTCATGCCGGTCGAAGTCATAGATTCGGTGATCGGCGCGCTCGAAACCCTCGGCGTGGTCATGTCCACGGCCTGCGCGCCTTTCTCGGACCAGTCGGAGGCTGACAATCCTGATATCGTCAAGGTGGTCCTTGATAAAAACAGCGACGCCATCTATTTTTCCAGAAGCAGGATACCCTTCCAGCGCTCCGGAGGTAATCGGACGGCCACAGTTTACAGACATATCGGGATTTACGGGTTTAAGGCCGAGTTCCTGAGGACGTTTGCCGAGCTCTCAAGGATGCCCCTGGAAATATCCGAGGATCTGGAGCAGCTTAGGGCATTGGAGCACGGCTTCAAGATCAGAACCATGATAGCGGAGAGTGAATTTCCAGGTATCGACACCGAAAAGGATCTGATTCGGGCCGAAAACTCGATGGAGAGGACGAAAAGCAACAATGGCCGATAACGCAAGGAAAACGAAGTACGTATTCATAACCGGCGGGGTGATCTCATCCCTGGGCAAGGGAATCGCGGCGTCGTCCATAGGCTTGCTCCTGAAATCGCGGGGCCTGAATGTGCGCATGATGAAATGCGACCCCTATATCAATGTCGATCCCGGCACCATGAATCCGTTCCAACACGGCGAAGTGTTCGTGCTCGACGACGGCGCGGAAACCGATCTCGACCTGGGGCATTACGAACGCTACCTGGATATCAGCAACTCCAGGCTGTCCAATATTACGTCCGGGCAGATTTACGACGCCGTCATCCAGCGCGAACGCAAGGGCGGGTACCTGGGGGCGACAGTTCAGGTGATACCTCATGTCACCAACGAAATCAAGGATAGAATCCGTCAGCTTGGATCCAATCCCGATCCGGCCGACGTGGTAATAGTGGAAATAGGCGGCACAGTCGGCGACATAGAATCCCTTCCGTTTCTCGAGGCGATCCGCCAAATGGCCCTCGAGGAGGAGCGTCAGGACACCCTGTTTATCCACCTTACATTAGTCCCATATACTGAAGGCGCCGGCGAGCTGAAAACAAAGCCGACCCAGCATTCGGTCAAAGCCCTGCGCGAGATCGGTATCGATCCAGATATGCTCATCTGCCGCAGTTCTCGTCCGCTCACCCGGGAAGTCAAAAAGAAGATCGGCCTTTTCTGCAACGTTCCTCCGGAAGCGGTTTTCCAGGATCTGGACATGGAATCAATTTACGAACTTCCGATCGAATTCCATAAGGAGCTTCTGGATAACGTGATGGTTCACTATCTGAAACTGCTTTGCAAGGACCTCGATCTCGGAAAGTGGGCGAAGATGGTCGATACGTTGAAGAATCCAAAACAGGAAGTGACTATCGGGGTTTGCGGGAAGTATATAGACTTAAAAGACGCCTACAAATCGATTATAGAGGATTTCGTGCATGGCGGCATTCCTCATGAAACGAAAGTCAGGCTCGAGTGGATATCATCGGAGAGGATCAACGCCGAAAGCTCCGATGAGATACTTTCCGATATTCACGGCCTACTCGTGCCCGGCGGGTTCGGGGAAAGAGGCATCGAAGGCAAGATCGAGGCAGTAAGATATGTTCGCGAAAATAATATTCCGTTTCTGGGGATCTGTCTGGGTCTGCAGTGCGCCGTGATAGATTTCGCCCGAAACGAAGCGGGCCTGGCGGGCGCTAATTCGTCGGAATTCAGCGATAAGACCGAGCATCCCGTAATTCACCTCATGGACGAACAGCGGAATATTTCAGATAAAGGGGGAACCATGCGGCTGGGAAGTTACCCCTGTAAGATGACGCCCGGCACTTTGGCGGAAAAACTCTACGGCAAGAACAGAATCGACGAGCGTCACAGGCACAGATTCGAGGTCAACAACGATTACCGGGAGAAGTTGAGCGAGGCGGGTATGGTATTCTCGGGACTTTCCCCCGACGGCAAGCTGGTGGAGATTATCGAATTGCCGTCGCACCCGTTTTTCATAGCGGGGCAGTTCCATCCGGAGTTGAAATCCCGCCCCATGAACCCGCATCCGTTGTTTGCCGGGCTGGTCGGAGCGGCTCTGGCGCGTAAATCGGGAACGACAGTCGTCTCCGCCGCGGCGGAAAAGACATTGGGCAAATGACGTACGTAAGCAGAATAATCGCCGGAATAATCTTATTGTCGGCCCTGTCCGCGGTTAACTGCGGGAAAGAGGAATCGTCAGGGGAAATTGTCATTCCCCTGCCTTACCCCGATACCGAGGAGGCAGAGTTTATTCAGGCCCAAATCGACTCGTCGGAATTCCTCTGGTTCACCGATATCAAGGCTACAGCTTCGGCCTTCGCCAACGAGTTCGGCTACGACGAAAACGGCGTCTCCACGACAGCGGTCAGGATAATCGGCGAGGGGATTTTTCACGGTACCGTGGAGATAGAGCTTTCCGATATGATACTCACCCTGACCATGGAAAGGCCGTTCAAGCACAGGGGCAAGGAATCGCTCTGGCAGGTCACCAAGGTCGAGGAGAGGCCGTGGCGAAAACAAGAGTCGCCGTAGGCGATTGTATCATCGGCGGCGACAAGCTGGCCTTCATCGCCGGGCCGTGCGCGGTGGAATCGCGCGAAGTGGTGTTCGCGGCGGCCGAGACCGTGGCCGCGGTTCGAGATAAATTCGATATCCCCGTAATTTTTAAATCGTCATACGCCAAGGCCAACCGGCTCTCCGGCGGATCTTTTTCCACCATCGGCATCGGCAAGGCGCTTTCCATATTGCAGGATGTCAAGACGAAATTCGACCTGCCGATCCTCACCGATATCCATACCGTCGACGAGATCGACATGGCCGCAGATATTGTCGATTGCCTGCAGATACCGGCGTTTCTGTGTCGGCAGACTGATCTAGTTGTTGCCGCGGCAAAGACCGGACTGCCGGTGAATATCAAGAAAGGGCAGTTTCTGGCGCCGGAGGATATGCAGCCGATCGCCGAGAAGGTAACAGCCGCAGGCAATAACAAAGTCCTGTTGACCGAACGGGGCACCAGTTTCGGTTATCGCGACCTGGTGGTCGATTTCCGCGGGCTGGTGATTATGGCCGGATTCGGATTCCCCGTGGTTTTCGATTGCACGCATTCGGTGCAAAAGCCGGGAGCGTCGGGAGGATCGTCCGGCGGCGACCGCCGCTTCATCCTGCCGCTGGCTAAAGCGGCGGTGGCGGTTGGTGTCGACGCTATCTTCGTGGAGACGCATCCCGATCCGGCCAGCGCGCTATCGGATAGAGAATGCCAGCTGCGCGCCAGCGAACTGGAGAAGATGGTGGGGGAGCTGCTGAGAATTAGTAGATAACGAGTAAAATTATATGGATGGATCAGGATAGGGCGCAGCGCCAGCTTGACGGATGCGTAACACCCTCTCTTGCTCTTATAAAACTGCTTTGAAAACCTCCACTCAGATGATATTTGGAGCGCCATTAAATGGCAAGAAAAATCATTCCAAAATCCAAAATTATCTTGACAAATGAGTTGGTCAGTCAATATTATATTGCTGTATCGTCTAACTGAAGGATTAAGCAATGAAGACTTTTAATTTTATGGGGTTTATTCTGTTTGCCTCCACCCTATTGCCCTCGACAGCATTAGCGACAACCATCAATATCCCCGCCGATTACCCCACTATCCAGCAGGGGATAGACGCGTCCTCGAATGGCGATACCGTACTGGTTAATCCGGGGACGTATGGCGAGAATGTCAATTTCAACGGGCATAATATCGTGCTGGGGTCGCTTTTCCTAACCACGGAGGATACGAGCTATATATCCACGACTATAATCGACGGGGATTCGTCGGGTTCGGTGGTTAGATTTGAAAATGGCGAAGACAGCGGGACGGTGATTGCCGGTTTTACGATCATGCACGGGAGGACAAGCCCGTACGGAGGTGGTATATATTGCGTTAGTAATTCTAACCCTGTTATCCGCAATAATATTATTCGCGATAATTTCGGATTTTCCACGGGGGGTTCTCCCTTGGGCGGGGGCATTTATATTGGTGATTCAGGCCCGTTAATAATGGAGAATTTAATTACAAATAATGAAGTACATGGAGATCCGGGGGCAGGGGCCGGGATTTGCGGCATGAATTCCGCTTCTGTCATTATCGGCAACGTCATAGCAGACAATACAGCTTATGGTGTATTCGGCGGCATGGGAGGGGGAATATTTTTTGGGGCATCTTCGCCTGTGATTTCGGGCAATATCGTTGTGTATAATACCACCACTGAACCCGGAATAGGAGGCGGATTGCTCTTTGGGGAATGTACGGCGCTATTGAGCGCCAATACAATTTTTGGGAATACGAGTCATTGGGGATCGGCGATATATAGCGAGAGTTCCGATCTGGATATCACCAACACCATTATCTGGGGAAATGGGGCCGATTCTAATATAGTATACCAAGGGACTATTCCCATCTTAAACTATTGCGATATTCAGGGCGGCTGGGCCGGAACCGGCAATATCGACTGCGACCCTCAATTCTGCGATCCCGAAAACGGCGATTTCTACCTTGATGCTGAATCCTGCTGTTTCGGCGCCGGACAAGGCGGAGCCAATATCGGCGCTTTCGGCGCGGGCTGCGGCCTGCCCTGCGACGACTTTTACATCCCTGGCGATTTCAACGGCAGCGGGCAGTTCAACGTGGCCGACATAATCTCGTCGTATTCCCGGCTGGCCACCGGCTCGCCCAACCCGGCCCTGCAATGCGAGTGTCCGCCCGGCAGCGGCCTGGAGCTGGCAGTAGCCATGGATGTCAACAACACCTGCGTTTTCAATGTCGCTGACGTGGTGGTGGCATACCATAGGCTGGCCTTTGGAGAGCCGGAGTTCCAACCCTGCCAGTATTGCCCGCCGGCGGGGCGGTAGGCGACACCCAGTTGTAGCGGCCCAGCCACGCTCGGCCATTTCCGGAAAGGACAAGGCGCGGCTTTGTCCCTACGGTCTGGCAATGTCCATTCTTCTGGATTCCCCAAACGCGCCGTAAGCCAATAAAGTTGGGAATGACAAGAACAAACCAGCTGGCCTTGAAATACCCGACCTGCGGCCGATCATCAACGAACATACTACCCGCCAAACGGCCATTTTTTCCCCACCGCGCGGCGATTGTACATGACCTGTCCGGTATGATAGAAATTGTGCATGCAATAAAAAGTAATCGATTCCCAGAGCGGCTTTTTATTTCCCTCCGCGATCGCTTTTTCGAGGTCGGAATCGGAGGCGTCGATAAGGGCTTCGAGGATCGCTTCATAGGTGTCGTCTAACCGCTTTTTCAACTCGGCCAGAGTCGGATAATCGTCGGGATTATCGGAGACCGACGTTCCTCGCGCGAATAACGGCGCGATCTGCTCATGCTCGCGGTAATCGTCTCGCAGTTGAGACAAGATCCAGCCGGCGTAATAGAGCATATGCCCGGCCAGCCAGCGGATATGATTGAATCGGCCGTCGATACGGTTCATCGATTCTTCTTCGGTTATATTTCCGAGGAACCCGGCGGCAGAGGTTTTATTCACCCTGATCATGTAAGCCAAATGGTCGCGGATTTGCATGCGGCGCTCCTTTAATTAAGCGATTTATCGAACCTGACACTCAACTTAACGAACGCCGGTCATTGAGTCAATTCATTATGCCCGGCAGATCGCCGAATATCCATAAATCGATGCAGATGAAGTCTTGACACGACAACCGGCCAGCGGGTATTTTTATCGGTATGCCAAGACCCCGGGCAGAGGCCTGCGTTTTCATCCTATTTCTGCTGTTCTACCTCGTTTTCCAGAACGCCGACGACGGTTTCGATTCCTATGTATTGGTTCTTGACGCCCGGGACGGGATCGCTTTTTTTCACGCGCATCATCTTTTTTATAATTCGCTTGTACATATACTCTATCGGCTTTCGATATATCTCGGGTTGGAGCCGATGCGAACAATTTCGGCTGTAAATTCGATTATGGGCGCGGCGGCGTTAACGTGCCTTTACTCGATTGTAAGACATAAGACGTCATCTGCCGCGGCCCTGCTTACGACAATCGCCCTTGGCTGCCTGCATGCGTTCTGGTATCTGGCCACGACGGTCGAGGTAAATATATCGTCGATGATGTTCCTGTCAGCTTCGCTATATTTGCTGCTAATCAAGCCGCCCTCGGCAGGAAACAGCGTGATGGTATTCTCTCTGCTTGCGTTGGGGACGCTTTTTCACCAATTGACCGCGCTGGCATTCGTACCGGCTTTTATTTATGAGGCTTGCCGTCACGGCTCAGTCTTCAGGGCTTTGAAATATTCTCTGCCGAGCCTGATTTCGGCGGTTTTCATCTACGCGGCGATCGGGATTTCCCAAACAGGAAAATTCAGTATCGGTGAGTTGTATAAATGGGCTACAATGTACGCCCATTTCGGAACCTGGGGCACCGTCGACCGGGGCAGCCTTCTCAACAGCCTTTGGGGAATCGTCAAAGCGGTATTCGGGGGAGATACGATACGCCGTGTAGTATTTGGCAGTGAAGCGTCTTTATCGCACGCTGTTTATCTCGGCGCAGTGATAATTTCAGCCGCGGGTTTGTCGGCGTTGACAGGGTACTCATTTCGTCGTCTTTTTAAGGAAAAAGGAGGGTACGAGCGACTATTGGCGTCGCTGGCGGCTGTATACTCGATCTTCGCCTGTTGGTGGACCCCCACCGATGCCACCTTCTGGATATATCCTATTATGATGATATTCCCGCTCATGGCTGTCTCGGCAGGGGGGGGCGGCATATTGAGGAAGATTCTGCATATTTCCATTCCGTTCCTTGCGGCGGCGAATATCATCTACGAAATAATCCCGGCCTCGTCGACGGAGAAATCTATTCCCAGACAGGGCGCCGCCGCCCTGAATAAGCTTAGTTTGACCTCAGAGGATCTTTTGCTGACCAATCTGAATTGGATCGGGCTGGCTCTTAATTACTATTACGATACTGACGTGACGACCACAGCTCTTGCCTTCCGGCGGCCCGAACCGAAAGAGGAAGTTCTTGCCGATTACATTTCGATGATTGAGAAGAACCGCGGCAGAGTGATTATCTTCGAAAATGAGATAAAGCCGGAGCCGCACCGGCGTTTTCTTTACAAGGTATTCCCGCCGCAAGATTATGTCCGGGTTTACGGCCGATATCTCGATGACCTGAACGTGCTGGACTCGATAGAGGTTTACGGAAAACAGGTGAGAATTTTCGAGATCCTTAAGGATACTTCGGGCCAATAGCGAATCGACTATTTCGGCCGATTCAAGTCATTCCAATTCCCCTTTTCTATTGACTATCAGCGTCCAGATCGGTTAATTCCTGCACATGCCCAGGCTCTCGCATAACGGCTTGAATCGCAAGCTGAAGAAGGTGAAGCTGCTGGTATTTGACGTCGACGGCGTTCTTACCGACAATACCGTTTGGATGGGAAGCGGAAAAAGCGAGTATAAGCGTTTTAATATCGCCGACGGCATGGCCGTATATATTGCCCGGCGGGCCGGCATCCCTACCGCTTTCATTTCGGGGCGCAAGTCGCCGGCCACAGTTGCCCGGGCGCGGGAATTGAAAATAGAGGACTTGTACCAGAACTCCGGGCCGAAACGGGAGCCGTTCGATAGACTCTTGAAGAAATACGGTATATCTGCTGAAGAGGCCGCCTTCATGGGCGACGACGTCATCGATGTGGCGGTGATGAAACTGGCTGGGGTTTCGGCCACAGTGCCCCACGCGCCGACATACGTGAAACGATTCGCCGACGTGGTCACCAAAAGAGCGGCCGGCATGGGCGCGGCCAGGGAATTCGTAGATATGATTTTGAAAGCCAAAGGATTGAATCCACTTGAGCTCACTTATAAATAAAGCCAGAGACGTCATCCTGTCGGAAGCCGAGGCGTTGCGCGAGATGGCCGATCGACTCGATGAGAGTTTCGAGAAGGCAGTCGACCTGCTTTATAACGTCAAGGGCAGGGTGATAATCACCGGAATCGGAAAATCGGGGCAGGTGGCGCGCAAAATCGCAGGCACGTTATCGTCGACAGGAACTCCCGCAATGTTCATTCACCCGACTGAAGGCGTGCATGGCGACGCCGGGGCAATACTCTCCGATGATATCGCCGTCGTGGTTAGCAAATCGGGGGACACCGAGGAGTTGATGCGTCTCATACCGATTTTCAAGCGTCTTGAGGTGCCGATCATCGCCATCACCGGCGGCAACGGTTCTCCCATCGCCCAGCAGGCCGATGTGATCCTGGACGCCTCGGTGAGCAGGGAAGCCTGCCCCTTGAACTTATCCCCGACATCGTCAACCACCGCGGCGCTGGTCATGGGCGATGCTTTGGCGTCGGTACTCGTGGAACTTCGCGGTTTTACTGTCGACGATTTCTCTTTCATTCATCCGGGGGGGGCCCTGGGCCGCAAACTGATCAAGGTCAAGGATATAATGCACACCGGTAATGAGCTCCCCATTGTTGCGAGTAATGCCGGTTTCAAGGAGATGATACTGGAAGTAACTTCCAAACGGTTCGGAATGGCGATAATTGTCGACGAGGCCGGCAAGCTGGCCGGCGTCTTCACCGACGGCGATCTTCGGCGGACGATAGAAGCTGTGGAGAATCCTTTCAATAAAAGGGCGGGCGAAATCGCCACCAGGAATCCCAAAACGGTCGGTTCCGATGAGCTGGCGGCAACCGCCGTGGCGATCATGGAGGATCACAATATCACCGGCCTGGTCATTGTCGATGGGGCCGGGAAACCGATTGGTATAATACATCTGCACGATCTTCTGAAGGCAAAGGTTGTCTGATGATCGACGGCCGCAGGATAAAAAACGATATGATTTATATTCTGATTCGCGGAGTTGTTTTTATTTTGAGAATTTTGCCTCGTTACTGGGCGCTGCGAATCGCGGGACTATTGGGGGAGATTGTCTCTGCGCTCGATGTCAGAGAACGCAATTTGGCGGAACGGAATCTCAAAACAGCTTACCGCGACGGCTGGAGCGATCTCAAGATAGAACTTGTCGCCCGAGAGTGCTTCGTAAAGATCGCTCTCAACGCCGCCGATGTTATTCAGTCGGGAAAATGGACCGCCGCAGACCTGGAGAAGCTGGTGGATGTCGTCGGCTGGGAACATTTCGTGTCCGCGTTCGAAAAAGGTAGAGGGGTCATTGGGATTACCGGGCATATCGGCAATTTCGAATTGCTGGGAGCGTGGTGCGCGTCGGTCGGTAAAATCCCGCTCTCGGCGATAGGGCGGACCCTTTACGACAAGAGGCTCGACAGGATGGTGATCGAAAACAGGGAGAGGTTCGGAATCGAGAATATAGTTTCGGATACCGCCGCTAAAAATGTAATCTCGATACTGCGTTCAGGACGGCTGCTGGGCGTATTGCTCGACGTCGATTCGTCGAAATTCTCCGGCAGATTTGTGCCGTTTTTCGGAGTGCCCGCCAAGACCGCCGCCGGACCGATCCTGATCGGACGTCGAACCGGAAGCCCCGTGGTTCCTATGGCCATGTTTCGGACGGATAATGACAGGTATTTGATGAAGATCCTGCCGGGGTTCGATATCCCGAATACCGACAATAAAGAGGACGATATCGATACGGCGTTGGCCCGATGCAACAAGGCGCTGGAGGAACTTATCAATTACGATCCCACTCAATGGGCCTGGATGCATAACCGCTGGAAAAGCAAATCGACGTCGGACGATTCCGAGCGTATTCGCGAGGAGACGGTATCAGTCGATTATTTATGATACTGGCATTGAGCCTGTCGTTATTCGCTTGCAGCGATCTCGAAGATAAGCCCAGGGAGGCGTCAACCGAGCGCATTCCCGATTCGGTGATCGAGACGGCCAATATCGTGTTAATGTCCGAAGGCAACAGAGAGGCGGTTATCAATGCCGGACGACTTGTGGTATTCGATAAAGAGGATTCCACTCTGGCCTACGATCTCAAGGTCGATTTCTATAACGAGAAAGGCGAGTATCTTTCCACTCTCGTTTCCAATGAGGGGCTGGTCAGGCAGAAACGGCAGGAGTTGACAGTTTGGGGCGACGTAGTGGTGACCAGCGATTCGTCGCGGCTGGAGACGCAATCGCTGACCTGGGATCCCCTGCGCAAGCTCATCGCCACCGAGGATTTCGTGACGCTTCACAAAGGCGGAGATGTGGTTACTGGCTACGGCATGGAGGCCGATAACAGGCTGCAAAACGTCAGAGTACTGAGGGGCGTCAAGGGAAGAATCAGCGATATACCGTCGAGCGAGGAAGAACTCGACAGCCTCGAAGGGGATTCGGGGCGAGAGGTCATTCCGTAACGGAGTCAGGTTCAATGTTGAATGGCAGCCAGATTCGCTCCGAGGATCTTCTGAAGATCTACAAGAAGCGCCGGGTGGTCAACGGCGTCTCCATATCTGTCTCGGCCGGGGAGATTGTGGGATTGCTCGGCCCCAACGGCGCCGGCAAAACCACGACTTTCTATATGATCACCGGCCTGATCCGTCCCAACGGCGGCAAGATCTATATGGACGATAAGGACCTGACCCGCCTGCCGATGTACAAGCGGGCGCGGCGAGGCATCGGCTACCTGCCGCAGGAACCGTCGATATTCCGCAAGCTCAGCGTGGAGCAGAATATCATGGCCATACTGGAGACCCTGCCGCTGTCCAGATCCCAGCGTAAGAGCCGTCTGGACGAGCTTCTTGATGATCTGGATATCAAGTCGCTGGCCAAATCGATGGCCTACAACCTTTCCGGCGGGGAGCGCCGCCGGGTGGAGATCGCCCGGGCCCTGGTGACCGAGCCGAAATTCATGCTCTTAGATGAGCCGTTTTCGGGGATCGATCCCATCACGGTGGAGGAGATACAAAGGATCGTAGCGCGTTTGAAGGAGAAGGGATTGGGGATCCTGATCACAGACCACAACGTGCGCGAGACGCTTTCCATCACCGACCGAGCTTATGTCATCTGCGACGGCGAGATCCTCAAAAGCGGAACATCGGAGTTCCTGGCCAACGACCCCGAAGCCAGGAAGATTTATCTGGGGGAGAAGTTCAGGCTGAATTAAAGATCATAGTTCGCG
>CAZDAH010000002.1:48674-54772 GCA_964503405.1 uncultured Ignavibacteria bacterium
AATCCCCCGCGAATTCTCGAAATCTTCCAAAATTCCCCAAAACGCCCGTCTCGAAACCAGAACTTATTCAAATCACGTCTTCAGTTGAACGAAATTATTTGTATACTAACTTAAGTGAGGTATTATTTCTCATGGTCTCGTTCTGACTATCCGGAATCTGAAGATTGCAATCTCCCAGCAAATCTCCGGCCATGATGAGTCCATAATTGGACCGGGCGCCGACGTTGATCTCACCCACGAAAGTCGTGATGTCAATAAGAAATTCATTTGACCGGGCGAGGTTGACCGTAAATGCTCCAGCGCTAAGGCTATCGGCAATTCCATCGGCCTGATCATAGTCGATATCTCTTTCTGACCAATTAGATATCGCCGGGAAGACTACGAATTCAAAAAGCGAATCGGACCCCTGGTTTCGAGTTGTCACCGGTATGGTTAACTCAGCATATATGATCTCATTGCCGGACACCTCCTCCGGTAGTGTGAAATGTAGAGCTACTCTGGTTTCCGCGGCATCGTCGTTTTCCGAATTAAGAATAACACAGCGGTCGAGGCTTGTCGTAATCTCTGCTCCGAATAGCATAGGAGCCGGGATCAAAATTCCGATTATTATCGATAATGATCGCATCTTTTCCTCCTATCGCAATAGCAGCATCTTTTTCGAATCAAAACGATCGCCGGATTGTCCGAAGGATCTGTAGGACAGGGTATAGAAGTAGGCGCCTGACGATACTGGCAGGCCGTCGTCATTTTCGCCATTCCAGATAAGGCTATGCTCGCCGGCGTCCAGGAATTCATCGACCAGAGTGAAAAACACGTTGCCCCAGCAAATTGTAAATGGTCACTAGCGTTTGACCAGGGCTATCCAGCGTAAATGAGATGGTGGTTCTGGGGTTGAAGGGGTTGGGGTAGTTTTGGCTCACTACTATGCCCAATGGAGCCGGACGGTCGACCTGCAGTTTGGGGGCCGAGGTCAAATAAGGGGACCATTTGATAACTCTTTCGGGGGCATCGGTGTAGAACTTCATCGGACTTGGGTTGCTCGACCCATACCAGTTGTACTCAGCGCAAAGCGTGTCCGCCCCCATACTGAAGCTGTTGTCAAAATATATGAAGTAGCTGGAACAGTTGAGAATAGAACATTTACCGGAATCGGGAGACACCCCCATTTCAGGCTTGCCTTGGGTTATGGCCTTAACACCGATTGATATCGAGTCAATTACACAGCGCCTGACGGTCGGATGGGCGCTGTTGACGGCGTAAATTCCATGAGTCGAGTGTTTTCTAATCTTGTTGTCGAAAATATCCGCATCAGTTCCGATTAATTTCAAGCCGCCCTGAGAATACTCTCTGATTACGCAATCGGAGATCCTGGTTCTATCCGCGTTATCAATGAGTACAGCATATTGAGATAAACCGGGTATTGAACCGCCGTTGTCGATATCGCAATTCGTGATTTTGATTGAGTCGGAAGCGGAATGGTTTTCATCGCAGTAGATTGCATAACTGATGTTATGCTCGAAGGTGCAGGAATCCGCCGTCAATTCGCCCTTATAGCTGTCTATTCCCTTGGACTGATTGTTCTTTATGAGACAATGAGAAAGATCCACCTCCGCGGAATCAATCTCAATGCCGATAACAGCGTGACGAATAGCGCAGTACTGCATGTCGCCTGTCGAGCCGGTTTTGAAGTGGATTCCATACCAATCCGCGACCGAGGCGCTGTCCATCGGCTCGCGAGAGGAAACAAACAGGATCGAATCACTGCTCGTTCCGCTGGCGATCAGGGTCCCCTCGATTATCAATTCCGATTTGCCGGAGTTGGAGCCGCTCAGCTCCTGATCGTAGTTATAGGCGAATAGCACAGTGGTGCTGTCCGCAATAGTTAGCGTATCCCCCGCGTTCACAGTAACGTCCCCGTTAACGATTATTAGTCCGGGGCCCCATATCTCATTCGATGTTATTTCGCCGCAATGAACAGGATCGAACAATTGATAGATTCCGTCTTCGGTGGCGATGAATACGGTATCAGGCCTATCCACGTCAAAGGCAACGTCAAAGACCAGGTTTCCATCCAAGCCGTCGTTTATCGGTATCCAATTCTCGGCGGTATCGACGGATATATACATCGAGCCGACACCGTCTTCTTTCATGCTCATAAAGACGATTTGGTTTAGATCAGGATGAAAATCTATCGCCGTAACTGTATCGGTTGCTGCTGTGGGATCGACTGAATACCATGAGGTCGGAGAGCTATTTATAGTGGTTGACTTGAATAAGCCTCCAGCAGTCCCTACAACGGCAATATTCGATTTTCTCGGGCAATACTTGACGCAGTACGCATCGAGATTAGTAAGGCCGGAATTTATCTGGCTCCAAGAGCCGCTTGACCCCAGATCATCGCTTATCCACACTCCTCCCCCGTTATCAGCAATGAGGATATAATCTTCATCTGTCGCGTGGATATCTATTGCCCGGATATCCGCATCAGTTATTGTAACCGGCGTATCCCAGGACAAACCTCCTCTTCTCCGATGAAACTTATCATCCCCTGCTGCATAAATATAGTCATACAGTGTAGAGTGCGTATCAGGCATGACGCAAGTAATCAGACAGTCAAAATCCGAGTCAACGGACCAACTGTTTCCGTTGTCTTGGCTTGCGAAGATGGAAGACTTGTCGGCTCCATCGTTTACGGCGGTGTACCAGATGCTTCCGTTCCAATCCCGTTGCATGCCTGCAGAAAAAGAATGAACTCCGCATTCCCGAGAGACCAAGCTATCGCTATCCGTTTGATAACGGAATATTATCTCGGGACTATTAAAATTAATGTTTGGAAGATCTATATCTAGTGAGGTTGAAATCAGCGGAATGGCTCCCGTAACTCTTTCGCTCGTTGAAACGGTGCTGCCTCCCTCAGTCTGATCGTATATGCAACTATAGAACATATACTTGCCTGCCGTACTAAACGAAAATGGGAAATTATCTAATGAACTCTTGTCTACGGAAATAGCATACGCAGGCCAATCTGCGACATCGAATACCTCCAAACTGGAGAAAAATATCCAACATCACCCTTCGTCAAGTCTGGCGGACCAAAATCTCTCTTCGCCATCCAAACGTGTATTAAAAGCGGCAAATAGTAGATCATTATAGCCTCCTGGAGCGGGGTATCTTATGTTCTCAACAGATCTACAATCCATATTGCATGACGGTGGATAATGAAAGGGATCTACAACTGTTACATCTGTCCAATCCCATCTTTCCCAGTAGTCATTGTATACACCTTTCCAAATTCTACCAAGGACGGGAGATTTTTCTACAACAAAGATCAGGTATGGATCGCTTACGGAGGATCCAACTGCAATTGCTGATTGGACAAATTCACTGTCTTCATATTCGATCGGCAACCCTTCCCAGTTGGCCCCCCCACCATCTGAAAAATAGACGGCCGGGCCGTCCTCATTCCCTTCGTAAGCACAAACCAGATAGTCTGAATCAAGTCTGTTTATTACAATGTCATTTACTATACCGGTCTGGTTTGAAGGAAGACCGGATTGAGACAGATCCCATTCTTGGTTCGCATTGTCCCATTTTAATAGGCGCTGGTAGCTGTTTTCAGATGTCCCTTCACCGCCTACAAAGGCTGTCGAAAGATCCGAAGAACCTTGATCTGCCACCAGGGCATACAGCGCGTTCGGAGCGCTGAGACCAGCTGCCTTACGAGACCAGGAATCACCTCCATTGGTTGTTCGGTAAGGGCCAGCCTCCGAACTGCTGTTTCCCTGCACAATTGTCCAACCGGCTTCAAAGTCCGTTTCTTGAATTACAACCCGGGTATGCCAGTAGCCGGAAACGGAATTACTTCTATCCCAATCATGGCCACCGTTTGTGGTAACCCATAACGTATCTGAACCCTGATCGCCGGCGGCGAATATGTACTGATTCTCCTGGTCGTCGTAACCTACGCTTATTTCGCTTATAGGCCCGATCTTATAGGGTTTCGTTACCCTCTCCCACTCTGTCGCTCCAACTTCCCATATTAAGAGTATGGAAGAGACTAAAATGAGAAAAAGATATTTCAATCTCTTGCTCGACATTTATTCCCTCCCTCGTTTTCGTCACACAGCGCCATCATCTCAAGTAAACGATCGAAATTACCTCTACCGTCACCGATGTTACCGCTTTTACAATATAGAGACCGGACGATACAGGTACTCCCGAATCGTCCCTGGCATTCCAAAGTATCCTTCCCTCATTTCCATCAACCATGTTAAACGTTTTCACTCGTTGGCCCAGAATATCGTAAATGAAGATCTCTATAGCACCTCCTTTCGGATTGTCAAAACATATCGTCACTGCCGAGTTAAACGGATTCGGAAATGGCTTAAGATTAAGCGCTAAGGGGTGAACCGCCACTTGCTCATCCTCGTTAACAGCCGTTCGAATGAGCTTTCTCATGTAGTAAATGTACCTGGAATCACCAGGTGATCTGGCACTATAAAAGAAATGTAATATGGTATCGCCCATAACGGAATTGGATACGAACAGCGGATCGCGTTCGAGGCTAATTTCATTTCCGGTGATTAGTTCCGGTTCAGTCCATGAAACACCCCAGTCGCGGGATTGTGCATACATGATTTTAGGATATCCGCATCCGTTGGGGTATTCGTCCGACCAGGCGGTATGGATGACTCCATCTAAAATGATAGATCCCGAGCCGGATCCGCTTTGGGTATAGGTCAGGCGGGTTTCGGGCAGCCAGTCATCGCTGTTATCGACATTGATACGGCCGAGGATGTCGCCCGATACGCCGCAGGCGCTGCCATACTTGTAATCAAACCAAGTCGCTATTAGATTCCCGTTCTCGTCCGAAGCGGCAGCCGGATCCTGACTATCCATTATATTGGGATATTGCTCCTCGGTAGAAAGCGCCACTCGATTGGACCAGGTTAAGCCATAATCAACGCTTTTACGGTGATAAACCTCATAACCGATCGAATCGTTCAAGATGCTGTAGGGCATTATCATATGGACGATTCCGTTGGAAAACTCGATATTCTGATTCTGAATTATGGCAAGATCTTCTCTCTCCACCATAACGCTATCTCCCCAACTCTCCCCGTTGTCTAAGCTTCGAAACACCCATATATTGCCGGCTCTGCACGAAAGGAACAGGGTGTCGCCGTTGACCGCCATT
Source organism: uncultured Ignavibacteria bacterium (assembly GCA_964503405.1). Lineage (GTDB taxonomy): Bacteria > Zixibacteria > MSB-5A5 > UBA10806 > UBA10806 > JAZGHS01. The sequence goes on from CAZDAH010000002.1 coordinate 53,872, forward strand.
CGCGGAGTTTTCAGACCTCCCCTGGAGCTATTGAATACCTGCCTCCGGCGCGGCCAGCTCCTGCCGCCATCGCTGCTGGAAAGCACGTAAATTTCATCGTAAGGTTCATCCTCCACGTCCCCTACATAAGCTATGTGCAAGAGGCCCTCGGAATAAGCAATATCGGGCATTTGCGAGCCACCGTAAAAAGTATCCGCAGGTACAACCGGGTCGGTCCAGGTTTCTCCATTGTCGGGCGATCTGAGGTAACTGGTCCAGACGCTCGTCTTCATCGCAACATGCAGCGTTTCGCCAACAGCTACAACCCGAGGAATCATGGCGGGCTCATCTGAGATCCTCACGGGCTCGCTCCACTGGGCGCGCACCGATAAACAGAGAGATGTCATCAACAGTATGAGCCAAAAACGTGCCAGCTTCATTCGTCCGATCTCCTTTTATGGAGACGTTTGTCTTTAATATCGCTCCGAGCCGTCAGCCTGTCAAGAAGAAAACAGCGGCTCTTTCCATTCTATAATTTTCATGGAGAAAAAGCCGATTATGTTGATATCGATTGCCATTTCGGACTAAATTTTGCTTGCGATTCTGGCCGCTTATGCTATATTCCGACTGAAACAAGGGGGATTCAAGTCAATTGGCCGGGTTGCCGATAATGTAATTAAAGAGCTTGAGAGACTTGAAGTTAGGGGAATATGGCCAATATCAAGATGTCGCAGGTAGTCGGGCTTCGCACCGAGCTTTCGGTCAGGCCGGATCTCATCCAATCGTTGAAGCTTCTCATGGAGCCTATTCTCAACTTAGAGCAGGTCTTACGTCAGAACCTGGCGGAAAACCCGCTTTTGGAGGAAATCGAGGAGCAGGCGGAGGAAATTGTCGCGCCCGAGGTTCCCGAACCGATCCGCAA
>CAZDAH010000002.1:54782-62372 GCA_964503405.1 uncultured Ignavibacteria bacterium
GCAGGAATATCTCGGCGAGGATAACGAGTGGGTTTCCGGTCATTATAAGGATTTTTCCGAATCGGAGGAGGAAAGTACCGAGCGAACCCAGGCGGCCGAACGAACCCTTTACGATTATCTTTTCGAGCAGTTGGGATACACCAAGCTCGACGAAGAGCAGATCGAGATCGGGGCTTATATTATCGGCAACATCGACGATTCGGGGTTTCTAAAACTGGATGTCGAGACGATCGCCCGGGAACTGCAGAAAGATCCGGCTGCGGTGAGGGGTGTGCTGGAAGTGATCAAGAAGTTCGACCCGCAGGGTGTCGGTTCGGCTGATTTACGCGAGTGCCTCCTCTCCCAGCTCGAGGACCAGGGGCTGAAGGATTCGCTGGCCTGGGAACTGGTCGATAAATACATATACGTGCTCGATAAAAAAAGCGTATCTCAACTGGCCAGAATGACCAACGCCACTACGGAACGAGTGCAGCTGGCGCTCGACATCATCAAGGGACTCAATCCCCGGCCTTCGCAGGGACGATTTGTCAGCGGAGCCCAGGCGGTGGTGCCCGATCTGATAGTGGAGAAGATCGACGATGAATTTCTGGTTTTCCATAACGACAAGAATCTTCCGCGGCTGCGGATCAATCAATCCTATCGCTCCCTGATCAGGCGGGGGAATAAGACCCCGGAGACGACCAAGAATTACATCCGTGAAAAGCTGGAGCAGGCCCGCTGGCTGATCAACGCTATCAACCAGAGACGCAGCACCATGATCACGGTGATGGAGGCGATTGTCGAGGAGCAGAAAGAGTTCTTCGAGCACGGCGAGGACAGTCTTAGGCCGCTGGTGATGGAGCAGATCGCCGACAAGGTGGGAATGAATGTGGCGACGATATCCCGAGTGGCCAGCGGCAAATATGTTCAGACCCCTTTCGGCGTTTTCGAGATAAAGTATTTCTTCAACACGGGCGTATCGACATCGGACGGCGAGGATCTATCCAAGCGCGTGGTGAAGAACAGGATTCAGACTATTGTGGAAGGCGAGAATAAGGCTATGCCCTTATCGGATCAGGAGATAGCGAATATCCTGAAAAAGGAAGGCATCAAGCTGGCTCGTCGGACAGTGACCAAGTACCGCGAGGAACTCGACATAAAGTCAGCCAGATTCAGAAAGCAGCTTTCCCGCGATTCTTGATAGCGGGAGCCCCGGGTATCGAGATTTCCGATAAGATAAAATCGCTTGCCAGCGTCGGTATTTACTCCTAAATTGAATCCTATCTTATGAGACTTAATCGAGTCGAGTTCATTTTTTCAGGTGGTTTTGATTCAGTATGTTCGTCGGGGCGATATTGTTTATGAGACGAGGCGGATATTGGATAAGAACTTAGCCCTGGAGTTTGTTCGCGTAACCGAGGCTGCCGCTCTGGCATCGGCCCGCTGGATGGGAAAGGGGGACGCTAATGCCGCCGACGACGCGGCGGTCAAGGCCATGCGCCTGGTATTCCAGTCGGTTGATATCGACGGGGTGGTGGTAATCGGAGAAGGCGAGCGGGACGAAGCCCCCATGCTTTATATCGGTGAATTAGTGGGCCGCGGGAACGGGGCCGAGGTCGATATCGCATTGGACCCCTTGGAATGCACGAATTCGGTCGCCTTCGGCCGAAACAACGCGCTAAGCGTACTGGCGGCGGGGGACAGGGGGAATTTCCTGCATGCTCCCGACACTTATATGGAGAAAATCGCGGTCGGTCCGGAAGCTCGCGAAGTCATAGATCTCGATCTTTCGCCGGAGGAGAATCTCCACAGAATTGCCGAGGCGAAAGGATATGATATCGAGAATCTGACAGTCGTAATTTTGGAGCGTGACCGTCACAAACAACTGATCGAACAGGTGCGGAAAACAGGGGCAAGGATCAAGCTGATCCTTGATGGCGACGTTTCTGCGGCCATGGCCACCGCACTGCCGGGAACCGGTGTCGACGTTCTGATAGGCACCGGCGGCGCTCCGGAGGGGGTGCTGGCGGCGGCGGCGTTGCGATGTATCGGAGGGGCCATTCATGGACGGCTGGCGTTTCGCAACGAGCAGGAAAAGGAGCGGGCCAAGAAGATGGGAATCGACAATCTTGAGCGGATATTCAAGACGGAGGATATGGCCCGGGGGGAGAATATTATGCTGGCCGCTACCGGGGTGACGGAGGGGGACATGCTCAAAGGTGTCAGGTATACCACCACTGGCGCATATACGCATTCAATTGTCATGCGGTCGAAATCCGGAACAATCAGGTTCATATCGACCGAACATCATTTCGCCAAAGATCCGGATTATCATTAGAAAAGGGGTGTTAGATGGAGATAAGGACTACGGCAAGGCATTTCGAACTGACCGATAATCTGAAGCAATTTGTCGATAACGAGATAAAAAGGCTCGAGAAGTATTTCGACCATATTATCGATACGCATCTGACGATGTCGGTGGAAAAATCGCGTCAGAAGGCGGAGCTCTCGGTGAAAGTCTACGGGACGGTCCTGATCTCCAAAGCCAGGGCGTTCGATATGTATGTCGCGGTGGAGCAGGTCATCGGGAAAATGGAGACTCAGATAAAAAAATACAAAGATCGTCTGAAAGACAAGAAGGCTGCCAAGAAATCGCCGCCGAAAACCCGTGAGGTGCCGGCGGAAAGCGAGGATTCCGAATAGTAAGATGCCAGGACTGACCGTAGGAAAACTATTCGCCGATAAGCGCGATTTTCTCGAACTGTTCCCGCTTCTGGAAGGGGTCGGATTTGAACGAGAGCTCCTGAACGATCAGATTCATCGTCCGGGGCTGGCCCTGGGAGGCTTCCTCGAGCGGTTTCCCAATAAACGCGCCCAGGTGCTGGGGGAGACCGAAATAGCCTTTCTGAACAGTCTCGGCGATAAGGAGCTCGAGGCTCGCATGAAGCTCTTTTTCAAGTACGATATGCCCCTTTTCATCATAACCAAGGGGATGGCGCCTCCGAAGGTTTTCCTGCGGTTCGCGGAGGAATACCGGATCGCCGTGCTGCAGACCAACCTTTCGACCACCGAGCTGATAGCCAGGCTTTCCGCATATCTCCATAATGCGTTCGCTCCGCAAACCACCATTCACGGCTCGCTGGTGGACGTATACGGAGTGGGCATCCTCTACACCGGCCGTTCCGGCATCGGCAAATCGGAGTGCGCCCTGGACCTTGTCGAGCGCGGCCATCGGCTGGTAGCCGACGACGTTGTGAAGATCAGCAAGAAAGCTCCCGACGTCATAGTCGGATCGTCGGTGGAGAAGCTCGGACATCACATGGAGGTCAGGGGAATCGGCATTATCGATATCGAGAAATTATTCGGGATAAGATCGATCAGGCTGCAAAAGAGGATCGAGGTCGAGGTCCGCCTGGAACTTTGGGAGTTGGGCAAGGAGTACGATCGTCTGGGCATAGACGAAAGGAAAACATCGATCCTGGGCGTCGATATCCCCTACGTTGTTATCCCCATTTCCCCGGGAAAAAACATCACGGTTATCTCGGAAGTCATAAGCATGAATCACATGCTGAAAACCTACGGAGAGAACACGGCGCAGCGGTTTATCCAGCGTTTGTCCGAAGAACTGGCCCGCCGCAAGACCACTCTGGCCTATCTCGAAGCGGATATGGAATAGCCGCTGTCTTGCCCGTTTTAGTCAAAATCGGATTCTCCGATCAGATAATCGTTGATAATACTCTCCAGCCATAACATATTTCAGCCGATTGAATCATAAGGGAGACAAGGGAAACGGCAATAATGAGAAATATCTCGGTTGAAATAAAGGTGGGAGTGACCGTCATAATAGCGGCAGTTATCCTGTTCTTCGGAATTATCTGGGTCAAGGAATATAGATTCAATGCGGAGCGATACGATTACGCTGTCTTGTTTCCCAATATCGGCAGCCTTGAGGTCGGTGACCCGGTAAGTGTACTCGGGGTCAAGAAGGGCGAGGTGCAGAGAATTGGGATTTCCGGCAACAATGTCCTTGTCACGTTCAATCTGACCAAAGATATCAGGCTGATGACCGACGCTAAATTCACGGTCATGAATATCGGGCTTATGGGAGAACGATTCATCAATATCGAACCGGGGGTATCGTCGGAGTCCCTGGACCTGTCGTATCCTGTGCACGGTTTCTACGATACCGGGATCCCGGAGGTGATGGGGATGATGGGAGCGGCAATCGACGAAATCCGGCACCTGATAGCGGTGCTCGAGGGGACAGTGGGCACGCCCGCGGCAACAACGTCGATAAAGAACATAATTGATAATCTCGAGACGGTCTCGACCGAATTTCGCTCGATGACGCTGGAGAATAAGGACAAGATGTCCAGGGCTATCGATGATCTTTCGGCCTCGGCCGCGACCATGCGGCAGTTCGCCGACAGCAATGAGGAAAAGATGCAGGGGATAATCGACAATATGAGCGGAGCCTCGGACGATTTCAGCGTTATAGCCGGACGGCTGGATACTTTGTCTGCGTCGATATCCCGCCTTGTGGCCGATCTCGAGGAGGGGAGAGGGACGTTGGGGAAGACGCTGAAGGACGAACAGTTGTATGAGAAACTGCTGAAATCGGTATCCGACCTGGATACTTTGGTAACCGATATTAAAGCCAATCCCAAGAAATACATTCATTTCTCGATATTCTGATGGTCAGGCTGGTTTTCGGCATACACAATCATCAGCCGGTCGGCAATTTCGATCATGTCTTCAAATCAGCTTACGAGAAGTGCTATCTCCCCTTTCTCCGGACTGCTGTTAATCATCCGTCGATCAAAATTTGTTTTCACACGTCGGGGCCGCTTTACCAGTGGATCGAGGAACACAATCCGGAATGGTTCGAACTTGTCGAGAAAATGATCGAAACGGACCAGATCGAGATAATGGGGGGCGGTTTTTACGAGCCGATCCTTAGCGTCATACCTCCGGAGGACGCTATCGGCCAGATCGAAAAGATGTCGCGTTATATTGAGAAACAATTCGGGTCGCGGCCGACCGGGATGTGGACCGCGGAACGGATCTGGGAGCCGAGTCTGCCGTCGCTGATGGCTGCCGCCGGAATCAGCTATACCGTACTTGACGACACTCATTTTCGCTGGGCCGGTTTGCGTGACGATGATCTGAACGGTTATTATATCACAGAGGATGGCGGATTGCCGGTCTGCATTTTCCCCATTAACAAGTTCCTGCGATACAGCATCCCTTTCAAGCCTCCCGAAGAAACTATCAGGTTCCTAAAGGAGCTATACGACCGCAAGGGGGATATAGTAGTGGTATACGCCGACGACGGCGAGAAATTCGGGGTCTGGCCGGATACATATAATACCTGTTATAACGATCGCTGGCTGGAGCGGTTTTTCCATCAATTGACTGAAAACGTGGGTTGGATCAAACCGGTATTCTTCTCCGATGTTATCAGGGAAGCGCCTCCGGCCGGCAGGGTTTACCTGCCGACATCGTCCTACGCCGAGATGGGGCAATGGTCTTTACCGGCCGACGGTTTCGGGGAATATGAGGAAATCGAGAACAAACTGAAATCCGAGGCAATGTGGGAGAAATACGGTTACCTGGTTCGAGGGGGATTCTGGCGCAATTTCATGACAAAATATCCGGAAGCCAATAACCTGCACAAAAAGATGCTTCATGTAACCAGGGCCATCGGTGCAGCGGCCGAGAAGAAGTCCGTGAAGAAGAAAGCCCTCAAAGAAGCTATTGACTTGAAATGGCAGGGACAGTGCAATTGTCCTTACTGGCACGGCGTATTCGGGGGGCTTTATCTGAATCATCTTCGCCATGCGACTTATTCGAGATTCCTGCGGGCTGAATCGATTCTGGAGAGCGCGAAGGGCGACGATTATCTCGAACACGAGGTATTTGATTTTGATTACGACGGCCGCGAGGAAGCGTTGTTCAAAAACAAGATGCTCAATCTGTATTTCGCTCCGGCTTACGGCGGGTCGATTTTCGAACTCGATTATAAGCCGGCATCGATAAACCTGCTCGACACCATGACCCGCCGCCAGGAAGGCTATCACTCAAGGGTCTCCGTGGCCGGAGTTCCGGGCAATTCGTCGAAGGCTTCTATCCACGACCGTCAGGAAGCCAGGGAACCGGGGCTGGAGAAATATTTGGTCTATGACTGGCATCGTCGAGTGAGTTTCCTCGATCATTTCATAGCCCGGGAAATAGATATCGTGCGATTTTCCAGAAACGAATACGAGGAGCAGGGCGATTTTGTGGATCAGCCCTTCCAGGCCCGGATCATGAAAGATGAAAACAGGTTATACCTGGTCATGGGGCGAGAGGGCCATGTCTGGATCGGCAAGAATTGGGCGTCGATACTGCTGCAAAAGGCATTCGCTTTAAAGCCCGGGGTTTCCGGATTTGAGGTCGTTTACATGATCGAGAATCGATCCGAATTCAAACTGGAATCGAAATTCGGCGTGGAGACGTCGTGGGCGCTGCTGGCAGGAAATTCGCCGGACCGCTATTATCATCTGGACGGGGCGAGAATCCAAAGCGGCGAGATGAACTCCACCGGCGTCATTCCCGGTTCGGACAGGCTGGGGATTCGCGACGAGGCTTTCGGTTACGATATTGTCCTGAAAGCGGGAGCACGGCTCGACTGGTGGCGTTTTCCAGTGGAGACGATAAGCCTGTCCGAAGGGGGATTCGAAAGGATTTATCAACAGTCTGTGGTGGTTCCAATAGTTGAGCTGACATTATCCCCGGGCGAATCGACAGAACTAAAATTACAGGTGGATATCACGAAGCTGTAGCCGCGCCGGAATAATCATGTTTGATGGCTGGCATCGGGCCATTTGCCCGATAATCTATCATCGCCGAGCGCGTTCTTGAGTTTTCTCAATATGGCCTTATAATGGCTGCCTTTCCAGTAAAACCTGCCGCACGACGGGCATCGTTTGATGATATCATGCGTTTTCAGGATATAGGGAAACAGGCTTGCTTCCAGGCTTCTCTTGTCCGCCGTCTCGCATAACACGTTGCATTTGGGGCAACGGGAGAATATCGCGTCCGTATTGATTGTCACACTTAACTGTTTGACGACGAAGGACAGCTGTTCCAGGGGACCATCCATTTCCAGGACCAAATGGCCGAAGGGGTGCGATCTGTTTTTCATCTTATGGTCGCGGGTTAGGAGGATCCGATGCTCCGCAGCGGCTTTTCTGAGCAGGGCGGGATCGTCGATATTCTCGTCGAACGCGGTATCGATGCCGAGGATACGCAGGTATGCGGCAAGTTTGCCGAGATTATCGTCGCAGATGAATTTCACAGTGTCAAATAAGCGCCAGTTGGCGGATTTAGTCAAGGGAACCGAGCATTAGGCCTGCCGGTTTTTTCCTTGACTATCTGTCTGACGGGCTTATTATTAGCCCTTGTTCCGGGGCATCGGGGGTGTAGCTCAGTGGTAGAGCATCTGCCTTTTAAGCAGGTGGTCGAAGGTTCGATCCCTTCCACCCTCATTTATGAAGAGAATTATTTTTGATGCGCCTTTAGCTCAGTTAGGTAGAGCAGCTGACTCTTAATCAGCGGGTCGCAGGTTCG
>CAZDAH010000002.1:62382-72679 GCA_964503405.1 uncultured Ignavibacteria bacterium
ATATGCCCCGATAATCGGCAATATGGAAGCTATAACGAATATCCATATCGCCAGTATACGCCCGAATTGGGCCAGGCCGCCATCGGTTTTTTGAGCAGTAAAAAGCACGAAGAAGCCAAGAGTCGCCCAAAACGTGGCCGGCGCCAAAGACAGGAAAAAGCACATGGTGAACCTCCTTAATATAGGATCAATTTAAGAGTTACCGGGGACAGGTGTCAATCAGCGATTATTACTGAAGAATATGGAATTAAATAAAGAAGCCGACATTTGAAGACCCACTATTCATGGTCAGCATTCGTATCGCAGTTCAAATTGAAAAATCACCGCTGCATTTAACATGATTCGGAGAACGTCCGATATGTTCATTAATTTGTAAAATCTGCCCGACATTTGGCATATATTCAGTTGAAATATAGTTAACTATGGTGCTTTATTGAAGGCGGTGATTACTGTATCCGGGCTTTTGGATCGTTAGCAGTCACGATCAAAATACAAAATATCAGCGGAGGGCAGGCGTTTGGAAAACCTGCGATATGTTGGCAGATTCGCAAGCATCGAAAGACGCGATAACATTGAAAACGTGAGAAGCTACTTTGAAAATAAATACCCTGATAGAACGGGATTGTCGGGCATCATATTCAGACGTAAAGAAGATCAGAGAACAAGATTGGCCAGAGAGTGGTTTCCCTCCGCCCGCGATATCAGCGTTTTGGATATCGGCTGCGGCGATGGCAGATTTCTTTCCGGGATATTCGATGGGGTACTGCGAAGTCTGACCTTGGAAGACCTGGTGCCGGCTAATATTCAAAGGGCAAAGACGTGCCTGGAGGGAAGAGCTGACGAGCTGAACGTGAATGTTACCGATTCATATCAAGTCAGGGACAACAAGAAACATGATCTCGTTCTTGCTATCGGCTTATTCGATTATTATGATAACTGGCCGGATCTGATATTGAAGTTGTTAGACAGAACGAAAGGAATATTAATGGCGGATTTTCCAAAATCCGGAACCCTTCATTCGGTCGCGCGCAAAATCTGGCTTGGATTAAATCATATAAAATTGAGTACGATTAATAGCGATGGCTTGATTCGCTTATTAAAATCAACGGGCGGGAATTTAGAGACACGAGAATTAGACTTCAATTTTATGATAAGAATTATAAAACCTGGCGCCGCGTGCCGATAGTAACTGAACCATTTGCCAAAAGGAACGGATTGGATATGTCAGGAGATCCCGACCAAGCCGATATCGTGTTGATTAGACCCGGATTCTCCCGAAAAACCGATAGACATTGGAGCTCCGAGCCGCCATTGGGAATAGGTTATCTCGCCTCGTCCGCCCGCAGCCGGGGGATTAAGGTGGCGGTAATTGACGCAAAGGCGGAAGGGCATGAATCGCCCCTGGCAACGGCTCTCAGGATTCGGGAATACAGACCGCAAATTTTGGGCATTTCAGCGATGACTATTGAATACAGGTCGGCGGTCGATATCGCGGAGTTGATTAAGGAGAAGAACGATAAATGCGTGATCATAATCGGCGGGGCGCATGCCAACGCCCTTTCCCGGAAAATACTGCAGGAATCGCCCGCTTTCGATTTCTCATTCTCAGGTGAAGCCGATCAGTTTTTCACCGTTGAGAATATCGATCGGGTCCTATCCGGAAAGGACACTGAAAATATAGAGGGATTATGCGGCCGCGGAGGGGCCGCAAGGCCCGGGCGAGCGCCTGCCATCTGCAGCAACCTCGACGACCTGCCGTTCCCTGCCTGGGACCTTTTCCCTCTAAATATCAAGTATCCGGTCATGACCGAAAGAGGATGCCCTCACAAATGCGTTTTCTGCAGCCACAATTCATTCAGGCGGATAAGGCGAAGGTCGATCGAGAACGTTATTGAGGAAATACAATGGTTGAATAAGGACTTTCGGCCGAAAATCATAAATTTCGAAGATGAGACCTTTGGTTCGAATCCTCTTAGAACCATGAGATTACTCGATTGGCTCACTCGGTTTAACAAAAGCGCCGGAATCGAATTCAAGGCCCAGACTCGCGTGACGTCCGCTTCCAGTCGAATGTTTAAATTAATGAAGAAAGCCGGATTCAGGTATGTAGAATTGGGAGCCGAGTCCGGCGATCCCGAAATACTGGAGAATTCGGGGAAGCAAATTAAGCCTGAACAGGTGGCAAACGCGGTTAGATTGGCCAGGGAGGCGGGATTGAAAGTCTGGCTGAAATTCATTATTGGATTACCGGGAGAGACCAAAGAGAGCGTTCGACGGACCATACAATTCGCGACGAAACTAAATCCCGACCGGATGTCGGTAGCGACAATCGTCGCCTATCCCGGAAGCGATATTTATCGTTGGGCCGTAAATGGAGAAAACGGATATAAAATGCTCACGACGGATTGGGGAAAATTCGACAAATATCTTTCTAATTCTCTCGAATTGGAAAACCTATCGGGAAGAACCATGCAAAGATTACAGTTTCAAATGTATTTAGAAGCTTATTTGCGGAACCGGAGGTTTGCGGATCTTGCCAGGTTGATTTTGAAGAATCGCTCATTTGTCAAACCTCTGCTGCGTCGGCTGATTCATAATTAGTCGCCGTCAATAAATTATCCGGGGCAAACAAGATTGCGGTTGTTATTTGTACGCCAGAATCATCCTCCCGAAAGGGGTCCGTTTAATTACACCCGCGACCTTGCGGTGGACATGGCGGCCCGGGGGCACACAGTCACAGTGGTCACGTCACATCCGAATTACCCTGTTGGAAAGCCTTACCCGGGATATGGGAGACTTTTTCCCGACATCCGCTTTGAAGACGGCGTTAAGGTAGTGAGGCTGCCGGTAATTATGGCCTCGAATAAAAGGCCGAAATTGAGGGTTGTCAGCTTTATAACATTTGCTTTTTCATCGTTTTTCTGGCTCATCTTCGCCGTAAAACACGACATCGTAATCGCCTCGGTTCCTCCAGCGACAGTAGGCCCGATAGGTTTACTCCTGGCAAAACTCAGAAGGATGCCGATCATCATGATGCTTCACGATTTCGAGCCGCTGCGATCATTTCGTTTGAGAGATAAGCCGAAATCGTTTTGTTATGAATCTATCATTCGCAGTTTCGTGTGGCTCTATAACAGGGCGGACAAGATCGTTGTACCTATCGAATCCGAACTTCTGCTCTTGCGCGATTATGACATAAATATCGAGAAGACTGAGATCATTACCCACGGGATCGACGTTGACAAATTCCTCAAATCAGCAAATGATCAGGGCTGTTTCAAACTGCCTGCAAAACCGGGTCGGAAGACTTTTTTGTATCTGGGTACGTTCGGCCTTGCACACGATCTTCAGTCAATGTTGATCTCCTTTTCAAAAGACGGTATCAGAGATTTTCCCTTTGAATTGCTGGTTATCGGCGATGGAGAGTGCAAATCGAAATGCAGGGAAATTTTACTGACCAAAAACACGGGGAATATCAGGTTATTACCCTCGATACCGCAAGAGCAGGTGGCTTCCGCACTCTGTCAGGCGGATATCCTCCTTATCTCCCAGAGCAGGGGCTTATCCGCTTACGGCTCCAAGTTTTATAGCTGCCTGGCCGCGGGAAAACCGTTGCTTGCGAATTGCGACGGAATTCTAAAGAAAGCGATCGAGTCTATAGGAAACGGCTGGGTCTATGATTCCAACGACGACGCGAGCCTGAAAGGAATTATGGAGGCTATCTTCAGTTTGTCCGACGGGGAACTGCAGAGAATGGGAGCGAGAGGCAGGGATTACGCCAGAATACATTTTGATCTCAAGAATAGACACAATCGCTGGGAAGAGCTGTTTTGCGAAGTTGCCGTCGATGGGGAAAATAAATCCGATCGCAGGCGCCCAAATTGAATAAAATGCAATGGCAATTGGCATGCTGAGAGTGGCCTTAGCCGACGGCCGGAGGAAGAGTAGAATTCAGCGGTCTCAGGTTCCAGGATTTTTGTGAGAATTTTTAGTTAATTATTCTTATATTTGTGCGAATTCGCCAATAGAATTTCACCCCCTCTTCCCCTTGAACGAGTTAAGCAGATATCCCAGGACGAATCCGATCAAGGTGGTCAACAGTATCAGCAGTATCAATGACAGATTGAATTCCCAAAACAATAATGTCACCGTGACCGTGTGAGTATTCTGCAGCATCATGACTATGGCCAGGATAATCGCCAGGACAAAGATCAGCTTCTTCGCTTCCATCCGCGCCTCCAATCGCTTCTTTAATTTGATTTTAAATTATAGAAGACTTGCGCGCAATGGAAAAGCTTCGTCCCGACCACGGCGATCGCTATTGACTTGCCGACGTGTATCCCCCTAATTTAACCCAATTGAATCAGGCGCAAAGTCAGGAGGGATTTATGAAATCAATCAAATTCGCGATATTGTACGGTTTTCTGCTCTGGCTAATACCGTTTATTGTCAGCTTCCTGGTATACCCGGTAAGGGAAATAAACTATCCGTTTTTCGAGACTATCATGCCCATAGCCCTGGCAGCCTGTGTCGTGGTATTCGGAACGCTTTATATGAAGGACGTGGATCGCAGCCATATTGCCGAGGGTTTGAAAATCGGAGTCCTCTGGTTTATCATGAGCGTAGTCATCGATCTGTTTATTTTTATGTGGGGGCCGATGAAAAAGACATTCCCGGATTATATGACCGATATCGGCCTGACCTATCTCATTTACCCGATCGTGACCGTGGGATTCGGCCTGATTCTGAAAAAAAAATGACTATTGGCAGGGAGATTATAAGCGGATGAACTTGTTGATAGTCGGTTCTGTAGCGATTGACAGCGTCGAAACGCCATTTGGGAAAGCCGACAACACCCTGGGCGGCTCTGCCACTTATGCGTCGGTGGCAGGCTCGTATTTCGCCGAACCCGGCATTGTTGGGGTGGTTGGCGGCGATTTCGAAAAAAAGCATATTGACCTTCTCAGGCGCAAAAATATCGATCTCGAGGGATTGCAATTGGACAAAAGCGGGAAGACGTTTCACTGGTCGGGTTATTATGAAGGGGATATGAACCAGGCCCATACCCGGGCGACTCACCTCAACGTCTTCGAGAGATTCAATCCGAGGATACCGGAATCGTATCGCCGGGCGCCGTACATCATGCTGGGAAACATCCACCCCGCCCTGCAGTTTGACGTTCTAGCGCAGGTTCAGGGGCGGCACCTCGTCCTCTGCGATACGATGAACTTCTGGATCGAGTTGGAGCCCAAGCTGCTGGAACAGGTCTTTCGCAAGGTCGATATTATCTGCATAAACGACAGCGAGGCTCGTCAGTTCTGCGGCACCGATTCATTGCCCAAAGCGGCGGCGGATTTGCTCAAGCTCGGCCCCAAAAGGGTCATAATCAAGAAGGGGATACATGGGGTGCTGCTGTTCGGCAATAAGAGCTTTTTCGCCCTGCCGGCCATTCCCCTTAAGGCGGTCAAAGATCCGACAGGGGCGGGGGATTCCTTCGCCGGGGGAGCTATCGGATTTCTGGCCAAATCGGGCAAAACCGACGAGACAGCATTCCGCCAGGCCATGGTGGCCGGCACTGTGTTGGCGTCGTTTTGCGTGGAGGATTTCAGCTTGAGGAAGACGAACAGGCTAACCAAAGCGATGATTAATAATAGGATTTCGCTCTTGCGGGATTATACCAGGGTACCGGCATTCGGGGTATGAGCCTGTCAACCGGGCTTAACATCAGACACCGCGATATAAATTTCGCCGATATCGAATAATTGATGGAATAATCTACTAAAAAGCCTCGTATAATACTATATATATGGTGGAGGAGGTCTAATTGAGAAGCAAGTATATCGTTTTATTCCTATTGCCAATAGCGCTTCTAATAGCATGTTCGGATGAAGTGGATAAATCTCCCGAACTATCAAAGGAAATGGAGCAGTTTCCCGGCCTGTCAATTAGAATACCGTACTTTATGGAGCGGTTGCATAGCAACCGTTGGCAGGTCAGATCTTGCCTGTTGGATGATCTTAAGGGAAGGGATGCGGAGACAAAACGGGTTTTTGAAATATATATCAATGACGAAAACAAAAGGGTCGCCGAAAAAGCTCATATGGCATATCTGGGCTTTATTGACATTGATAAGACTTTATTCAGACCTGAATTGTATTTTCGGTCGATAGTGGGCGGTAGATGCTTCGATGGCGGTATACCAGATGAAGATCAATACGATGCCTATGTCGATAATTGCGTTCGTAGCCTCAATTCAGCAAAATTGGAAGATCACAGTATTGATCGAACTCTCACTTTGGTCGGTATTATAGGTAAACCGGGCGATGCAGGGACGCTGTATCGGTTTCTTCAAAGCCCCGACGACAACATTGCTTATAACGCGGCCATAGCGGTAATCAGGTTCGGCGACAGGGAAAGAGGGATTGAAACGCTTCGGCGGCTCGCAAGATGGGATCCAACGGAGGATATTCCATATATGTACTATGCCTTGATCGCTTTGAAGGAGCTGCAAGATCCGGAACTTGAGACGATTGTAATGGAAGCGCTGGCGTCTCGATCGATAGAGGTGATGGGAATCCTGCTCAGGTCAGCACTTTCCTCTTGCTGGCCGCGGATGCTACAAGCAAAGATATTTGGAACGTTGGGGAGCCGCGGATGAGGCCGGAAGCAGCGGAGCTATTTCCTGACCTGTCAAAGAAAGTACAATATTTAATGGAGCGATTATACAGCGACCGCTGGAAGGTGAGATATTGCCTTTTGGGCGACCTTAAGGGAAGAGATTTAGAGACGAAAAGGGTTCTTGAAATGCTTATGCGTGACGAGAACAAGAGCCTAGCAAATCAAGCTACCGCGCTCTATCTCTACGACTTTGTTGACATTGACAAATCTCTATTCAAACCTGATATTTTCTTTTATGGCAAACCGGACGAAGAATTCTCCGAACTCGGGCTGCTTGGCGAAGGGCGGCACCACGCCTTAGTCGACAAATGCCTTGATCGCCTTAAATCAGCAAAGTTGGATGATCCCGGCATGTACGGGACCCTCACTGTGGTTGGCATATTGGGAGAACCGAGCGACTCGGAGGTATTGTATCCGTTTCTTCAAAGCACCAACGAATTCGTTGCTTCTATCGCTGTTCAAGCAGTTATCAGGATTGGCGACAGAAAGAAGGGAATGGAGGCTTTTAGGCGGTTCACATGGGATCCATCAAAAAGCCCTTTCTATTCAACTGGGGCCGTGTACGCTTTGAAAGAGTTGCAAGACCCGGAGCTGGAGTCAATTGTTAATAATATACTGGCGTCAATCGATCAAATTGAGGGACTTGGACCTGAATGGCTCAACGCGTTCCTCCTGCTAGCCGCGGATGTCACGAACAAATACGTTTGGAACATTGAAGAGCCGCAAAGCAAGCCGGATACAGGTCGAGGTAAATAACGTATTGAGATATTGAAATTCGAAAGAGGAATAATCGATTAAGAGACGCAGTATAATAATATATAGAGTGGAAGAGGCTTGGATGAAGACTAGTTATATCGCGATAATCTTATTGTTGGCTACGTCGCCGATCGGCAAGGGCCAATCATCGTGGTCGCCGACGCAATTTAATGAAACGGCCGAGGAAGAGGAGCCGGGGTACTTTTTTGGCCTACCGAAACTTATCGATATGGCCGATGCGATCGTTATTCTTAGAATCGATCGAAATATGTTGTCTTTCATTGGCGCCACGCCTTATTCGACGCACGAGTGCATTGTCGAGAAGACACTGAAAGGAGATATTCCTCAAGACTCAAAAATAACACTGCAACTTCATAGATTAAACAGCATTGAATCTCCTTATCCAACTGGAACTACCCACCTCGTTTTTCTTATTAAAACAGTACATGATGACGAACCAACTGAATATCGAATGTTAATGTTCGATGAGGCACAAATCCGGCTGCCGCCCTGGGGTCACAGTAAGGAGCTTGATAATAAGACTATCGAGGAACAGCTAAAAATACTGATTAAAGACGCTATTGAATATCATAACAAAATGCATAATGAGAAAACGACATTATTTAAGGGCATATTGGACAAATCAGAAAAATCTATCCCATCCTGGAGTGGTGACAGCTTGAATATTACGCTGAGCTTTGGCGATAAAGAATCGAAATATATTCGAATTAGCGGACCGGAGGTGGCGTTATCTTACGAGAAAGTATCAGAAATGTTCAAGAGAATTCGCGACGCTGATATTATCGATCTCAGCTTGGTCTATCAAGCGCTTGTAGGCCCCCAGACAGCACTTCGGGCGGAGGCCGCAACGTATCTCGGTACGCATGGCAACGAGACGTCCGTACCATACCTTATTGATGCCTTAAGTGACCAGTCCATGCATGTCGGCGGATACATTAGCGGCGGTCCGTCTACTACGCGATATCGGGCAAACGATTCCCTGAATAAGCTTACGGGGAAGGATTTCGGGTTTGTATGGGATGATCCAATCGATAAGAGAAGCGAAGCAATCATTAGATGGAGAGAATGGTATTCCCAAAAAGATAAAGGTTCACTCACATTTTACAAGACCTATAAAATCGAAGTGCCAGTCGATAACTATATAATTATTAGTATGCGCGGAATGGGGCCGGGTAATTATCTGGTATTGGATTTGAACACTAATGAACTGCGAATATATTCTCCTTACGAAAATAGCGGGTTGCTGTTAAAAAGAAAATTAACGAGCTTTGAAATCGATTTGATCCTCTCGATTTTCGAATCCAGAGAGTATTATAACGTGCCCGAAAAGAACATGAAGACCGGCGCTGATGCGCAGGAAATAGAAATCACTTCAAGTATTAATAAAAGAAACAAACAAAATCGCCATATTATTCCTGACAACAGAACCCTGAAGCATATAATAAACATATATAGAGAATTAAACGATGTTCCCAAACATTAGATAATGACTAACCTATCGGTTTGACGGAGAAATAATTGATGAATGGCAAGGCCAAATTCACACTAATACTCTCGATGGTTCTTTTCCCCCTGTTTGGGTTTAAAGACGGGTTGACGGGGGAATCCAAAGACCCACAAGAACTGGTCGCGTTGCTTAGCAATCCGGACGGGGAGACGCGTGCGGCGGCGGCTGCCGAGTTGCGACAGTTAATCGCCGCCAATCCCGACTCGAAAACCAACGACCACGGTGAGGAGTACTGGAAGAAGCGGGTTGATTCTGTGAAGGTAGGCATGAAACATGCAGAAGTCCTAAAAATCTTACCGCCCGTTGATCAGAATATTCCAGTTAAGGGGGAAGGCCAGGAGCATGTTATGACCTGGCGGCCGGATGACTATTGGACCGTCACTGTCTTCTACCTAAATCCCGATGCGGTGAAAGAACGCCCGAGGCTTCATCGAGAAGCGTTGCGCGTTTGGGTACAACCGCCGGCGGACTTCACCGGGACTTGGGTAACATGGCACGTCAATGGACAAAAAAGCTATGAAAGTGAATATAGAAACGGCTTTCTTAATGGTCTATCCCTAATATTCTACGATAACGGCAGTAAACTTCATCAGCAGTATTACATAGAAAGTATCCCCTCGGATACCGCTTTTTTTTGGTATCCTGACGGCAGAAAAAAGAGCCAGGGGGACTATACGAATAGAAAACGGACGGGCACATGGATTTTTTGGAATGAGGACGGAAGTGTTGACACTATCGAGTACCTTGTTCCCGTCGGCAAGCCCGCGGAAACAACGCGTTCCCCCAATTAGTTTATTTGGGCGGTATTGGATTGACGGCCAAGAAACCGATGATTATATTGAATCGACCGTTCTTTGAAAATCCAAAAGATCCGCAGGACATGGGGGCGACAGGTTTCGACGGGATAACTGACGTTTAACCTGCGCGTCGAGGTCCGGTAACCTCGTAAAACAATCGGACACACTTTAAGTGCCAACGATTATTCGTACGCACTGGCCGCCTAAGAACAGGTGACCCGTCCTGCCCGGGCTCGCTCATCGGTCCGGGACAGGGCGACGATCAGATGAGCTAGCGATGTAGGGTGTCCCCGATTATGTCGCGAAACTTAAGGGGGCTGGGCGGGAGGGCCTACGGCCCGTAGGGCAGCCCGACGATTGGCGGCCTTCTTGCCGAGATCAAAGATTCGCCTACGCGCGTAGACGGTTATCCGAAGGTGTCTTCGGACGGGGGTTCGATTCCCCCCGCCTCCAGTAAGTTTTGGGCTTCTGTAAGTTGTTGTCAGACTTGCAGAAGCCGTTATTTTTTATGGTGTTATGGGGTTCATTCAGGGTCGGT
>CAZDAH010000003.1:0-3168 GCA_964503405.1 uncultured Ignavibacteria bacterium
CTTCGGGCCGTCCATCGGCCACCACGGCGCCCTGGTCGACCAGCAGCAGCCGGTTGGCGTAGATCTCCGCCAGGGCGGCCGGATTGTTGATATGAATCTCGTTGCCGATCTCGTAAATATACCCGCCCGATTTGAGCTTGGCGAAAGCGCGCGACAGCGTCTCCGGCACGGTGCCCAGGAGCGACGCCAGCTCGCTTTTCGATATATCCAGCGCGAATTCCGATTTCCCCTCGCTGCCTTTGCTGATATATTCTGCCAGTCTCGGCACTACGCCCATCAACGATAACTGTTCGATCTTGCGGGCGAAAGTCCGTAATCGTTCGGAAAGCAGAGCGATCATATTCGAGGCGATCTGCGGCTTTATCTCGATCAATTTGATAAATCCCCCCCGGTCGATCCTGATCAGCTCGCTGTCTTCCAGAGCCGACGAGTAAGCCGGGTATTTGCCGTCGGCGAACAAGGCCGCCTCGGCCATCGACATCCCCGCCTCGATCGTAATCAGCGTCTGCTCCCGCCCCGACGCGGCCAGCTTGTAGATCCTCACTCGTCCGGATGAGACGACGAAGAAGGCGTTGGCGGTATCCCCCTCGGAAAAAAGAATCTGCCCCTTGCTCACATTTGTCAGTTCCGCTATAAGGCATATTTCATCGAGGTCATTACGCTTTAGCCCTTTGAATAACGGGCAGGCGGCAAGGGTTGTGCAGATTCTATCTTTGTCTGAAATATTCAAGTCGATTTGTCGAGTTTAACCTCGTAAATACCTACCTTAAACCAGACCTATGGCTACGATTCGTGCCGCGTTCATAATTTGTTATGACCGCCGCCTGTTGGCGCTGATGTCGTCACGATAAATTGTGACACGCAGGCAGTGTTTTTTGACGGGTTTGACCGCGCGGATTCCATTCAAAAAAGCGATCTACTATTCACTCCTTGCTATTGCTCATTGGTTTGCTGTACCGCCACCACTCTCTTGACTCCGGGCACCTGTTGCTTGACTATTCTCTCGATACCCATCTGCAGAGTCATTTGCGACATGGGACAGCCGCCGCAGGCCCCGGTCAGCCTGACTTTGACAATGCCATCTTCCTCCAGTACCTCCACCAGCTCCACGTCGCCGCCGTCGGCCCGCAACGCGCCACGGATGGAATCCAAGGCCTCGATCACTTTCTCTTTCATCGATTTCTCCGTCGCTATCATCACGTATTTCCCTAATTCGCCGCCCTAATCTGTTCCGTCACGGGGTTTACCACGGTGATTATTTCTCTCGTTATTTTAATCAATTCCGCCCCGGCAGGGGAATCGGGATGGGCCAACACTATCGGCTCGCCCCTGTCGCCCCCTTCGCGCACTCCTGTCTCTAACGGAATTTGTCCGAAAAGGGGGATATTCAACCTTTCGGCCAGCTCCTGCCCGCCTCCCGATCCGAAAATATATTCCCGATTACCATTAGGGGCAAGGAAATAGGACATGTTCTCGATCACACCGAGCATTTTGATATTTGCCTTCTCCGCCAGCTGGGCGATGCGCGCGGCGACCATATACGCGCCGGGCTGTGGAGTGGTGACCAGGACAGCGCTTACCCCCGGAATAAGCTGCGACAACGAAAGGGCCACGTCGCCGGTGCCGGGGGGCAGATCGATATACAATAGATCGAGGCCGTCCCAGAAAACGTCGCCCAAAAACTGGCTGACCGCCTTGTGGATCATCGGCCCGCGCCAAATCACCGCCTTATCCTCTTCAATGAAAAAGCCCATGGACATAATTCTCAGCCCTGATTTCTCCAGCGGAATGATTGTCTTATCGATTATCGTGGGACGACCCTCGACGCCGAGAATTCTGGGAATGGAAAAACCGTAAATGTCGGCGTCGAGAACGCCGGTCTTGAATCCCTCCAGCGCCGAGGCGGCCGCCAGGTTGGCGGTCACAGTCGACTTGCCGACCCCGCCTTTACCTGAGGCTACCAGGATCACGTTTTTGACCTGTTTTGCCTTGAATTGTTGCGACGAGCCGTCGCCCTTTAGTTCACCAGTCAGCTTCTTGCGTTCCTCGTCGGTCATCGATGAAAACTCGATCTTGATGTCGTCGATTTCGGGAATATCCGAGAGCGCGGATTTGACATCTTCGGTGATCTTATGTTTCAACGGGCAGCCCGGGATAGTCAGCTTAATCAGGATATCCAGAGTCGATCCATTCAATTCCAGTTTTTCGACCATTCCAAGATCGACTATCGATCGTTTCAGCTCCGGGTCCTGGACGTTTTTCAGTCTGTTCATTATCAACGTCTTATCGATCTTATTTCCCATTATTACCCGCTTTCGGCCTGACGCGTTATCCTGATGCCTTTCGAGATTATTTGCGTTTTTCAAGTACAACAACCGGTTGCCTGATTCGGTGCCCGAGAATTCGACCATTTGGAGTCCGGGGAGATTCTCGGACTCCCCTATCCGCCATTTTGAGAATCCCGAGACAGGCAAAGTGGATCGACGGGATCCATTTCTCAACATATTACCGGTCGCCCTGGCAATGTCAAGGGCTTAGTTTTTTTCGCTTGACACCAAAGCCGCTCGTTTTATATTCATAATTTGTGAATCCCTTCACAAGAGAGCCCGAACAGGAGATACTAATTTGACAACAAAGAGAAAAATCCGAAAAATTTCCGATTCCACGATTCATCGGCTGTCCGTCTACTACCGCGCGCTTCTATCTTTGGAAAAGGAAGGGTATGAAACGATCTCGTCGAAAGAACTGGCCAAGAGGGAGAAACTGACCCCGGCCCAGGTCAGGAAGGATCTGTCGTTTTTTGGAAGTTTCGGAACAAGGGGCTTGGGATATCCGGTTAAACAACTCATGCAGCAAATCGCTGAAATCCTGGGCATCAATCGGGTCTGGAATGTGGCCTTGGTGGGAGTAGGAAACGTGGGTTCGGCCCTGGTCAGTTACAAGGAATTCGCCAAGCAGGGATTCGTCATAAAGCAGGTTTTCGACAACGATCAAAGGAAGATCGGCTCCAATCATAAAGGTATTGTAGTTTCCGATGTCGCCGATATGAAAAGCATGCTCAGGGAAAACGATGTGTCCATAGTAATCCTGACCGTGCCGGCATCGGTGGCACAACTGGTTTGCGACAACGTAGTAGAAGCGGGAGTGAAGGCTATATTGAATTTCGCT
>CAZDAH010000003.1:3178-4475 GCA_964503405.1 uncultured Ignavibacteria bacterium
AACATGGCCATAGAGCTGGAACACCTGTCGTTCTCACTTTCAAATAAGGACATGATGCTGGTCGATTGAGCGTCCGGCGTTAAGAAGGCAAAAAGTTAACGTAACTTGTTGTAAAATAAAGGATTATGTTTTTCAATGAAAAGGCTCGTTATTATTTCACGACTATATTGGATTAGGATTTGGGTGAAAAAATACTGAAAAAATACTTTATTTCTTGACATCGGAGGTTGATCTTACATTATTAAACCTATTATGCCTATGAAACGCCGCAATCTGAAAAGAATCTTGCTGGTGACCGGATCGCTTCTGTTGCTGACCGCGTTCGCCTCCGCACAGCAATCGGGCACAGCCTGCGAGCCGTATGGATCGGTCACGGTGAAGGGTGAACCGGTGGCCGATGATATGCTGGTCATCGCCTATGCCGGCGAATTTGAATTGGCCAGGACACGTACGGCGGGCGGCCAATATTCGCTGTTTATTGAACTCGATAATGCCGATACGCCTCAACGTGACGGTTATATGCCGGGAGATATCATCACCATCAGGGTCAACGGCGATTTGGCCAACCCGGCCTTCGAGGCCTTCGCCGGCCGTCAACGACGCGATATTGAGATCGTTACGCTGGATATTCAATTCGAAAGCTGGGGCCGGATCAAAGCGTTATTCCGATAAAAAAATCCCGAATTCGATTTTGATAAGCATCGCCCGCGATGCTTTTTTTATTGCCAGGGGTAATCGAAGCAGGACGGAGAATACGAAATAAGTCCCGAATATGCCTGCTGCGGACAGAACAAAACAAGCTTGCCATTTTACCGAAAATCAGTTACACATAAAGTGCTGGAGCAATCGGGAACCGGAGAAAAAGCGTGGAATCATGGCGTTCTCCTGAATCCGAAACGGCCGGGGATTGCTTAACGGACGACCGGATTCAGAGTGAATCAAAAATAAAGTACGACCGTAAATTAAAGGAGGATTTATGAAGTTGACCAGCCGCGAGGAGAGCGGGGTGGTAGTGCGGGAACCGAAAGCCAAAATAATGGGGGTGCCGTATGCCACCATCCTTCACGACCAACTTCACGATCTCATTTCACATGATAAGAAAAAGGTCATTGTCGATCTTTCCAAAGTCGAGTGGATGAATTCGACGGGTCTGGGCATTTTAATCTCGGGTCTGACCACGTTACGCAACAATGGCGGCGAGTTGAAACTGGCTCGGATCACCGATAAGATCGAATCGCTTTTGACGATAACCAAGCTCATAACGGTATTCGACAGTTTCGACGATGACGAGGGATCG
>CAZDAH010000003.1:4485-12517 GCA_964503405.1 uncultured Ignavibacteria bacterium
TTATAATTCAGACGGAGACAAAGATGACCGGCAATGACCAAAATACCATTTCCATCCCGAGCGCACCGGAGAAGATCGCCGAAGTCGACGAGTTTCTCGAAGGATGGCTGAGAAGGAAGGGGATAGCCGAGGACATTATCGCCGACCTGGCCATAGCAGTAACGGAGCTTGTCAATAACGCCATCAAGCACGGAAACAAGAAAAGAACAGAGAAGATTGTTACCCTGACCCTGGTTTATGAGAGCGGCCGGGTGGAGGCCTTGGTGACCGACCAGGGCGACGGTTTCGATCCCGACGATATACCTGATCCGCTGTCCGAGGAGAACCTCATGAAGGAAATCGGCCGGGGAATATTCATCGTTAAGTCGCTGATGGACGATTTTTATTATTCGTACTCGCCTGGCGCAGGTTCGTCGATCAGGATTGTCAAAAATGTTTCCTGAATAGGGAGAAACGGCTGAATTGAACCTGGGACAATTAATATCGCTGGTCTACCTGGCGTCGGGGCTTATCCTGGTGGTACTCGCTGGCCTTCTTCTCAGGGAAAACATTAGAAACCGGCTCAACAGGATCGCCGGATTGATGCTTTTGTTGGCCGGGCTGGCTGCCGCGGTCACCTCGTTTTACCGTTCCGTTATTACAGGCGCGGTGGAATTGCCTTTGTGGGTGGAAAATAGCTTCCTTGCCTGGGAGTTATTTTTCCCGGCGCTTCTTTTTTTCTCGGTCACATTTCCCGAGCCGCAGCAATTTTATGTTAACCATAAGAGACTTTTTCAGCTGGCTTTCGTGCCTCATATACTCCACCTCCTGATGCTGGTAATATTGGCGGATCCCAACGCCGCCCTGGAGTTTCTCGATTTCGAGTCGTCCGTGCCCATTCTCGGTGCCTTCCTTAATCTTCTTTTAAGTCTGTTGAAAATCGTTACCGTATTTGTCGGGTTTCTGCTTTTGTTTCACGCCCGGTTTTTCTCTATTGTCAACCTTATATATGTAGTTTTCGCCCTGATCTTTCTTTACATGTCTTTCAGGAAGATACAGAATCCCCGACTCAGACAGCAAGTGAGAGTGATAATCTTCGGAATAGGATTGGGAGTCGGCCTTTACGCTGTGGGGTTTATAATTCCCAACGTGTTCGCGTTTGGCATGTCGCAGCAGGCCCGCTATGCAGTGGTCATGCTCGGCCTTATCGTCGGTCCCGGGAGTATTGCCTGGGCTATTGTGCGCTATCAATTTCTCGATATGGGTCTGATCGCCCGTCGATCGCTGGTCTATTCAATCACTACCGCCATAGTCGTAGGCGGCTATTTGCTGATAGTCATGCAGGCCGGGTCGCTGGCCCGGGAAATATCGGGAAGCGAATCGGGGATTTTGAATGTCGCGGTTATAATAATAATGCTCTTGTTCTTTCAGCCTATCTACACTCAGGTTGACGATTTCGTAAGGCGTATTTTCATTCGCTCCCGAGGGGATTACAGCCGGCTGGTGGAGTCGTTCTCCAGGGAGATCCTGACCATATTTCACGGCGACAGGCTGGCCGCGGCCGTGGCGGAAACTCTGAAACGCGAGATGTTCATCGAAGCCGTGGAGGTTTGTTTTGCCGGCGACGATCAGAATTTCCGTCTGGTCACCGCCGTCGGGTCGTCCGACTCAATCAAGATGGAAGAATCGATTTACAGGTATCTGCTCAACAAGCGGGCTCCCGCTTTCACCAACGAATTCTCGGGAAACATCGAATCCGAGTGCCTCGGAGGAAGAATGACTTCCCATGGGATTGAGGTGGTGGTGCCGCTCGTGCATCAGGAGAAAGTGGCCGGGCTGATTCTTTTGTCCGGCAAGGTGGCCGGATTTCGCTATAACTCCGAGGATATGAGCTTTTTGGCTTTCATGGCTAACCAGATAGTGGTGGCTATGGAAAACGTGAAACTATACCAGGAATCGTTGGAGAAACAGAGACTCGAGGAGGAATTGGCTGTTGCCCGGCAGATACAAACCGGCCTGTTGCCGCGGAATCTGCCCGAATTCAAGAATTTCGATTTTTCGGTGTTTATAGAACCGTCACGGCAGGTAGGGGGGGATTTCTACGATTTCATTCCCATTTCCGATGGCAGAATGGGGATTGTTATAGCCGATGCCTCCGGTAAGGGGGTCCCCGCGGCCCTGCTAATTGCCAGAATGCAGGCAATTATGCAGAGCGAGGTCAGGCTCGGCCGCGATGTGGGAGCGATGATGTCCACGGTAAACCGTTTCATCAGCGAATCCACCAGCCAGGACCGCTTCGCCACGTGCTTCTACATGGAGATTAACGATGACAACAGGGGATTTCGCTATTGTAATGCCGGTCATAATTACCCTATACTCTTCAGGCGCGATGGTTCTACCGAGCGTCTGATAAAGGGAGGTCTTCTGTTGGGGGCATTCTCCGACGCGTCTTACGAAACGGGGACCGGCGTCTTTGAAACCGGCGACGTGCTGGTACTGTACACAGACGGGGTGACCGAAGCGATGGATGTCGAGGAAAACGAATACGGCGAAACCAGGCTGGCCGAGGGGATTTCGGAGTCGCGAAATTCGCCGGCCGAGGTCATCTGCTCGAAGATCATCAAGAATGTCAAGCAGTTCGCCGCCGGGTTCGGCGAAAGGGACGATATTACTCTTGTGGTCATAAAAGCGCGGGGAAGTCTGTGAAATCCGGAAAGTACGATCAGGAAAACGTCGGCTATCGATGCGATATCTGCGATTGCCCGATGCTCGAACGAAATTGCGAGCTTATCTGCGTCAACTGCGGATATACTCGCGATTGCAGCGATCCTTAGGAGGCAGTGGTGAGAGAATTGACACCCGATATCATCAAGAAACTCAATAACGAACAGCTCGAGCTGCTGCTCGAACTGGGCGACCTGGCCAAATCGGAATGGGAGTTGACCGGGAAAATAGACGAAATGCGCAAACAGGCCGAACAGGTGGGATGGAAAGGCGGCGAGAAGGAAACAAAGGCTATTCACGAGGACAACGAATTCGATGATCTCATCTCGCTTCGCCTGATAAGAGACAGGGAAATGATTCGAGACAAAATTGCCGCCTTGATGAAGTCCGTAATCGATGCTGGACTGGGCGATCTCGGACTTATCGTCAGACAAGCCGTCAACTACGGGGTCGATCCGAGAAAAAAAGAATAAGCCCCGAAAACGGTTGTAATTATTATATGAAGCACGGATTTATGCTCTTCGCGGCCGCTCTTATCGAGGCCCTTTTCCTGCTCGCCTGCTCCGGTCCCTTGAAAAAGGCGGAGAAATCGCTCATGGAAAATTACCTGGATAGAGCTGAATCCCATTTCGAGGAAGGGCTGATCGATTCCAGCCTTTACTACCTTGATTTATGTTATTCCATCGACTCCGATTATCCAGGAGCCAATCATCTCGCGGGGAAAATCTATCTATATAAGGACGGCGTCTACAACCGGCGGCTCTCGGCGGAGGCGTTGAAAAAGGCTTTGAAAACGGAGCAGGACAATTCCGAGTTTCACTTCAGCCTGGGGCAGACCTTCGAAAAACAGGGATATTTCAACAACGCCTTGCGCGAATACAAAGCGGTGGTCGAACTGGATTCTTCCGATTACAGGGCCCTGGAGAGAATTGCCGAAATCAACAAGCGAATCGGGATTCGATACGACGACAAGAAATATTTCGAGCGCAGCCTCAAGGCCTCGACTGCCGCGGCCTCTATTACCCGGGATCCCCGCAATTATTATAGACAGGGGTTGGCGTTTTATCAGATGGCTGAATTCGATTCGTCGGTCAATTCCCTCGAAGACGGGCTTGCTCTGTGCCTTGACGATTCCGAGGCGGTTGATATTCTGCTGCTGCTGGGGACCGATCTTGTCAGGCTGGCAAAGTTTGATTCCGCACACGTCGTTTTCGAGAGGGTCAGGAAGGCGATACCAAAATCCGCTTTCGACAAAATGACGGAATTCAGGTATTTGATGACACCTGAGGAATATAAGGATTTCGAATCAAGAAGCATATACGAGCAGGACAGACTCAAAAGGCAATACTGGGGACGGCTCGACCCCAATCCCACCACCGAAGTTAACGAGCGTTTGCTGGAGCATCTCGCGCGGTATATTCACACCCAGCTGACTTTCTCGGTGCCCGACAGGCCAATCGACGGCTGGCGGACCAAGAGAGGGGAGATGTATATCCGTTACGGCAAGCCCAGCTCCATGGAATATCTTCTCGGTTCCGGGGGCGATGCCTCCGACTCGCCCAAATGGGTGTGGCGTTACGATCATTTTCCCGAGCCGGTCACCTTAATTTTCGAGGATACGTTCTTAAACGGAGATTTCGATTTTCCATACCCAAAAAAGGAATGGACGGCGGCTGATTACGATAAGGATCCGGCCCGGCTGGCGGCTATGCTTCAAAGCTCCATTCCCCAGACTTTCGGATACAATCCCGGCTCGGGCCCGCTTGAGTATTATTATATGCCCCGTCAATTCAAGGGAGGCAGAGGCAAAACGACGGTGGAAGTATTCGTGGCGATACCTTACAAACAGCTCCAATTCAGACGGGAGGGCGAATATGCCTTCGCCGAAATCGAGTGGCGTCAGATTCTGAAATACGGAAGCTGGAAAACCGCCGATTCCAGTCAGGTTCGTCGCACCTACAGGGTGAGAGCGTCGCAGGTGGATAACGAACGTCTTTCGGCGGCCGACAGGCTCTCGCTAACAGCCTATCCCGATTCGCTTCTGTTTTCGATTTCCATCAGGGACACGCTTTCCGATCATCAGGGTATTGGTACACGCGAAGTGGGCTTGAGAGATTTTTACACCGGGCAGGTGGAGATTTCCGATCTGGTATTGGCCCGCAGAATCGATTCGCTTCCGGAGAGGACAGAAACAGTCAGAAGCGATCTTAACATAATTTCCAATCTCGATAACCGATATTTTGTCGGCGAGCCGATCTGGCTGTATTTCGAGATCTACAATTTGAGGAAGGACGACCGCAACAGGACCTCTTATGTTTTAAAGCAAACGGTCAGAGAGAAGCAAGAAGGAGGTCTGCTGGCGGGAATCAAGGGAGCCCTGTCCGGCGACAAGCTTCAGGAAACGTCGATCTCCTATAAGGGAAGCGGCGTCAAAGCCGACGAGAACAGGATTCTGACAATCGACGCTTCGCGACTGGAACCAGGCGAGTATACTGTTTCAATCGACATCACCGACGAAATCTCCGGCCTTTCGGCCTCAGTTTCGGAAGACATCGTCCTCTATCGGTAGTCGATCTGATATCCGGTGCTGATGCGAAATTTTTTTATCTGGATACTTCCACTAATTTCTTGTATTTTCTCAGGGGTTTGCTTAGAATTCGTCGTTGATTGTCCGGAAAAAAAAGGAGAATTTCGCAGAATGGCAATTGTAGGGAAAAAGCTGTTTCTGACAAAAGGGGTGGGCCGTCATAAGGAAAATCTGGCCAGTTTTGAGCTTGCCCTGAGGTCCGCGGCTATCGCAGAGTACAACCTGGTTCACGTCTCGAGTATATTTCCGCCCGGATGTAAAGTCATCTCGCGCTCGCAGGGGATCCCGCAGCTGCTTGCGGGGCAAATGGTATTTTCGGTATTGAGCCGCAACTCCACCTGCGAGCCGAACCGCTTGGTCTCGGCCTCGGTCGGTCTGGCCATACCGCAGGACAGGAATCAATACGGCTACCTATCCGAGCACACTGCTTTTGGTCAAAACGAGAAAATTTCCGGGGACTACGCCGAGGATTTGGCCGCCAGCATGCTGGCCTCCACGCTTGGCATCGATTTCAATATCGATCAATCGTACGACGAGAAGAAAGAGCTCTGGAAAATCTCCGGCAAGATTGTCAGAACGACCAACGTAACTCAATCGGCCGCCGGGGACAAGAACGGCCTCTGGACAACCGTGCTGGCGGCCGCAATTTTCATCACCGAGTAGCTTTTGTCGGACGATACTCCGCGCATCGAATCGTCAGCAATGACATCTTCATCGCGAGAGTTCTAAATGACATTGAAAAACGCCTACGGCGCCTTTTCGAAATATTATGATTTTCTCGGTTGGAATAAGTTTGCCGAGTCGGCATCTGTCAGATTGCGTTCGTTTATGAAACTTCACGGCGCGGCGCCGAAATCTATCCTGGACCTCGCCTGCGGCACCGGGGAACTCGAATGGCTGTTTCGCGAAACGCCGATATGCATTGTCGGGGTCGACGCGTCGAAGGGGATGCTCAAAGCCGCCCGCAAAAAATGCCCGGGAGCGCGATTCGCGCTCGGAGACGCCGCCGCCGTCCGGCTCGCCCGCGAATTCGATATGGTGCTGCTGCTTTTCGATTCGGCCAATCACATGAACTCATTATCTCATCTGAAGAGGGTTTTCAAAAACGCCAGGCGGCATTTGAAAGAGGGCGGTTTTTTCGTTTTCGATCTCCTTAGCGATGCCGGTCTGGAAAAATGGGAGCATATCGACATCAGGCGAGGCCGCGATTACACGGTTATTTCCAACGGATATTATTATCCGGATGACCCTTCGGCCGATATCTTCATAGAGGCGTTTGTGAGAACAGGCAGAGGCTTCGAGCGTGTCTGCCAGAAAATAGTGGAGAGAACGTACAGATCCGCGGACGTTTTCAGAATCTTGAAAGAAGCGGGGTTTTCAAAGGTGACAGTGAGCTCATACGATCCTGCCGAAGAATTGGAACATTCATCGAGGCTGTGGTTTATCTGCAATTGAAATTATGATAAGCGTCTATCCCGAAAATTTCCTCGCTCTCGATCGCGAATTAAGCGGGTATGAAAACTCGAGAGTCGCTGTATTGCCGATCCCTTATGACGCTACTGTCAGCTACGGAACCGGCGCCCGCAACGGTCCTCGAGCCATAATCGCCGCTTCGTCACAGGTAGAGACTTATGACATCGATCTCGATGGCGATCCCTGCGAAATAGGAATCGCCACGCTCGAGGCTATCCGCCCGGAATCGTCGGGGCCGGAAGCTATGATGGAAGCGATCGAGGAAACCGTCTCCAGGATTATCGGCGACGGCAAATTCGCGCTTTCCCTGGGCGGGGAACATTCGATATCGTCGGCTCTTGTCAAGGCACATTCTCAGAAGTATTCAGGATTAACGGTTCTTCAGATCGACGCGCACAGCGATCTGCGCGAGAGCTATCAGGGCAGCCGGTATTCGCACGCCTGCGTTATGTCGCGAATTTCCGAAATATGCGATTTCGCGGCGGTGGGAATTCGCAGTTTCTGCAATTCGGAAAATGAAAAAGCCGCCTTGAGAAAAGGACGGATAATCGATTCCGCCCGGTTTAAAAACAATCCCGAATCGATCCCGATTATACTTTCGATGTTATCGTCCGATGTTTATATTACGTTCGATCTCGACGGTCTCGATCCGTCGGCGATGCCGGCTGTCGGCACTCCAGAGCCCGGCGGGCTTTGCTGGGAAGAAGCCGTCCGGCTGTTGACGGCCGTCGGACGGGAAAAGAGGATTGTCGGCGCGGACGTTGTCGAGCTGGCTCCTATCCCGGGGCTGATCTACCCAGACTTCACGGCGGCCCGGCTGGCTTACAAAATCATCTCGATAGCCTCCGGGGGAATGAAATGACGATGGAATGGTGGCGGAAATATTTCAGCGAGGATTATCTCAAGCTCTACACGCATGATCGCGGAGAATCTTCAAGAGAAGTCCAGGCGGTCATCCGTATGCTCCAAATGGAGCCGGGGCAGAAAGTGCTCGATCTGGCCTGCGGTTTTGGACGGCATTCGGTATTGCTTGCCGAAAAGGGATTCGCAGTAACCGGCTACGATCTCTCCGAAGGTTTCCTGAAAAAGGCGAGGGAGCTTGCCGATTCCCTGGCTGTAGGGCTGGCGCTCCAGCAGGGCGATATGCGCGATATTGCTTATAATGACGAATTCGACGCGGTGATCAATATGTTTACCGCCTTCGGTTTTTTCGAAAACGAGGAGGAGGATCTCAAAGTCCTGATGGGGGTGCGCAAGGCGCTAAAGCCC
>CAZDAH010000003.1:12527-31782 GCA_964503405.1 uncultured Ignavibacteria bacterium
GTGGACGTGCGCAGGGCGGCTCAGGAAGCGTATCGGGTGCTAAAGCCCGGCGGCCAGTTTCTTATGGACGTGGTCAACCGCGAGTACGCCCTGGCCCAGACCCTGAACCGTCGCTGGACCCGGGAAAGCGATATGTACATGCTGGAGGAGCGCTTTTTCGATTACTTTACTTCGAGGCTCGAGCTGACCAACAAGCTCATTCTCGCCAGCGGAGAGATAAAAGAGGCGAATTATTCCATCCGGCTTTACACCCTTACCGAGATGCTGGACCTTTTCAACAAAGTCGGCCTGGTTCTCACGGACGTATACGGGGATTTCGGAGGCGCGCTCTATAATTCCGAATCCCCAAGAATGATATTGGTGGCCTCGAGGGAGGAATAGAAAAGTAGGATTCATTAAGCGAATAGAATAAAGACTTTCGATACCCCGGGCTGAAATCGGCGCGGGCTTTTCGTGTACATGTATATGTAATATGAAGGAGATATTCAAAAGACTCGACGCCGTCCCCGGATTTGTTTCGACGCTTTCATCGGTGTCAGGAGGCCGTGAATCGATCGACGTCAACGGCCTGATCGGTTCGTCGCGAACAATGCTGGCCGCCTGGATTCATGTCAAGACCGGCAGAAATGTTTTATACATATCTCCCGAAGAGGAATCGTCGGAGAAGGCCGTCGACGATTTCAACGCTTTTCTCGGCCGGGAAAAAGTATCGTCATTTCCTTCGTGGGAAATTCAGCCCTATGAGATCCGGGCTCCGCACGCCGAGAATATCGGAGACCGATTAAGAACATTATTCGATTTGTCTCGAGGAAAATCCGGGGTTGTTTGCGTTTCGGCAGCGGCCCTCATGGAGCCAACGTCGGATAAATACGACCTTCTCAGGCGATCTTTGGAGATGACGAGGGGCCAAAAGGTTGATCCCGAAAGTCTGATCGTCCTTCTTGCGGCCATGGGATTCAGGCGATGTCCGGTGGTCGAGCAGCTCGGCGATTTCGCGGTCAGGGGCGGCTTGATCGATATTTTCCCAGCCACCGGCCCGGAGCCGGTCAGGATCGAATTCTTCGGGGACGAAATCGAATCCATTAGGTCCTTCTCGGTTCTGACCCAGCGATCGCTCGGCAAGATCGATCATGTCATCATTCTCCCGTTGAGAGAGATACCGGTCGACATGGAAAGCGTGGAAATTGTCTGCGAGGATCTTCCCCAGGAGGAGTCCGTGGCGCTTCATCAAGCGCTCGGCCCGAACGGCGCATTCGACGGTCTCGAGTTTTTCCGACATTTGTTTTCCCCTCGAAAACACTCCCTGCTCGAGTATCTCGACGAGAATACCATCGCTGTCATCGACGATCCCGGGTTTGTCCGCGACGAAATGAGGCGATTATTGGAACGGGCCGCTTTGAGATACTCTCATAGGCATGAATTTCCGTTCGGAGGCCCTCGCGACGTTTACATCGATGAAGATTTCATAAGCGGGAAACTGGCGAAATTTGGCCGACTGACACTTTCGGGCATTATCAGGACGGAGAATCGGGGTATCGGGATTAAGACGATTCCGCAGGAGCCGCATGGTTCCCATGTCAAAATTCTGGCGGAGAAGCTTAATGAGTACAGAGAAGACGGTTATTACGCGTCGATATTTTGCGACGGCGAAAACCGTCGCCTGAAACTTAAGGAGCTTCTTGCCGAATACGACGTTTCGTTGCCCCTGCATAATCGCGGCATCACGTCCGGTTTCGGGATTCCCGAGGCGGCGTTATGGATTCTAAGCGATCATGAAATCTTCTCGCGAGTATCCGGTCGCAAGAAAACTCGGGCCTTCAGGGAAGGGATCGCCCTCGCGAGTTACCGAAGCCTTCAGCCCGGAGATTACGTGGTGCATGTCGATCATGGAATAGGGCAATACCGGGGATTGGAAATATTGACCGTCGACGGCCGCAAACGCGACTGCCTTCTGATCCAATATGCCGAGGGAGATAAAGTCTATGTCCCCATTGAGGAATTTCTGAGAGTGCAGAAATTTTCAGGCAAAGAAGGCGCGCCGACACTGTCCCGCCTTGGAACCGGGGTCTGGGAACGCGTCAAGGCCAGGGCAAAAAAGGCGATCATGGCCATGGCCGAGGAATTGATCGAGATTTACGCTCGACGCAAGGCGCTTCCGGGATTCGCGTTTCAGCCGGACTCCCCGTGGATGAAGGAACTGGAAGCGTCGTTCCCCTTCGAGGAAACCCCCGATCAGCAGAAGGCCATCGACGATATCAAACGGGATATGGAAGACTCCTCTCCCATGGATAGGCTCGTCTGCGGCGATGTCGGTTACGGCAAGACCGAGGTGGCGGTGAGAGCTGCCTTTAAGGCGGTGGAATCGGGCAAGCAGGTAACTGTCCTGGTTCCGACCACTATTTTAGCTCAACAGCATCTGGAAACGTTCAGATCGCGGCTCTCTCAATTCCCGGTCAAAATAGAGCTTTTGTCGAGATTCAGATCCCCGGCCGAAGCGAAAACGGTTAAATCAGGTTTGAAAATCGGCGCAATCGATATCGTTATTGGCACGCATAAGCTGCTGCAAAAAGATATCGAATATAAGGATCTGGGCCTGCTGATCGTGGACGAGGAACAGAGGTTCGGCGTTACCCATAAAGAGCGCATCAAGAAGTTGAAAACGCAGGTGGATACTCTTACGCTGACTGCCACCCCGATCCCCCGCACGCTGCAGCTGTCGCTGCTCGGGGCCAGGGATATGTCCATCATCAATACAGCACCGAGAGATAGATTGCCCATAGTAACCGAAATATCGCTTTTCTCGGATAAGATAATCGCCGAATCCATCGAAAGGGAAATCCTGAGAGGAGGGCAGGTATTTTTCGTGCATAACCGGGTGGAATCGATAGAGGCGTATTATCGTTACCTGAAGAAGCTCATGCCTTACCTGAATATCGTAATCGGCCACGGGCAAATGCCCGAAAAAAGGTTGGAGAAGGTCATGGTCGATTTTCAGGCAAAAAAATTCCAGGTATTACTGGCCACCACCATCATCGAATCGGGACTCGACATGCCCACGGTGAATACCATTGTCATCAACCGGGCCGACAAACTCGGGCTGGCGC
Organism: uncultured Ignavibacteria bacterium; assembly: GCA_964503405.1. Taxonomy (GTDB): domain Bacteria; phylum Zixibacteria; class MSB-5A5; order UBA10806; family UBA10806; genus JAZGHS01. The sequence continues at coordinate 15,632 of CAZDAH010000003.1, forward strand.
AGCTCTACCAGCTCCGGGGCCGGGTAGGGAGATCGACCCGGCAGGCGTTCGCCCTGCTGTTGGTGCCGCCATTGAAACTCCTGACAGAAAAAGCGAGGAAAAGGCTGAGGGCAATTGAGGAGTTTCCCGAACTGGGATCCGGTTTCCACCTGGCTATGAGGGACCTGGAGATCAGGGGAGCGGGCAACATACTCGGAGCGCAACAGCACGGATTTATCGAGGAGGTCGGATTCGACATGTACTGCCGTCTGCTGGAGGAGGCCGTAGCGGAAGTGCGGGACCAGGCTCCCGCGAGGCCGAAGCTGGAAATTAAAATACAGACGGATCTCGATCTTTACATACCCGAAGACTATATCGATGATTCCAATTTGCGGGTGGAACTTTACCGCAATATTTCCGCTATCGATGATCAGGATAAATTGGCCGAGTTTCAGAATGAAACCGCGGACCGTTTCGGCCCCTGTCCCCGGGCCGTTCTGAATCTTCTCAATCTGGCGTCCTGTCGTATGCTGGCGGCCGGTCTTGGCGCCGCCAGGCTCACCTACCGCGGCGGCGAACTGAATCTCGAATTTCCGTCCGAAAGAGGTTTCCTGAAATCGGAGATCGAGGGGTGGAGAAGGAGAATTACAAATAAAATGGAATTCAAATCATCGAATGGACTGAAGATGAAGATGCGTCTCGACGGCGGCGGAAGCGAGGCGCTGAAAAATGCCTTGCAGTCGATGGTCGGCTGATATAGATTGATAATCCGTGGAACAACGGTAACTCGAATCTGTTTAATAACCCGAAGATCCCGATATAAGGCCGAAAAATGGTCGAGGGATTGAGAGCGAATGCGGGCGGCCGCGCAAAGGAATTTTAATGAAAACCAAGTTGTTTCTTTCGGGAATCGCCTATCTGGTCATCATCGCCTGCTCGAATGAGCCGAAATCAGAGGGAACGATTCTGGCCGAGGTCAACGGGGAGATCCTGACCCTCGAAGATCTCGAATACCAGATACCGGCCGAATACAGAAGCCGATTGTCTCCTCAGGAACTCAAAGAAGTGGTGGAGACCTGGATCAATACGGAATTATTGTATCAGAAGGCTCTGGAACGGGGATTGGATCAGGATCCCGCCGTACAGGCTGTTGTCAAAGCCGGGACCAGGGAAGCAGTCGCCCGGAAACTGGTGGATAGCGAACTGAGCCTGAGAACGATGATCCCTCCGACGGCAGTCGATTCTATCTACCGCGCCCAGAGCGATTCTTACAGGCTGGAAAAGAACAGGTATCGGGCGAGCCATATACTCGTGCCCACCAGGGGAGAGGCCGACGCTGTTTTCGTCAGGCTGAAAAAAGGCGAAAATTTCAGCGGCCTGGCCAGAGATTATTCAATGGATAGGCAGTCGGCAGATAGAGGAGGCGACCTGGGGTATTTTACCTCCGATGATATAGATCGGAATTTTGTCGAGGCCGCCGATATGTTGAATGTCGGCTCCTATTCTGCGCCGGTGCAAACTCCTTATGGGTATCATCTCATCCTCCTGACCGACCGTCAGAAGGCGGGCGCCCAACTCGATTCCCTCGAGGCCAAACAGAGGATTCTCGATAGTCTCTATTCCGTCCGCCACGCCGCGGCTTTCCAGGGGTTTATCGACGAATTGAAATCGTCGGCGGCAATACAAAGGCATGAGATCACCGACTCGTTGCTCGCGAGCGCGGCCGGACGGGGATTGCCATGAAATACTTCAATATTCTATTTCTGGTCTTCGTTTTAACCGCCTCCGCGAAAGCCGAAGTCGTGGATCGAGTGATAGCCGTGGTCGACAGGGAAATAATCCTTCTCTCCGAGTTGGAGGCTCAGATTCAGCTCTTCGCCATTCAAAACCGCATGGAAATCGACGATGAATCAGGGCTCGACAGCCTGCGCGACGAATTCCTCGACAGAATGATCGAGGATAAGATCCTCCTTGTGGAAGCCCGGCGGGATTCCACAATTAATGTATCCAACAAGGAGGTGGAAGAAGCCCTGGATTCGCAGATAAAGAATATAAAGTCTCAGTTTCCATCGGACGACGCGTTCCGGGAACAACTGAGGGCCGAGGGGCTGACCCTGGCCGGGCTGAAAGAGCAGTATCGCGACGAGCTTCAGAAGCAATTGCTCAAGGAAAAATTGATACAGAGCAAGATCTCCCGGATACTGGTGTCGTCCGGTGACGTGAAGAGTTATTACGAGAAGAACCGCGACAAGCTTCCTGAAAAACCGGCCGGTATCAAACTCTCCCATATCCTGATCTCAATCGAGCCGGGCGCCCCGACCGTCGACTCGCTATATAATTTCGCCCAATTGTTACGTCAGAAGGCCGCGGGCGGCGAGGATTTCGCTCTGCTGGCCAGGACGTATTCCGACGATCCCTCCTCGGAAAACGGCGGCGACCTCGGATGGTTCGCCAGGGGAGAAATGGTCCCGGAATTCGAAAACGCAGCCTTCGGTCTGCAACTGGGCGATATCTCCGGGATCGTCAGATCGCCATTCGGATATCATATCATTAAGGCTACCGGCCGACGCGGCGACAAGGTGCGGGCCAGTCATATCCTGATCAGGCTGTTGCCGTCGGAAGAGGATATGGCTGCCAGAAGGGAACTGGCCGACAGCCTCCACCAGTTGATACTCAACGGCGCCGATTTCTCCGAATTGGCGCGGGAATATTCCAACGACGAAAACTCGCGTGATTCCGGCGGCGATCTGGGGTGGTATGCCGCCGACGATCTCCTGCCGGAGTTTGTAAGGGCGCTTACCGATCTCGAAATCGGGGAGATATCTCCTGCCGTAAGCAGCGAATTCGGTTTCCATCTGATACGCCTCGATGACAAACGCCCGGCCAGCCCCGTGACCCTGGAGGAGGATTTCGAAACTCTTCAAGAGCTGGCGCGCCGGGCCAAGGCGCAGGCCCAGCTGGAGGAATTACTAGATAAAGTCTCGGCGGGATTATATATAGATAAGAGGTTATAATGCGGCTGGACAAATTCCTGTCCGTCGCCAGGATTTTCAAGAGCCGCTCGCTGGCTGGTGAAGCGGCCACCGCGTCCATGGTGTTCCTCGATGGTTTTCCGGCGAAACCGTCGCGCGAAATCAAAACAGGATCCATTATCGAAATAAATACCCTTTTGTATTATAAAAAAATCGAGGTGCTCGCCGTTCCTTCGGGCAATGTTTCCGGGAAAGACGTCTCCAGCCTTTTCAGATTGCTTAATCACAGGGCAAAAGAATGAAATCGTTTTTCGATGGTATACCCACTAAACGAGCCAGACAGCGCGCCGTCGTGGTCGGAGTCTTCAAGAAGGACGAGTCGCATCTCGAACAAAATCCGCTCGACGAGATAATCAGCTTGTGCAAAACAGCCGGCGCCAGGGTCGTAGGGAGTGTAATACAGCATGTAGAGAAAATCAACCCGGCCACCATGCTCGGAAGTGGCAAGACCGACGAACTCGCGGTCATGGCCCGCGAACGCGAGGCAAACCTGGTGATTTTCGATTCCGATTTAAGCTCCTCGCAACAAGTGAATATTGAAAAATTGATAAAAGTCCCGGTTGTCGACCGCCCGGGGATAATCCTGGATATTTTCGCGCTTCATGCGCGCACACGAGAGGCGAAACTGCAGGTGGAGCAGGCGCAACTGGAATATCTGCTGCCGAGACTGGCCGGAGGCTGGACGCACCTCGAAAGGCAGGAAGGCTCCATCGGCACGCGCGGCCCCGGAGAAACCCAGCTCGAAACCGACCGCAGGCTGGTGCGCAAACGGATCAGGGATTTGCGCCAAAAACTCAAGGTAATCGAGACGGAGAGGCATACCCAGCGCAAACAGCGTGACGGGCTTTTCAAAGTCTGCCTCGTGGGTTATACTAACGCCGGTAAATCGACGCTGTTTAATCTGCTCACGGGAGAGGATGTCCTGGCCGAAAGTTATCTTTTCGCCACCCTCGATTCCACCACGCGGAGGGTCAAGTTCTCGGGTCGGAATGCGCTTCTGCTTTCCGATACCGTTGGATTCATCAGGAAGCTGCCGGTGTCGCTGGTGGCTTCCTTTAAATCCACCCTTATGGAAGTCTCAGGGGCGGACTTGCTTTTGCACGTTATCGATATCTCGGATCCCTATTTCGAGGATCGAATATCGACCGTGAACAGCATCCTCGAAGAGATCGGCGCAGGCGAAATTCCGGTCATCCACGCGTTCAATAAGATTGATTTGCGCGACGACCCCGACCTTTACAGATCGCTCCTCGGTCGATTTCCCGGCGGCCGTTTCATCTCGGCCGTCACCGGCGAGGGTTCGGGGCGTATAAAATCCGATCTGGAATCGCGCCTGGAGAGCTCGAAGGTGACTATTACGGCCCGTATAGGCGCGCGATCGAGCGAGCAACTGAACCTGATCAGTTCCCTGGGGCAGCTGCTGGATAGTGTCAGCGACGACGGCGTATTGACGGTTAAGGCGAGGATTCCGAAATCAGCCCTCGGCAAATTGAGCGCCGGCGGCGTAGAGTTGATTTCGACGGACGAGTAAAATGTTTATAACAGACAAACGCGCGATAGTTACGGGAGCGTCGAAAGGGATCGGCAGGGCGATAGCCGAATCGCTCGCCCGGGAAGGAGCAAGGCTGTTTCTCACGGCCCGCGCCCGAAATCGACTGACCGAATTGAAAAATGAGCTTGATCCTGAAGGCGGGCGTGTCGAATTCGAGCCGGCCGATCTTTCCGATGCTAATCAGCTGAGTTCCATGTTCGACGCGGCAATGGAATTTCTCGGCGGCGTCGATATCCTGGTAAACAACGCCGGCCTGGGAATAGAAAGCGACGTGGTCGACATGAGCTCGCGGGACTGGGATACTACCATGTCGGTCAATCTGCGGGCCGTTTTCCAATTATCGAAGCTGACCGCGATCAGGATGATTCCGCAGCAGTCGGGATATATTATAAATATCGGCTCGGGAGCTTCGCAAACGCCTTACGCCGGTTTCGCCGCTTACTGTGCATCCAAATTCGGGCTGCTTGGTTTCTCCGAATCTCTGGGTATGGAGCTTAGGGATAAGAATATCAAAGTCTCGATTATACTGCCCGGCTCGACGGCCACATTTTTTGGTGGCGGAGATCCGCCAAAGAAGATAGAATCAAAGCCGGGAATCTTGAGACCGTCCGACGTCGCCGATTCGGTTCTGTTCCTATTGAGGCAGAGCGATATTGCCTGGACGTCGGTCATGAACTTAAGGCCATTGAACCCCGCTCGGGGAGCAAGATAGGAGGGAGTTATGATTAAGCTGTTATTGCCGGTTCTGATCGGGCTTTTGTCGATCGTCGCCGCGGCCCAGGAGGCCGCCGCCCCTGATACCGCGATGAAGGCGCCGGCAGCGGCGACGGCCGCCGCAAGCGAAGAGCCCGCGCAGGCCGCTCCGGCGGATACTTTGTTATCCGTGGAATCGATGTCCTTCTGCGCCGGTGTGGAAGAGAGAGAGCCGGTCGGGGAAGGCACGGAGTTTACCACCGACATCGGCACAATATTCTTCTGGAGCAACGTCCTGAATGCCGGCGAGGAAACGTCCGTCGAGCACGTCTGGTATCTCAAGGGAGAAGAAAAAGCCCGGGTCACCCTGCCGACAAAATACCCCCGCAACCGCGTTTGGAGCTCCAAAATTGTGCCTCCCGAATGGGAGGGGGAGTGGAAAGTCGAGGTGGTTTCTGAAAGCGGGCAGGTTCTCGGAGTAAAATACTGCGTCGTGAAATAGCCCCCGAATTTTCGGGGCATGGCTTCTTCTATGCGGCCATGTCCTTCCATACACTTATATCGGCGGGGACCTATCTCATCGCCAAGAGAACGCTGGCGGAATTCGATCCGCTGGTCTTCGCCTTTTACCGCTTCTGTCTGGCGTCGATTGTTCTGACCTCGATCATCTTCGCCCGCGGATATCGACTGCCTTTCGCCAGACGAGAATGGCCCCTAATCATAGCTTTGGCCATGCTCGCAATACCGCTGAATCAATGCCTGTTCTTATACGGATTACGTTTCACCCTGCCCACTCATTCAGCCCTGCTGTATTCCACTACGCCTGTCTGGGTTTACCTTCTCTCGGTCTGGCGAGCTCAGGAGAGCATGACCAGGATGAAAACGGTTGGGATCTTCATCGCGCTGCCGGGCGTAATCGCCTTTCTGGCGGAAAAGGGTTTGGCCATGAGAACCGATTATCTGCTCGGCGATTCGATAATCCTCGTCGCTGTCTGGTCATGGGCCGCCTACACAGTTCTTGGACGCCCGCTGGTCATGCGCAAGGGAGCCGTGGCTGTTACAGCTTATACCCTGATTCTTGGCACGATAATATATTTTCCTTTCGGATTATTCCTTTCTGCTCGGTTCGCTTACGGGGGAGTCACCTGGGTCGGCTGGAGCGGGATTGTATACACCGGGATATTAACATCGGTGGTCGCTTACATTATCTGGTACTGGGGGATAAAACGGATGAAACCGTTGAAAACGGCAATATTCATAAACTTGCAGCCGATTGTCACGGCGCTGCTGGCATACTTGTTTATGGGAGACCGGCTGTCCGCGGGAAGCGTAATTTCCGGCACGGTCATATTGACTGGCGTCTTCATGGTGCAAAGGAGCAACGGATCTAATGGCAAATGAAGTCTATCTTATGATTAATGGGCTCTTTTCCGGCTTGACAGAAAACGAGGAAATTCGTTTTATCCGGCATGCCTGAAACGAAAAGATCGTCTTTGGATATTCTCTTTCCATTCCTTTGGAAATATAAAAAGCACTGGCTGGGCGGAATAATCGCCGTGGCCTTGACCAGCGGTTTTATGATGGCCGGTCCATGGATACTCCGCGGCGCAGTCAACGCTATGGAAGCAGGCGCGACGCCGCAAGATCTGGTTTACTATGCTCTGGGGATTGTCGCCGCCGCCCTTCTCGCGGCTTCCTTCAGGTTCTTGATGCGTCAGACTATGATCGTGGCTTCTCGACGTGTCGAGTACGATTTCCGCAACCACTTCTTTTCCCACCTCCTGACGCTGGATCGAAAGTTCTATGACAAGACGCCCACGGGCGACATTATGGCCCGCGCGACGAACGATATGGATTCCGTGCGCAGCATGATAGGGCCGGGAATAATGTATTTCATAACAACGGCAATTACCCTTGTGATCGCTCTGCCCCTGATGGTGATCATCAGCCTGAAGCTCACCCTGTACGCCATGATACCCTTGCCGATTATTACCGCAATAGTATTCTTCCTTGGGCGCGAGGTGAACAGGCGATTTACCCCGATTCAGGAGCAATATTCGGCCATAACCTCGCGTGTCCAGGAAAATCTCTCGGGCATTCGGGTGGTTAAGGCCTACGTGCAGGAAGACGCCGAAATAGACGATTTTTCCCGCTTGAACGTCGAATATGTCGATCAAAATATGTCCATGGTCAGGGTGATGGGGATGTTTTTCCCGGCCATAATCCTCTTCGCCGGAACAGCCATGACAATTGTACTTTGGTTGGGGGGCGGACTTGTCATCGATAAATCGATTTCGCTCGGCGATTTTGTGGCATTTACCGCGTATTTGATGCTCCTTATCTGGCCCATGGCGGCCCTGGGTTGGGTGGTCGGCCTTTACCAGAGGGGACGTGCCTCTCTTTCCAGGCTGGAGCAGATCCTTCAGGCAAAACCGTTTGTCGTCAAAGCCGCGGCACCCGTGACCAAAGAAATTCGGGGCAAAATAGAATTTCGCGATCTGAGGTTCGCCTACGATAATACCGAAATACTGCGCGGCATCGCGGGAATCTTCGAGCCGGGCACGAATATCGCCCTGATCGGAGCAACGGGAAGCGGCAAATCAACCCTCGTATCTCTTCTTATGAGAGCCTACCCTGTGGACCGGGGGATGATATTCATCGATGATATCGATATTAACGATTGGGACCTGCATTCGCTGCGCACTCAGGTTGTTCCTGTAATGCAGGAAACGTTTCTGTTCTCGGAGACTATTCGGAGCAACATAGCCTTCGGCAATCGCGATCAGGGTCTGGAGAGCGTGGCCGCGGTGGCCTCTGCGGCCGGCATGGCCGGAGAAATCGACGAGTTCCCGCGCAAATTCGATACGCTCCTGGGCGAGAGAGGAATAACGCTGTCGGGAGGGCAGAAGCAGAGAACGGCGCTGGCCCGGGCGTTGTCCGCCGATCCGAGAGTGCTCTTGCTCGATGACTCCTTTTCGTCGGTGGATACTCATACCGAAGAAGAAATTCTGACAAACTTAAGGCAGATCCTAAAGGGCAAAACCAGCATCATGATCTCCCACCGCATATCGACGGTAAAGGACGCCGATATCATCCTGGTCTTGTTCGATGGACAAATAGTCGAGCGCGGGAATCACGAGTATCTGCTCTCCCTTGAGGGTCATTACGCCGATCTCTACAGGAAACAGCTTCTGGAAAGAGAGCTGGAGGCTTTATGACATTTACGATAGATCAGGAGAAAGAGATGGTTCGGCTTTACGGCCATCCTGATCGACTGACCACCATTCAGGAAATGACCCCCGAGGGAATGAATATTGTACGCTCGAGCATGAAAAACGGCCGAGCGCACGATATCACGCTGTATATTGGGAAAGACGGCGGCTATATCTTCATAGCCAAACCGTCTTATCCCGAAGGCTTGTTCAGGGCGCCGTCGGGCGGAATACTCCCTGGAGAGGATTTTGAAGCGGGGTCGAAGAGAGAGGCCCTCGAGGAAACGGGTTTAAGCATCGAGCTGGACCGCTATATCCTCAGAATCGACGTTCGATTCCAGTGCCATAAAGATTACATCGACTGGACCTCGCATGTTTTCACCGCACGTCATATTGACGGAGAAATATCCCCGAAAGATAAAGGCGAGATTAGTGAGGCGAGGGTGGTTGGGCGTGAAGAATTACCCGGGCTTATCGATCTTATGGCCAATTCCGGTATCGGGGGGTTAATCTACAGGGCCTACCTGACAAGAGAAACCGAAAAACGGCTGTGATTTTCCGCTACATCCGAAAAACCCAACAAGGCCCTGCCGGCGACTGACTTTTACCCGCGAAAACAGCCTGAATATATCGATAATGATTATAATTTTTACTTGACTTGGATCGTGTAGCTTATTACCCTGTTTATCGTGGACTACATCGACCTAATAATACCTGTTTTTTGATCGGGTCGATAACAAGCTCAATCTTTTATAACTAAATACAAGGAGAGGCGTTATGAATCGTCTATTACCGCCGATTGGGTTCTGTTTGTGCTCGATCCTTTTGACCAGCGTCGTTGCCTTCGCCGAAATCCCTCCGCTCCTCAATCACCAGGGACGGCTATTGGATTCATCAGGGCAGCCCGTAACCGGCCAATTGACAATCACTTTCAGCATCTGGGACGACCCCGCAGCGGGTCTCGAATTTTGGTCTGAGACGCAGGATGTGCAGTTGGAAGGAGGTCAGTTCAATGTCGGTCTGGGCGGCGTCTCTCCCATCGATCCTTCATCTTTCAGCTCGGATCAGCTGGATAATCTCTTCCTGCAGATGCAGGTGGCGGGCGAGGCCCCGTTTTCTCCACGCATACCGCTCGCCAGCGTCCCCTTTTCTTTTTTCAGCAAGAGAATTGTGGGCGACGTGGAAACCAGTCAGGGATTCCTGAAAATCAGAGATTCAGAATCCGATCCGGTCGATGTCATTTTACAAGCCAGCGGCAATGATGCCGGTATAGCCATCGGCGAGGAGGGAGTCCAGAGGGTGGCCATTGTCGTCACCCCTTCCAGTTCATCGATGTTTCTGGTCGATTCCTTCTTCGACATCACCTATCGGATCGATCTGGAGGCGGCGACCGAAGGCGGGCATCTGTCGGTTTCCAATATCGGCTCCAGCGGCGAGGACGGTGTTTCCATCGATGTCGTCGATACCGGCTCGTTGCTAAGCCTTAGCAGGCCCGACGCGGCCGGAAACCCGGCAGCTCGCGTCATGATCGGCGTGGACGATAATTCGGCCACCTGCGGCATCGAGCATGAGGATATAGGCGGCTCGGTCGCCGCTGTGACCTCATCGGCCGCGGGGGCGGCAGCCAACCTGGTCGTCTCGAATATCGGTTCGAGCGGGCAGGACGGCGTCACTATCGGCGTCGACGATAATGCCGCGACCTGTGGAATCGAGCACGAGGATATCGGCGGGGTCGTGTCATCCGCAAACTCCTCTGCGGATGCCGGAAGCAGCAGACATGAAGTAGCCCATAATTTGTCACAATACCAGTTCTCAACTGCCGGGCTCAAGGCCGACGGTAGCGGGGCCGGGGTCCGGGCAGTCGATTCGTTTTTTGACATCACTTATATGATCGACATACATGCCTCCGACAGCGGCGCGGTTTCCAGGAAAAGCGCCTTAGACGACATAAACATAGTTAAGGCGGAGGACAAAACCACTCCCAATCTCTACCAACAGCTTTGCACCGGGCAATTTCCGGACGGCGCTACCCACATAGGTACAACGCTCCGCAATCATGGAGCTATGACCGAATACAATTGGATTCCACAAGTCGGTGACGAAGTCCTGGTCGGGATGAAGGCCGATTCCGGCGGCGCCAGCACCTTTATGGTCGATTCTTTCTTCGATATCGAATACAGAATCGACATGGCCGCCAACGACAGCGGAGCGGCCTCGACCCTGAGTTCCAATGGTCAGGGGGCAGTCACTAAGAAAGTCGATAAAGCCACGCCCTTATTGGCCAAGGCACTCTGCTCCAACGAACTGCTTGATGAATCCCACATCGCCGAGATCATGGCCGACGCTTCCGGCGGGCGCTTTTATGCCGCCGACACTTATGTTCAGGATATCGACGACGTAATACTGAATTCCCAGGAGCTGGCCTTCACTCGCTACAGGCCGGGACGGTCTCCCATGCGCCCCGCGGTTTTCGGGCCCCAGACCGCCTACATAGTGGATTCCTTCTTCGATATCACCTACAGAGTTGATACCGGGGTTTCGGATCAGGGGGCGTTGTTCAAACTGGCCGCCATCGGCTCCAGCGGCGAGGACGGAATCACCATGCTCTCCAGTGACGGCATGTCATCGATAAGCATCAAAGAAGGCGGCATCAATAGCAGGGTGCATCTGTCTTCCGACGGGAGCACAGACCGATTATCATTGGGGGATCTCGATGCCGACGGACGGCTCGATCTGGTGGCGGGATCGGGCGTCGGCGATTTGGGCGTCTTCTTCAAAGGACCGCTGGCGGAAGACATAGTCAATGTAAGCGCGGGGAACGGGGCCGGAGGGCGGATCTCTCTCGGGACGCTCCCCGTGGGTGAAACAATCCCCATAGAAATTGTCGCTCTCAGCCTTGTATCGGCCGAACCGCTGGTGGTCATCCGTGAACGCGATGCAGCTCCCACGGACGGGCCGGTCATGGATCTGGATTTTGATATAAGAAACATGCTGGTTCAGACAATGAGAGCTCCGGGCAGCGCCCCGGGAGATTCAAGCAAGGTTGGCGCCGATGGTTTCCATATATTCGAAGGAAATTCGGAGTTGAAATTCGACTTAAGCGGAATCTCGTTTTCCGATCTCACAGGTCCTGTTTTCTATGTGACGCCTTCAGGCGAGCTTTCCGCTCCTTCCACTACCACATTAGCATATGACGATCCGGTCACGTCGATGGTCGGCATCGGCACACAAGCCCCAACCGAGAAGCTATTTGTCGACGGCAATATTTGCGCCACGGGGTTCATCGGGCCCTGCTCCGACGCCCGTTACAAGAAAAACGTCGATTTGATTGATGGCGCTCTCGAGGTCATCTGTAAATTGCAGGGCGTGCGTTTCGATTGGAGAACAGACGAATTCCCGGACAAGCATTTCAGCGATAGAGAGCAGGTCGGCCTGATCGCCCAGGAAGTGAAGAAAGTAGTGCCGGAGGTTGTCAACCAAGGCACGGACGGCTTCTATTCCGTTGATTACAGCAGGCTTGCTCCAATACTGATCGAGGCTGTCAAAGAACAGCAGAAAACCATCGAATCGCTGCAAAGGAAGCTCGAGGAAAACCAGAGCCTAAGGGCGGAATTGGAAGATCTGAAATCATTGGTTCAGAAGCTGGCCGCCGGACAGAATGAAGCTGACGCGCCAACCATTGAGTCGGCGGCAATAAAACCCGATTGCGCCGAGACGGCAGTGGCTGACGTTATTAGTCCGGCTTGGAATAAATGACGCATCATTCGATTATTTGGCCGCCTGAACACCAACCAAAATCTAGGATTGTGCGGTGAAAACAACGATTTTGATATTGCTGACTTTGGCGGTTGCCTGCCAGCTGACTGCTTCGAAAGCATCGGCCATGCGGGTGCAGCCGGTTTTCTCCTACCAGGGCTTTTTGCTCAACGACGACGGCACCCCGGCCAACGGCACCTTCGATATGCAGGTTGCCATTTACGACGTCCCCGAGGGCGGAACCCCGCTCTGGCAGGAAGCCCACGCCGGTGTTTCCGTGGAGAACGGGCTTTTCATCATCATCGTAGGGGGCAGCGATCCTCCCGAACCCGATATCTTTGTGAACGAAACCGAGGAAGGCGAATATGCCCTGCGCTACCTCGAAATCCAGGTCGGGGCCGATCCCCCTATGGCTCCGCGATCGCAACTTTTGGCAACACCGTACTCCGTGGCCTCCCACAGGCTGGCCGGCGATATCTTCACCTCGCCGGGATCTATCAGAATGGGCATTGAGCCTACGCCCTTTCTTCCCCTGATGGAGATGAATGTGGGTCAAAACTCCGCCGAATTCAAAATGGGCGTTGATCCGGTGCCTTTCGTTCCGACAGTCGAAATCAGTACGAATCCGAACTCAACAACATACCGAATGGGCGTGGACCCGCAACCTTTCGAACCGGCCGTCGAGATAAACGCCGGACAGAATTCCACCACCTTCAGGATGGGCATTGAACCTCAGCCGTTCGATCCCGCGCCGGAGATGGAGATGCTCATGGACGAAAACTCCACGACATTCAGAATGGGAATCGATCCCCAACCGTTTCAACCGACCGTCGAGATCAACTCGAATCTGAATTCGACATCTTATAAAATGGGAATTAGTCCGGATCCTTTCAATCCCTCGCCGGAATTGGAAATGATGGTCGGGCAGAATTCGACGACGTTCAAAATGGGGGTAGAGCCCGAACCGTTTAATCCGGCGGTGGAGATAAACGCGGGCCAGAATTCGACCACGTTCAAGATGGGAGTAGAACCCCAGCCTTTTAACCCCGCTCCGGAGATGGTGATGTCCATGGATCAAAACTCGACCACGTTTAAAATGGGAATTGATCCTGATCCGTTCAATCCCACGGTGGAAATAAATTCAAGCCTGAATACCACGAGTTTCAGTATGGGCATCGAGCCCGAACCGTTTAGTCCCGCGCCGGAGATGGAGATGCTTATGGACCAGAATTCCACGACATTCAGAATGGGAATAGACCCTAACCCGTTCAATCCGGCGTTCGAAATGAACGCCAATCTGAACTCCACGGCTTTCAGAATGGGCATTGATCCTGTTCCATTTAATCCCTCCGTGGAATTTCAGGCTGTGGATAATATGACCAGTTTCAGCATGTTCGACCCCACGGCCGGCAGCGACGATAAGACAGTAAGTGAAATGAGCTCTATGATGGGCGGGCAGTTTGGCTGGAACCTGTTTCATCCCAACGCCGGCGAGCCGCGGCCGATCATGGATATGAACACCGGACCCGGGGGGGAGATAAGCTGGCTCATGTTCAATCCGCAGCCGGAGCCCCCGGGCGACGTCTGGATGGATTTCGGCACCGACGCCAGCGGGCCGCATTTCGAGATGACTGTTCCTCAGGCGGGCGGTGGAGGCGGTTTGCAGATAACGGATCCGATGCTGCAAATCAAAGCCAATTCTGCCGGGCCCGAGATAATCCTCAATCGAATCTTCACCTACGTGGGCGGCGCCGAGGACAGCACGCGAATCCATCTTCATGTCGATTCCACGAAATCCGAATTCGACATGTTCGGCCCCGGCTCGGGCAATAATCCCACAATCCAGATAATAAGCGGCGCAAATGGCGCGTTGCTCGGCGTCGGTACCAGCCCCACTACAATCCTGACCGTCCAGGAGCGTTCCGCCACCGACCCCGTCGCCGACGCCTGGACAATGTACAGCTCCCGTCGGTGGAAGAAGAATATAAAGACAATCTCCAATCCACTGGAAAAAGTTATGTCTCTCAGAGGAGTCACCTACGACTGGAAAGCTGACGGCAAGCACGATATCGGCCTGATCGCCGAGGAGGTGGGCGAGGTCTTCCCCGAGATAGTCGCCTATGAGGAAAACGGCATAGACGCCAAATCGGTCGACTACGCCCGCCTGGTGGCGGTGCTGATAGAGGCGGTTAAGGAGCAGCAGGCGGCAATCGATCGCCTTCGCTCTCGAACCGAGGAATTGGAGAAGCTCGGCCAAACAGTTGAAGTATTGAAGGCGAGCATGCCGAATCGCGACAAGTCCGATTCTGACCGGGTCGCAGCGCTGAACGTCGGTGATAATGCTGAATGACATAATTCGAATTAGGATTTTCGGGGCCGCCGGTTTTCGATTCAAAGAAGGAGCCAGAGATGTTTAGGAATACCACGATAATGGGGACACTGCCCGGTCTCATTCTCGCGTTAGCGGCATTAGCGTCGTCAGCGGTTCCTCCGCTGATCAGCTACCAGGGCAGCCTGAGAGATTCCAACGGCGATCCGGTTAACGGTTCGATTGATGTCGATCTCGCGATTTACGATGCGGCCACCGGGGGCGCCGTGATATGGTCGGAATCGCAAACCGATATCGAAGTCGTAGATGGCTCTTTTCTCGTGCTCCTGGGGGCCGCGAATCCCATCGGCGATTCAGCCTTCTCCGATCCCGACAGATGGCTGGGGGTCAGCGTCAACGGCGGGGCGGAACTTCAGCCCAGGATACGACTGACTTCCTCGCCTTACACACACAGAGTTTCTACAATTGATGGAGCGTCGGGCGGAAATATCTCCGGCGACCTCGACGTCACGGGCAATATTCACTCAAGCGGCAACCTTTCAAGCGGAAATTCCATCACCATAGACGGGGTGAACGATAAGATCACCGCCAGCAGCGGGACGATTGATTTTGACAATGAAGATCTTGTCACCACGGGAGACGTGGGGATCGGAACGACCAGTCCCACGTCCCCGCTTCACGTTGATGGAACGGGTCGTCAGATCAGAATCGTAGATTCAAATGTAAATTCCAGCGGCTGGGGCTTTGGACATCTGAGCGGCAACCAGTTTGTCATTACCGACCAGCAGGCCGCAACCGACCGCTTGGTAATTGACGGCGCGGGCAACGTCGGCATCGGGACAACCACGCCCACGCAATTGTTGCACTTAGGCGGAGGATCACTTAGGCTTGACAACGGTCGGGCGCACGATGTCACCCTATATATTGAAAAGGACAACGGCTATATCTTTATCGCCAAGCCATTCTACCCGGCAGGGCTTTTCAGGGCGCCCTCTGGCGGAATTTTTGCCCGGTGAGGATTTCGAGGCGGGAGCAAAAAGAGAAGCCCTGGAGGAAACGGGCGTCGATATAGAATTGGATAGTTATTTACTTCGTATAAAGATTCGTTTTCAATCCGGTGAAGAATATATAGACTGGACCTCGCACGTCTTCACCGCAAAATATGCAGGGGGTATCATCGCCCCCAGGGACGCCAAAGAAATCCGCGAGGCCAAGGTGGTCTCGCCCGACCAAATCCCGGGTTTCGTAGAGCTAATGGCGAGCTCTGGTGTGGGGGGTCTCATTTACAGGTCATATCTGACGAAAGAGGCCGAGAAGCGCCTGTGATTATCCCGCTGTCCCGACTCGCGATTCCACCAAAAGGGCCCGAACTGAATTGGATTCGGCTCATATTGGAAAGGGAATAATCAAATTGATAATGCCTATAATTTCTACTTGACAACAAATGTGTAGAGTATTAACCTGTTTATCGCGGACTATATCGATCTAATAATGTCTTTTTAATAACCGGGTCGATAATAAACTCAATCTTTTATAACTGAACACAGGGAGAGGTGCCATGAGACAGCTATTTTCCCAGATCAGCTTGATTTTATTTT
>CAZDAH010000003.1:31792-33420 GCA_964503405.1 uncultured Ignavibacteria bacterium
AACTCTCTCTGGGCCCGGCCGCTTTCGCTAAAATTCCTTGAATTGCGTGTCAGGGCTGGCCCTGACCGCGGGAAAAGTAATCGCGGCGGTAAACAAGACGTAAACCTATTCTGGAGGCAGATGTGACTAATGCAATTTTCCGTTCCCTCGTGGTGCCACTCGCGGTTCTGTTTATTTTTGCGAATCTTTACGGCACACCCCCGCCAACGATCAGTTTTCAGGGCTCGATCACCAACAGCGACGGCCAGTCTCCGCCGGATGAAGAGTATCCCATTACCTTCAGCCTCTGGGATAACCCAGACGCCGGCATGCAGCTCTGGACAGAGACTCAGATGGTGCAATTGACCGGCGGCCGTTTCAACGTCATGCTCGGGGCTGCCAATCCCCCCGACCCGGGTGTATTCGACGGCGGCAATGTCTGGCTGCAGATACAGCTCGCCGGAGATACCCCCATGACCCCTCGCACTTTCATGGGAGGCGTCCCATTTACTATCCAGACTTATCGTGTAGCCGGTGATATATTCACCGCCCCGGGGATGCTGGAGCTGTATCCCCCCGAGCCCGGCGCCCCGGCGACCATAACCATGTTTAGCGGAGACGCTCAGTCCAGTTTTCAAATGTCCAACCCCTTCCCATTTACCCATTACCTGGGGCTAACGGCGGATGACAACGGCGCCGCCATGCAACTCTTCGGCGCAGACCCCGGTTCGCCGCCCAATGTCACTCTTTCTCTTGGCGCCAGTTCAGCCGATCTGCGCATGACTAACCCCGGCCCGGTTCAGAATTCTCTGGGGCTGACGGTCGATCAAAACTCCTCTTCCTTCAAAATGGGCGTAGATCCTGAGCCGTTTGTTCCATTGCCGGAGCTGCAGATGCTAATCGGTCAAAACTCCACCTCCTTCAGAATGGGCATAGAACCCGAACCTTTTAATCCCTGGCCGCAGTTGGAGATCGTTATAGAAGAAAACAATATCGCGATGAAAATGGGATTAGATGCTGACCCGTTCGATCCCTCGCCGGAATTGGAGATGCTTGTCGGTCAAAACTCTACGACCTTCAGAATGGGCGTAGATCCTCAGCCTTTCAAACCGTCGGTGCAGATACAGGCAATGACCGATTTCTCCAGCTTCACTATGTTCGATCCCACCGCTGGATCGACTGGCGGCCCTATTAGCCAGATGAATGCCAACGTCGGCGGGCAATTCTCCTGGCTTATGTTCAACCCGCAGCCGGAGCCGCCCGGCAGGCCGATAATGGATATGAGTACAGGTCCCGGAGGCGAGATTAATTGGCTTATGTTCAATCCTCAGCCGGAGCCGCCGGGCGACGTCTGGATGGAATTCGGCACCAGCGCCAACGGGCCGAGCTTCGCCATGACCGGCCCAGGCACAATCCCCGGCGGCGGTTTGCAGATAACCGATCCAATGCTCCGACTGAACGCAGATTATTTCGGCCCCGAGATAATTTTGCAGCGCAAATTTGCCGTTGTCGGGGGCGTCAACGACAGCACCCGCATGCACCTGATGGTCGATTCCACGAAATCCGAATTCGATATTTTCGGCCCCGGCTCGGGCAATAATCCTTCCATGCGAATAGTCAGCGCCGTCAACGGCCCCAGATTCGGAGTC
>CAZDAH010000003.1:33430-39029 GCA_964503405.1 uncultured Ignavibacteria bacterium
AATCTTGGCGTCCGCGGTGCGATCCATCAGGAAGGCGACCATCCAGAGATTTTCCTCCACCGACCCCATCGCTGATGCCTGGACGACCTACAGCTCGCGCCGCTGGAAAGAGAACATAGAGGCCATCGATGACCCCCTCGAGAAGGTGATGTCTCTGAGGGGAGTCGCATATGACTGGAAGGGCGACGGCAAACATGATATTGGCCTGATCGCCGAGGAAGTCGGCGAAGTCTTTCCGGAAATCGTGGCATATGAGGAAAACGGCGTGGACGCCAAATCGGTCGACTACTCCCGCCTGGTGGCGGTGCTGATAGAGGCGGTTAAGGAGCAGCAATCGACTATTTCGGAACTCGAAAAAGAGGTGGACGATTTATCCCGTCGATATAGAGATTTGACGGATACGCCGACTTCAATCTCCATCAAGGATAACCCTGTCGAACTCTCAAACGTTAACAGATAACAACACTAACCTTCATCCAAAAAGCGGAGGAATTGATGAGTAAAAGGGGCAACTTTCTGATCTGTGTTTTGATCCTCAACGCGATTCTTGTCTCGAGCGCCGCGGGCGAGGTGCCGCAGGTACTTTCATACCAGGGAAATCTCCAGGATCAGGGAGGAAACCCGGTTGACGGAACGATCTCTACTACCTTGCACATCTTTGACGAAGAGACGGGCGGAACGCCCCTATGGAGCGAGACACAGGATGTCGTATATGCCGCCGGATTTTTCAGCGTGGAGCTGGGCAATCAAACCCCTCTTCCTGATGAGGTCTTCAATCCTGAAAGATACCTGACCCTGGAGATCGCCGGAGAGCAATTTCTGCCTCGGCGGCGAATTACTTCGAGCGCCTTCGCCATAAGATCCAAATTCGCGGATAATCTCACTATCGAGAATATCCAGCAATTCTGGCAGCTTGCTCAAACCACTCCGGATTTCGACGGCGACGGCCACGCGAAAATCAGCGCCGGCGGCGACGATTGCGACGATCTCAATCCCGGCGTCTATCCCGGGGCGGACGAGTACTGCGATGGAATTGACAATAACTGCAACGGCATCGTCGATGACAACACGGTCGATTGCCCTGAAGGCATGGAATGCGCCAATCTTCAATGCGTAATCGAGGATTCTGACAACGACGGTTGGCCGGCAGACCAGGATTGCGACGATTCCGATCCTAACGTCCATCCTGGAGCGCCGGAATTCTGCAACGGGGTGGATGATGACTGCGACGGACAGGTCGATAACAACGTAATCGATTGCCCGCCCGGTTTCCTATGCGCGAACGGTGTGTGCATTTCAACGGACAACGATGGCGACGGCTGGCCCAGCGATCAGGATTGCGACGATTTCAATCCGAATCGCTACCCGGGAGCGCCGGAACTCTGCAACGGCATCGACGACGACTGCGACGGTCAAATCGATAACGCGAATAATGACTGCGACGGCTATTATGCCTGCTTCGGCGATTGCGACGACAATGATCCGTCCATAAACCCCGGCCAGCCGGAGATCTGCGGTGATGGGATCGATAACAACTGCGACGGACAGGTTGATGAGAATTGTCCATAAGTCTTTCTAAAATAAAGGAGCGCCGAATGAAAATACGATTGATGTTTCTGCTTGCCCCGATCTGGACAAGCTCGCTTTCGGCTCAGAATTACTCGATCGACTGGTACGTCATCGCTTCAGGAGGCGGACATTCCGAGTCGGCAAACTATCAGGCAGACGGCACGATCGGCCAACCGATAGTGGGCAATTCATCGTCGCAGAATTACAGTCTGCAAAGCGGCTTCTGGGCCGGTGGGGAGCAGGGTTCTGGTTCGCCTTGCGGATTCTACGTGATCGGCGATTACAATGGCAACGAGACATTCAACGTGGCCGATATTATCGCCGCCTTCTCCAAGCTGCAGACCGGTTCTCCCGATGCCGCTCTGCTTTGCGAATGTCCTCCGGGAGGAGGAGTCATCTGGGCTGTGGCTATGGACGTCAACAACAACTGTATCTTCAACGTTGCTGACGTCATAGCCGGGTTCTCGAGATTGCAGACCGGGGCGCCGCTATTGGTTGCCTGCGAACTTTGCCCGCCCGGGACGCCGATGCCGCCATCGCCGGGAGACGGCGGCAATATATTGGTGATGCCGAGGCTGGAATCGAAGGCGAAAATAGTACCTCGTCTCGGTTCGCAGTAGCTAAAATCTGCCTTCTTTTTTGCTCGGAATTTTGCCCGGTTTTTGCAGACTGAGCCTGACCGGGCAATATTCCGGGTCGGTGACGCCGCGCAGGCAGTAAAACCTGCGATAAAACGCCGGCCTCGCCCGTTTATCGTCTTCCACGTAGACCAGACAACAATAGACGCAGTCTCTGCAAAATTCCACGCCACCTTTGACGGTTTTCCCGGTGGCTCTTCCCAGCAGCGCGTTCGAAAGTGTTATATCTACGCTGTCGCCATTGCCGGTCAACTCGATCCTGCGCGCGTCGCGAAGAATGATCCTGCCCTCGTCAACCGCGAAGGCGGCGTCGCACTCAAGTTCGTCGCCCCGGGAAGGGTAATTTAGTTGAATGAACCCCCCCCCTCAAATAAAGCCGATCATCGAAGAGGTTGCTGTCAAAAGAACCCCGGGCAAACGACGCCAGCTAACCGTCCATACGAACATGCGTTCCCGAGCGCCCGATTGTCATGAAAGATGAGGTCTAATCGATTCAATCGTGCCGGAGAACTTGACAGCCCTGCCTCGCATCCCCGCGATCCAGCTTTCGAATTCCCTCGATTCCACGAAAAACCCCTCAACCCGATCTCCATCCATGTCCGTATAAGGAGTATGACAGGTCTTTATCTGGTAGTAGTGCTCGCACGACGAGCAATTGCGTCCAACGTGACGATTATTCTTCGGGCATTTAGGTCCTTTGTCAAACTGACGGCATCGCCAAAGAAACTCCACACAACCCTGAGACCAGCAGCGGGCGACTTCGAAAACATGACAGGGCGAAACGGCGTAATCGAATTGCCTATGTGCCGGATGATGACAGTGGAACGCTCTCCTCATTTTGCGCAAGTTCTTGATAAATTCCATGGCGCTATCATAATAAGAATTTCCCGCTTGAAAATCATGATTTCATATCGGCATACTATGCAATTAATTGCGCACATAATTGACATGTCGATTATTTTTCTTGCCGCCGGTAGGGAACTCGTTATTTTATTTATTGATATTTATAAGGTTAGCAGTTTTTTGAGGCACGAGTCGAATGCCCGAATCATCGGTTCTAAAGGCATAGAATTTGCCGTATAGTGTCCCGGGAGAATCTGTAATGAAATACGCGGCTTTCGCCATCTTATCGACGATCCTGCTCTTTTTCGCCGGAGACAGTTCGGCGCAATGGGATCTTTACCTGCAATCTACGCTGATAACCGCAGGTAATCCCCATGATATGGTCGTAATCGATGACCACGTTTATCTCGGCGACTGGGGGGAGGGTCTGACCGTCGTGGACATTTCCAACCCCTGGCAGCCATACGAGAGATTCAATCACAACACGGCGGGACTGGCAAACTCCGTGACCGTTTCCGGCCAGCTCGCGCTGGTAGCGGACTGGAGTCACGGTATCGCCATATTCGATATCAGCGATCTCTCTACCCCTGATTTCCTCTCCGCCTGGGACAGTCCTGGAGTATCCTATAATATTCACGTGAGCGCGAGCTATGCCTTCATAGCGGATTTCTACGGCGGGATGATTGTTCTGGACATCTCCGATCCCGCGAATCCGGCCTACGTAACCGCTGTCGACATCGGCGGCCTGGCCACGGGAATCTGGGGCATGGGACGCTATATCTATCTTGTTGATTATCCGTCGGGAATACTCACTTTCGATATTTTCAATCCCGCCTCTCCCGAACTTGTCGATACTTATTCTTCTATTGGTGACGCCTTCAACGTTACCGGAACGGATAGCCATCTTTTCCTGTCCGACGGCGGCGCCGGAGTGGCGATACTCTCCATAGAGAATCCGGCCGATCCGGCATTCGTAGTCGGAGTTGGCGCCGATGGTTATGTAAACGACGTGGCTGTTGACGATACCCTAATGTTCATCGCGGAGGACTCGGCCGGAGTCAGCGTATTCTCCATCGCCAATATCCAGGCGCCCTATCGAATAGCCTCGTACGACACCCCCAACCGGGCTAAGGGAGTATTCGCCCGGGGACGGACCGTCTACGTGGGGGATAATCGATCCTTCATGCTTCTCCTACTCGACGATGGAACGACGGGTATGGAGGATGAATCATCACCGCCCCGACAATTCAGATTGACATCAATCTACCCCAACCCTTTCAACCCGGACGTCCAGATCGAGTTCGATCTGGAAAAATCGAGCTTGATAAATCTGGAGGTTTTCGATTTGAATGGGCGGCTCATTGACACCATACTCGAGGAAAGAAAAGAGCCGGGCTTTTACGTCATTCACTGGGACGGTTTGAATATTCCGTCAGGAGTTTATTTCTTCAAGCTCTCCGCGGACGGTATTTCAGAGACAAGGAAAGCTACATTACTAAAATAGGGTCGGATTCTGGTCCGTCAATTAGTCCAATATTCCCATATCATTAACTGGCAAAGGTCATCTGTCATAAAGACGCCGGTTAATATATTCCGGTAAAATTTTCCGAAGCACGCGATCTTTTTTCCAAAAACACGGCTGCTCAAGCCCTCGCCCGAATCTTCCCTTCCATCTAACTCATTGTAAAATAGTAAATTATGATCGTCTTTGGAGTTTTTCGTGCGATGGCACGAGCTTTGAATTAATGTCTGACGGCTTTATGCCGGGAAGATGGTTAAGAAAATGCTTGGAATTCGATTTGTCAGAAACGGGATTTTCGCGCTGGTAATCGCCGGAACTGCGTCGGCTCAATTGACGACTGAGCAGCAATTCATCCATGAAAATTACATGGCGGACAAATCCAGGGTCCCATTGATGGAAAAGGGCGAAGAAATCGACAAATATGCGACTCCCGACGTGTTCTCAGATAGCGATTCGTCAGGAATGCCAATCGGCGCGACTGCCATGTCTCCCGGGGCTGAGGTCGTGACATCGTCCGGGTTGACTACTTTCGGCTACGACCTCTTCGGCGGCAGCCCGGAGAGTTTTGCGCCTATCATGGAAGCCACCCCGCCGCCCGACTACAAGCTTGGTCCTGGGGACCACGTGCTGGTAAACGTGTGGGGACGGGTAGATATGCAGTTGGAACTGACCATCGATCGAGAGGGAAAGATCTTCGTCCCCAAGGTCGGAGAGATTATCGCCTGGGGCCTCACTATGGACGAGTTCAAGAAGCTGCTCGATGACGCTCTGTCATCGGCCTATAGCGATTATGAGCTCTCCGTCTCTCTCGGGAAAATCCGCAGGATCAAGGTATTCGTTTACGGCGAGGTAAAGAAGCCAGGAGGATACACGCTCTCCTCCCTGGCCACCCTGTTCAGCGCCCTGCATTCCGCCGGCGGAGCTTCTTCCAACGGAAGTCTTCGCACAATAAAGCATATCAGGCACAACAAAATACTAAACAAAATAGACCTGTATCGATTCCTCCTGACCGGGGATAATTCGCTGG
>CAZDAH010000003.1:39039-40557 GCA_964503405.1 uncultured Ignavibacteria bacterium
CCGGAAGTGGAACTGCAATCGGGCGACGTCATCTTCGTGCCGGTGGTCGGCCCGCGAGTCGGTATTGGCGGTGAAGTTAAGCGTCCGGCGATTTATGAGCTGTTGGGCGCGGAGAAGCTTCGCGATCTAATCGCACTCGCCGGAGGCACGACGGCTGAAGCGTTTCTGCAAAAAGTCGAGATCGAGAGAATAGGGGTCGACGACAACCGGGTACTACTGACGTTGAATATCGTGGGAGAGGCCGATGATTCGGACAACTTGGAATTGGCCGACGCGGATATAGTAAACATTCCGTCTGTTTTCGATTCGGTCAAAAACACGGTCGTAATCAGCGGTCATGTAAAGCATCCGGGCAGGTACGAGCTGACCGAGCAAATGCGGATCTCGGATCTGATCGACTGCGGAGAGCTGTTGATAGCCGATTCCTATCTCGAAAGAGCCAATCTCTTCAGAACCATGCTCGATATGACAAGGGAGGTCTTCGCAGTTGATCTCGAGGGTATTCTACGAGGGCAGGATTCGACCGATTACCTGCTGATGGATAGGGACAGCCTGGCGGTTTATTCTCATAAAGAAATTAAACGCGATATGCAAGTCACTATCTCAGGCGCCGTAAAGCATCCGGGGCGGTACGAGTATTTCAACGAAATGAGTCTTTCCGATCTCGTATTTCTTGCAGGCAATCCGCTCAAACAGGCTTATTTGCTCAGAGCCGAAATCGCCAGGGTAAATCCGGGGCAGCCCGCCGATATTCTTTATGTCAATCTGGAGGAAGCGTTGAACGGCCATGGAATCGATTCGGACATTTCGCTGCTGGAGGACGATATCGTCTATATAAGATCCATTCCGGGATGGAGAATCGGCGAAAGCGTCAGGATCGAGGGCGAGGTCAGTTTTCCCGGCAGCTATTCCATCATCAGGGAAAACGAGAAACTTCTCGACTTGCTTGAAAGGTGCGGAGGGCCCAAACCGGACGCTTTCCTTAAAGGTATGGTCTTTCTGAGAAACTCCTTAAGCGGAGAAGTGGAGAGAAGACAGATAAGAAATATCCTGGCCTCCACCGAAGCAACGGTCCTCGACAGCCTGAACAGGCCCATCCCCAAAATGAACGGCCAGGCCGACTTCGGTCACGTGAACAGGATCGTGCTGGATATCGATAAGCTCAAGAAAAGCCCCAAATCGCCGGACAACTTAATCCTGCGCGACGGCGATTATATCTATGTCCCCGCGAAACCGTCAGGCATACAGGTCCTGGGCGCTATAGCATCGTCAGGGACCATTACATATCAAAATAACAAGAAACCTAAATATTTCGTCCAGAAGGCCGGGGGGTATACCGAAAACGCGGCTAAGGGTCAATTGAGGCTGGTAAAGGCTGATGGCCGCATTTACTCGGGCGGCAGAGCGCACGGGCAAAAGGTCGAATTAGGCGACGTCATAGTCGTACCCTATAAGATCATCAAGGAAAGAAGATGGCTTACGACAACCGCCTCCGTCGCCGGGATCTTGACTTCGGGC
>CAZDAH010000003.1:40567-56835 GCA_964503405.1 uncultured Ignavibacteria bacterium
TGACTTCGGTCGCGACCACTGTTTTTATCATAGACAGGTTGCATTGATGGACAAAGAGACGGCATCTGAAGAATGAGATAATGTTAACAGGGCTTTTGATAAATTTCAGGCTGAGGTGAATGATGCAAAGAAAACTGGTTAGAATAGCCAACGCCGTGCTGGATCTGGATTCATTTGTCGATTTAAACCGCAATCGTCATATGACAGCGGTCGATAACGGCGTTTTGAGATTAAACAGCAACGAGGCCGTCGGAGACATTTCCCCGCGGGTGGTCGAATCGATACGAGATTATCTCGACGGCGCGCCGCTGAATCGCTATCCCGATCAAAACGCTGCGGAGCTGCGGGCGGCCATCGCCCGATACGTGAATATGCCCCCGGAATACATTGGCTGCTACGCCGGCGCAGAACTGGCCATGGAGCATATCTTCCGAACTTACCTCGAAACCGGAACTGAGTTAGTCGTCGCCGGACCCTGCTCGCCGAGCGTGATAATTTGCGCCATGAGCACCGGGGCCAGGGTGGTCGATCTCGAACCGAAAGACGTTTTCAACCTGACGGTCGAGGATGTGGTCAACAAGATATCCTCGCGCAGCAGAGCGGTCTACTTGAAGACGCCGAATGAATATACCGGCGCCGTGTTCAGCGAAGCAGAACTTGTTTTCCTGCTGGCTTACGCCGAGCGGACAATGATCATCATCGACGAGGAGTTTTCCGAGTACTTCGGCAGCTCCGTGGTCGATCTTACCGCCCGATTTCCCAATCTGACTATATTGCGGACTTTCGCCAACGCTTTCGGCCTGGCCGGGATCAAGGCCGCCTACATCGTTTCCGATCCAGAGAATCTCGAATTCATCAATCGAGCCAGTGGGGACGCCGCTCCGGACAGCATCGCCCGAATCGCCGCCGTCGCGGCTCTGGAGGATATCGACCACACCAGGCAATACGCCGTCGAGGTCAATCGCTCGAAAAAACTAATTGCCGGCAATCTTCCTGAAACCGGCTACGAATTCCTGATGACCCGCGGCAATTTCTTCCTTCTGAGGGTATCCGACTCCAGGGGAGCGGTGAATGCCCTGAGAAACGACGGTTTTGCGGTCCTGGATTTATCCAGCGTGACGAGCATCGACGGGTATCTGCGAATAACTATCGGCCTTCCCGAACAGATGGATAAGCTGCTGCTTGCCTTAAGCAGAATGGCCGAAAGATATGCCACCGGGCTTAACAGGAATAGAATGCTCAAAACCGCCGCTGAAATCGAAAGAAAGACGGGAGAATTAGTTCGGTGATATAACGGGATTACCCTGGCTGAATACCAGCTCCTCGAAAACCCCGCGATTTCGACTGGAGACGCGGGTTTTTTTTATGATAAGCGGATGTTTCGATTCACTTCAATATTTCGGCCTGCATAAGACCGTTACGTACCGCTTGAGCAGCTCTTCTCTGGAATATCCCGAAAGCTCGCGTTCTATTTCAGGCGAAAGAAGCTCTTCTCCCTCGAAGAGTCCGTCATTCCACTCCAGAATTTCCATGTATCGCCGGAATATCTCCCTGTATTCGGCTTCCCTCAGCCCATTGACATAAATATGCGACGGAAACCTGTTCTCGCGCAGATGATCCCACGGCGGAACGTCGCCCGGAACGAATCTATCGGGGAAGGCCCAGCGCATGTTATGCCCTCCGGAAAGCGAGCAGTAGAGATGTATGACAATATAATAGATGGCCCCGGGTTTGCTGACTCTGCGCAGTTCCTCCAGAGTGCCGGGAATGTCCTCGATATGCTCGAACACCGCGTTGGAAACGACCAGATCGAAGAAATTATTCTCTAAGGGAAGCCGGCGGGCGTCAGCGTTTACAATCGTCAGTCTGCTCTTGTCGAGCGTCCTGCCCGAGCACTCCGACAACGCCTTATAATACGATCGGTCGAAAAGAAATTCCCGTAACGCGCTCTTCACGCTTCTCTCCATACCGTTGCGCCTTATCATCTTAAAGTATTTGAAAATCCCGGGGCCGACGATATCGGTGTCTGCCGCGAAAACTTCTCGATTTTCCCCGTTGGCGAAAAGCAGGGCGTTGGGATAACGCTGACCGCAGCCCAGATCGAGTACCCGAATCGGTAATTTTTTATCCGTATTCAGGTAACCCGCTGCGGCCTTAATTACATCAGTGTAAACCTCATAATCGTGCCTGGCGAAATCACGGGTTTGCCCCTTGTGAAAATCGAAGAGCTCAAAATATGCCCGGGCTTTGCGAACGATATTCAGATTATCGGCCGACTTGCTCATACATCTCATTTCCGGGGGATGCCGCTTCCGATTCGGCGCGGAGCGGGTCGATGCCCATCAGGCTCCCGAAAAGCCCGAGATATTGCCGCGTCACCTTATCCCAGTCGAAATTAGCCCGGGCGTGTTCCAGCGCCTTTATTCTGTATTCTTCCGCGAGCCTCGGGTCGGCGGCAAGCGTATCCATCTTTCGAGCCAGATCGTCTATGTCATTCTCCTCAAAATAAATCCCGGCCTCGCCGCAGGTCTCGCGGTTCTCGTCAATGCCGTTTACCAACACGCAGTTGCCCGCGGCCATGGCCGTCACCAGTGCGGGCGACGTTCCCTCGACCTGCGAAGC
The DNA here is from genome assembly GCA_964503405.1 of uncultured Ignavibacteria bacterium. Taxonomy (GTDB): domain Bacteria; phylum Zixibacteria; class MSB-5A5; order UBA10806; family UBA10806; genus JAZGHS01. The sequence continues at coordinate 43,190 of CAZDAH010000003.1, forward strand.
GGAAACATAAGCGAAGGCATACCTGTTCAGGGCCTGGTATTTCGGGCCGTAAACGAATCCGGTGAATCTGACATTCTCGCCGGCCATCGCCTTGAGTGATTTTATATATTCTTTATGATTTTCATCGTCGCCGACTATAACCAGCTGTATCGTCCGCCCGGTTTTGTTATAAGCCGCGATAAGGCTGTGAACACCCTTTTCCGGCACAAGCCTTCCCACGAACAGAAAATATCCCCTTGGCGAGAGCCCGAATTCTTTCAAGAGCGACTCGTCGGCGTCGGTCTCAACGCGAGCGCCGTAGGGTATATACGCGGGTTCGATCCCGAATTTATCCTGATAATATTTTCCGACCACTCTCGAATCGGCGATTATTGCGTCGGCGACTCTGACTCCCAGCCGTTCCGATATGCGGTAGAAGATTCTGGCCAAAGGACCCCATTTAAGCCTTTTCCACTCCAGACCATCCACCGAAACCGCGACTCTCTTGCCGAACGCTTTCAATATCGGTATGAAAACGGCGTTGGCGATATTATAGAGATGCACGATCTCGATCTCCGGTCTCCGGATGATATCGAGTACGCAAAAGAAGGTATGAGACAGGGTGTCGAGCCGCTTGGTTGGAATAGACCCCTTGATGACCAATTTCACGCCGCGGAATTCCGGCAAATCATGCCTGGAATTATGTCTGCGGCAATAGACGGTGACCCGGTGATCCCGCGCGAACCGTACCGACGTCTCCTCGGCGCAGGTCTCGAATCCCCCGTAACGGGCCGGAATTCCCCTGATCCCGGTTATCGCTATGTTCATGTAAGAACCGCTTCTCTCGTTTCAGGAATCGGGGGTTCCTCTTGCGCGGCTTCGAACGCGAATTCCCGGGAGTACTCGGCCAGGCATTCACGCCAGTCTCTCATGAAATTGATGCCCCTGGCATCGAGCTTCAGATTGACCAGCTTCTCGGAGCGCGGTCTCGGGGCGAAATACTCGTTCTCGAAATATGCGGATTCCACTATCTCGATTCTGACCCGCTCCTCGAGTCTCAGCAGCCTGACGAATTCGACAGCCGCGTCGTAACGCGAGCAGCTTCCTCCGCAGACCATGTTGTACAATCCGTAATAGTCCGTCTCGATAATCTTGAGCATGCTCCGCGCGAAATCGACGGTATAAGTAGGCGTGCCCAGCTTGTCGTCGACAACACGCAGGGTTTGTTCTCCAGCCGCGATCTGCTTGTATATCTTGTTGATGAATTTCTTGTCCTTCGACGGCCCTCCGCCCATCATCCAGCCGGCCCGGAATACGTAGAATTTATTCAGCATACCCTGAACGGCGGTCTCGGCGTAATACTTGCTTTTTCCGTAAACGCTCAGCGGGTCGGGCCGGTCGAAATCGTTATAATACTCCAGGGAACCGTCGAATATTCCGGCGGTGCTTATATGTATCATGGGAATATCGAGTTCCCGCGAGATGAGGGCCATGTTTTCCGCGCCCAGGCCGTTCGTTTTCCAGGCCTCGTCGGGATTGAGCTCGCAATACTCCAGGTCGGTCAGGGCGGCGAGGTTCATTATCAGGTCGGGATTGAATTTCAGGACAATCCCGCGAGTTCCGCCAAGGTCGCGGACGTCGGCGTACTCGAGCCACGGTTCGTTTAGATCGATATCGCCGGCCAGAAAATCACAGCGGGGAGAAAACGTCTCGAAAACCGCCTTGCCCAGCATCCCGCCGCAGCCGATTACGAAGACACGTGTGTCGCTACCTATTTCCATACTCAATCTCCTTGATCCTGTTGGTTGTATCGGAATGAAGGCGCGATTCATGATCGACCGCCAACAGTTTTTCGGACGGGTATTTGCCCGGGGCGCGATCGTATAGATTCATAAGCGCGTCATAATGAGTTTCGGACGAGAAAAGGCGCTCCGCCCTTCGCTTTCCTTCCAAGCCCATGCTCTCCGCCGTCCCCGGATCGGACGCAATCATAGACATATATCTGGACAGTTCCGCCGGATTGCCCGGCTCGAATAAGAAACCGGTTCTGCCGTGTTCTATAAGTTCCGGTATCCCTCCGATGCGCGAGCCGATTACAGGCTTACCGGCTGACATGGCTTCCAAAATCGAATAGGGAAGATTCTCCAGGCAATTCGACGGAGCAATGGCCGCCAGGCAGTTCGAAAGAAGCTCATTTATGGAATCGGCCGACCGATACCCGATGAAATCTACATTATCAAGTTTCCTGCTGACCTTCTCGTTTTCCAACATCAGGCGATCAGGTCCGTCGCCTGCAATGATGAGCCGTCCTCTCTTGAGGATCGACATGGCCTTCAGCAGTACGTCGATCCCCTTTTCCTTCGACAGCCTGCCGATATAGAGGAAGTATTGGCCTCTTTTGGGCTCGATATTCAAGGGGGGCAGGAAATTGGGAATATGGGTCACTCTTCCCGGCGGGAATCCTTTGTCGACCAGAAAATCAGCCATGAAACGGCTGGGACAGATAAACTTGTTTACCATGCTCCAGAGTTTCTCCGGCTTATAATAAGTACTTTCGAGCGCAGCCAGCAGGCTGGCCCCGAACGATCCTTTTTTGCAGCGATGCCTTAGAGCGTGCGCGTTATTGCCCCAGGCGCACTTGATACATACCCTGCCGTCCCGCAGATGATTGTGATCGGGGCAGGTCAGGATATGGTCGTGCAGAGTCCAGATAACGGGGATGTTGCGCGACGCCGCCGGCTCCAGTATGGACGGCGTCAGCTGGTGGTGGATATTATTGAGGTGGACGATATCGGGACGGTGATCGCCTATGATTCGTTCCATCAGGGCGGCGGCCTGCTTGTTGACGATAGAGCGGGAGGCGACTTTCACCGCGCTGCTTATGCCGAACCTCTCCAACTCCTCCCGGTAATCTATGTGGTCGACGAAATATTCCTCGAAACCCGTGACGATATTCTCAGGGTGCTTCATGCTGAAGGGAATAACCTCGTGACCCTTCGACTTTAAAAGATCGATCAACCGCAGGGTATAGAGGCAATCCCCCCCGCGTGGGTAGAGATACTTATTGGCTACGAGGATTTTCATTCATTTTCCTTTGTTTGTATCGGCAGAGTTATATTTACCCATATTCGCCCCATGTCACTTCACAAGCTCATATACGGTGATAATCATGCTAATTTCCAATATCCAGTGCCATTATGCCCAATGATTCAGGCTCATAACCATAAATGCGCATGAGCCGGTATCTTAGTCCTCTATTGGCCAAATAATAAATAGACAATCCGTCAGCTCTCGCAACTTCAATGTTATCCTTGCTTAAGCTTCCCGCTAACGCTATCGATCTTAAAGTGTCACATGCCTGATTAAAGTTGTTTAGATGCCAACGAGATGGTTCGGCCGCTACTATTGCCAACGGCAAAGCATCAACATAAATAAACGAACTGGCAGGATAGTCACCAGTGGCAAGCCGCTTTGCCCGATTTAACTGTCCGTTGCGCAACTGGTAATCGCGAATTATCGACCCGGAAGAGATAACATCGATTTTAAGCCTTTTATGCTCTCTATACTCAAAAGTATCAATAATACCGAACGATACAAATCCATTGATTACCGGCAGGACAACAAATACCCTAAGCCAGCGTTTCGGAAGATATTGAACGGCAAGCAGGTATACGAATGGAATAGCCGAAATTAAATATGCTGTCTCCACCGGTAAAGCCAAATAGGGGAGTCCTAAAATGCCAATTGTTAGTAATAATCTGCCTGAGGCTGGATCACGGAAAGCACACCGGATATTATTCCAGTTTATGCTCCCGATGAGTAACATTGCTATAATCAACAACGGACCAAATACTTCCTGAACGAGTTTATAAACTACAATAACCAAGCGAATATCCGACATGGCGTAGGAAAAGAAATCAATTCCATAAGTAATAAATACGGGAAGAAAAGCGGCCATGCTCACAATAACCCAAATGACAATCGAAGACCATCTCCGTGCGATAGAGATTGAGGCGATCGCCAGGGGAAGGCGAGTACCAGAAGCCAATCCCCCTAAAATACCCGATAATATAGGCCTTGACTGAGCAGCTACCCAGGCGGCAAAAAGAAACACTGCCCCGACCATATAGTCCATGCTTGTGGCACTGTGAATCCATATTAAAGGGTGTAATAACAAACCAAATGTCGCGATAAGCTTATTAGTATGCAGATAAAAGAGAATACCAAGCGCCAACCCGGCAAACAAAGCTACGCAATTATGTAATAGAGGTGTAGAAGCACCGAGATATTCAATGAGAGCGTGAACGTATTCAATAATAGGATAACCGGGCAAGCGTGACGCCTCATACCATATTCCAGAGGCGATTCGGCGGCTAGTATAGATCATCAGCCAAGCGTCAGAATCTTCGCCAAATCCTGCGAACATCAAGGGTATGCGAGTAAAAATGGCGACAACGGATATTCCAATTATAGCCGCCCACGATGCATCTGAAGTTAAACGAGGAAACGGTTTCATGGTTTTGGATTATTCTTCTCTCTAAATTATTTTAAAAGTCCTTATTGACGGTATCTGTGTAAACTGCTCATTGGCTATAGTCGAAAAAGACGCGACCAGCCCGCAGACGAACCAAATTATCAGAGCCTCGTTTCTGTAGGTTAGATTAAATGTGGCTATATTCTGAATAGCGACTGACACGAAAAAACCGAGCGATCCGAGCATGAAAGCCCCGATCAGTGGGTTCTTTTCCGAATCAGAGGAGCGTGACGCCTTTAGATTAAGGCGAAGAAAAAGTGCTGCAATCGTCAACAGGCCTGCGAGGCCTGACTGAACCAGTAAAGCTACGTACCCTACATCATGAACGTAATTCAATGCGGCCGGTTCAAGATCAAGCTTCTCCGAATCCGCATAAGCCATATCGTCGGAAATCTGCTCAGAAATACGCATAAAAGAACCGGGACCCAGGCCCAATATAGGGCTATAACCTAATACGGCAGGGGCGGCTTCGAGTATTGCGTATAACCTTCCCGTATCTCGGCTGACATCAAAATAATCTCTCGTAAATACTTGATAGAATCTACCGACGATATCGAACTTGTCACTGGTGTTATTCAAATCGCGACTGGTTAGGTTGGATAGAACTACAAATAGAATCAAGACAGGTATTATTATATAAGGGTACCGAAGTCTATGTTTGCAGTTAAACAGAATAAATCCCACACCCACAAAGGCGCTTATCCACGATATTCTCGACGAACTGAGAAACAGACCTGCCGATATCAATAGTAACGAGAGGACAAGAACACCGTTCTTGCGAAATCTTATGAACGCCGCTGCTAAAAAGCAAATACCGAAAGCAAGATAATTTCCAAGATGATTACTTCTTCCCAAACTTCCGCTGAATTGCGTATAGTGTGTCTCAACAGAGATATACCGATCATTACTTAACTTTCCGTCGATAATCACATCTGTCGGACGAAAGAATTCCACCAGCTTATTTCCCTCAATTGCCTGGGCTATACACAAAAGAGACTCGAATACGGCTATAATTATGAGAATATTCAAGAAACGCGATATCAATTTTACATCGGGTCTTGAATTATATATAATATAGAATACTGGGATATACCTGACAAGATTTTTGATATTAATCAATGAGGCAGTCAGCGGTTTTGAATTTACGAAACCCGAAATGAACCAGAATCCCACGAACGCGAGCGCCATCAGATCAATTGGGCTCTTTTTCCAGCTCTTTCCGAGCATTAGATTTTCTAGGATCATCAATATCATCATAGTGAGAAGCATCGATTCCCAGATATATCTCATGGGAGCATAAAAAGAAGCGGAAATGGATTTCAGTATTATTTCCTCGAATGGTGTGTAAATTAATAGAAAGAGAACCAGATTCACTTTATGATTCCAGAAATATACAAAGAGGGCGACTGCAATAGGGAATATCAATAGCATTGGGGCAAAACAGGCCAAGAGCGCTAGAAGCGTGACGGCCGCAATCAGGTAAGCGGGGGCCTCAAACGCGTATTTTCGTGATAGGTCTTTCACTGTGATCATAAAGTCGGTCTGCAATTTTCGCGCTCCGTTCTGCATTCTGTATCATGGGTGCTTTGGTGACATCATTTTTTCCGAGAATTGTCTGAAACATCCGATGGTATCTGGCGACGATCCCGTCATAGCCCATTTCCGGTCGGGCGTAATTTAAGACGTTGGCCGTCAGCCTATTCCGCAATTCGCGGTTATCCCTCAATAAAATTATCCTGTCGGCCAGCTCGTCGGCATTCCCGGCGGCCACGATTAACCCGTTTTCGCCGTCGACAAGCGGTGTCGCCGTCTCCGCGCCTTTATTGCCGATGATGATGGGCAGTCCCGAGGCCATGCTCTCGGCCAAAACGGTGGAGAAACCGGGCGGATGGAGGACGTCGGGAAAAACGGCGATATTCGCGGAGGCGTAGGCCTCCGGCATGCGGGAGTTGGGAAACATGCCGGTCATTCTCACGTTATCGAGGCTCAGGCGGTCGAAACGCCTTTTGAATTCGGCGGAGTGACCGGCCTCGAGATTTCCCCCGACAAACAGGAAGAGCATGTCACGATCTTCATTTCGTCTTTTCAGGATTTCGGCGGCTTCCAGAAGATAACCGGCTCCCTTGTTCGTGCATAAACGCCCGAAATAGGCGACTACGAACTTGTCGAACAGGCCGAATTCGGATTTGAAAGCGTCCGAAGGGATATCGGGGCTGAACCTCGCCGTATCCACCGGCTTGGGGATCACGCGGATTCTCTCCGCCGGATATTGATACTTATCGATAAATCTTCGCTCGCCGGATCTATTAAAGGTAATAACCATGGCCGCGCGACGGACAACCCGTTTCTCCAACGGTAGCACGATCCTGTTTTTCAACATTAATTCGGTTAAGATATCGCCGCAATCGAGGTAAACGATGGGGATCCTCAGCATCCGCGCCGCTATATATGTCATATAGGAACGCGGGGACAAGGTCAGATACGGATTTTCGAAGATGATGTCGGGTTTCCAGCGCAATAGTTGAGGAATGATCGACGGAGTCAAGCGGAAGAATCCGCCCATGCCCATGTTTCCTTTGCGATGCCAGACAAGGCGCGATTTCTGAAGGAGAAGATAATAATTCTCCGGAAGCGGCGGCAGCTTGTCCACGGGGTAGCGATTCGACCCGAACAGGACGGAGTCGCCCGGGCTGGCGATATCCGTTCCCAGGTGCACGATTTCGCAGCCGTAATCGCGGGCCAGAATCTCACCGACCCGGATATCTTTGTCGCCGCGGTACATCTCCACGAATTCATGGGAGATGGCCACTCTCATCCGGGCCGGGTCTTTGGCCGGGATATTGAAATCCTCGAGCTGTTCGTGCGTAAGTATTGGCATGAAATTACCTTCCTGAAGAAAATACCTCGGCGCCTGATTTAGCCGCGATCGAATGAGGGCAAATTCTGCATCGATCTAATCCACCGATGATTCCACCCATCTCTCCTTCTCCGTCAATTCCGGAATGTCGTCGGGCTGACCATGTTCTACAGCCGAGGTCCTCGGCAAGGCCACTATACCGGTGGAAATAACGAGCGCCGGAAACAGGACAAGCAAGAGCAGCCCGGGCCAGAGGCCGTAATGATCATGTCGGCCGGCCAGCCATACGCATGTCATGACTGCCGGGACGGCCAGTCCTGCCAGAAGATACAGCTTCGGGAAATCGAATTCGATGTAACCGCTTTTTCGGGTAAAAATGAACATCACCGCCGCCATTACCAGGTATGAGACCGCGGTAACCCAGGCGGTGCCGCCGAAACCGAACCGCGGAGTTATCATTATGTTAAGAAGCAGGTTGACACATACCGCCAGGCCGATGGGCGGCATGACACGCCTCGTATTCTTGGAAAAAACGCTTCCGGTGGAGAAGAAATAGAACAGGCTGTACAAAAACATGCCGAGCGCCAGCGGCAGCACGGCGCCCGCCGCGGGCATGTACTCCGGCGTCAGGAACATCAGGATCACCGGGCCCGCAAAGAGAGTGAGAGCCATGATCATCCAAACCCCTCCAGCAGCCAGGATACTGAATACCCGGCCGAACATCGACGCCGACTCCGGGGCGTTCATGTTGGAGAGCGAAAAATGGGGCCAGGCCAGCTGAAAAGCGATCACGGCCAGAGTCATGACCGCGACAAATTTGGAGGCCACCGAGAAAAAGCCGATCTGCTCGAGGTCGAGGAAGCGCAGCATGAAAAGACGATTGATTCCGTTGATCCCCCATATTGCCACTCCTGCCGGGATCAGGGGAACCGAATATTTCAGCATTTTTTTGACCAAAGCGAAATCCGGCCGTGCCCCGATATCGTCCCGGGAGTAGTGGAAGCCGAGAACGAGGGCGGGCAGGGTGGAGACAACTTTGGCAGTCAGAACCCCGGCCAGCCCGAGACGCATCAAGACAACGAAGACGATTATCCCGGCAACCGACGCGAATATCTGTGTCAGCGAGACCGCGACGAACCGACCGGGCTGGTTTTTGATCCTCAGCAGGTTTATGGGAACCGTAATGATGCTGTTCATTATTATGTATGCCGCCGCCAGGGCTATCAAATGGCTGTATTCGACGGACTGGAAAAGCGCGCTGGAGAGATATTGTGAAAATATAAGCAGAAGGGCTGAAATAGCGGCGGCGTTGATCGTCATGGCCGCCGCAGCCGACGTTACCACGGATTTGCGATAATCATGCGATTCGCTGTCGAAATAGAATCTGAAAACTGCGTTGCCGAGCTCCATCATGGCGGCCACTCCTCCGATCATCATGATGAGCATGAGAATATCGAATATTCCGAATTCGCCGGGAGTCAGATAACGGGCGTAAATGGGAAGAAGAAACAGCTCGATCAAGCTCCGGGAGCCGCCGATAAGCCCGTAGATGAATGTTGTCTTTGCCAGGCCCCTGATTTTACCGCTCGATTTCAACTGCCTGTTCCTCTGGAGTCCGGATGAGCCTGATTCTCTTTAAGACATTCGCCAGGTCATACCGGTTCTCTCCCGGCGAATAGACGTGACCGGCCACTGTCAGACCGGCCGCGGCAAAGAATCCGAATATGAAGGCAAGGACGGTGATCCTGGCCCTTGCCGGCGAGCTTTTCACCGACGGTATATTTGCCCTGTCCAGAACCTGGATCACCGGCGTCTCCTTTTTCTCCTGGATGGCCGAGATCTCGAATTCTTCCGAGAGCATCTGGTAGATCTGGGTTTTGACCGCCACCTCCCTTAGCAGCCGATCGTGCTCCATTATCAGCTGGGGGTCAGTCATGGTCAGATAATTGCGGTTGTTTTGGCGGAAAGTCTTGAGCGCTTCCTCCGCCTCGGCCAGCTCGGTCTTATTCTCGGCAAGCCTTTGCTCGACGAATTCTCTCTTGAGCATCGCGCTCGATTTTCTTCGATACCTGTTGAATTCGTCGAGTTTGTCTATATAGAAGTTGGCGACCTCGGCGGAAAGCTCGGGAATGCCGGTTGTAATGGAAACAGTTACTATTCCGCTTTTCTTGTTATAATCGATCTCTGTATGCGATAAAAGAGCTTTGTGCGCGCGATCAGGATTATCCTCATCGAGGTATTCATAAAGATCCGTCGTAAGACTCTCGCCTTCCGAATTGTATATATAATTATTTTTCAGAATCTCCTCGGTCAAGAGCCTGCTTTTCAGGATATCGGGATAGAGCATCGACGGCGAATTTTTTTCCTGCCCGAAGCTTATCATCTCGAGGGCGGGGGACGATTCCAGCATCGAAGCCAGCCCGCCCGGCCTGGAATCGCCGGACGGAGGGAGAATGGTTGTCGTGGCCGTGTACTGATTGGGTATTAGCAGCGAAATGGCGGCGGCGCAGACCGCCACGGCGAAAGCGAACAGCAGGACGAATCTTATATTTTTCAATGTAATCTTCAGCGCCTCCGAAAGGGAGACAGGGCTGATGCCCGATTCATCGGCAGTATCGAAATTTTCGCGGGAAAGCACCCATCACCTCGATTTTGAGCCGTTTTCGGGGCTCGGTTTCGCACAGCTTGACTTATTAATCATTATCGTCATAAGCCCGTTTTAATTTACATAAAACCTTGGTAGGTACTCGCTGCCAAGCTAACCGCCCGGATATTCCTAAGGCGGAACATTGTTAGGTCGACCTGCCGGATCGGGCGGTATTTGATGGACCCGAGGCCGGAATTATGCCGTACTGCTAAACTTGGCGGCGCTTATTCCGAACTAATAATCATGACGGTCTTTCAATGATGCCGTCATTGAATTTCTTACGATGTTGAAAAGGACGGTCTTACACCCAGATGCTCAGAGATAAGATAACCATATTCAGAAGGCTGGTTTTTATCGCGGATTTGAGCCTCGTCGCCCTGGCCCTCCAGATTTCGGCAGTGCTCAATCGGCTCAGGCTCGGCCTCGACGTCAATGTACTCGCGGCGGACGACCTGCTTCTGCCGGCCATAATAATCTGGGGAGTGGTTTACTGGTTTGTGCCTGAATGTTACACCATCAGGCTTAAGAATATTATACAGGTCCTGCTAATGTCGGTGAAAACCGGCATCGCCGCGTCGGGAATATTCCTTGCATACACATTCGCCATGGGTAACCCGGGCGAAAGCCGTCTTCAGATTTTTCTGTTTTTGGGTCTTACGGTCGGCGGCATCGCGATATTGCGCCTGGCGATAGTGTCGTTTCTTGAGTTTTATCGCTCCCGGGGCTACGATTGCCGCAACGTTTTGATTGTCGGCACGGGAATGACAGCCAGAGGATTTGCCGACAAGGTCTTGAATAACTCGAGATTCGGTTTGAGGATCCTCGGTTTCGTAGACTGGAAGGACCAATCGAGTCTTTGGCGTTACAGCGATATTCCATGCGTCGGCAACCTGGAGACGCTCCCCGCATATCTGAAGAACAATCAGATCGACTGGGTGGTATTCGCGGTGGGTAGAAGATTCTTGGAAAAGATAAAGCGGAGTATCGAAATCTGCGAACAGATGGGTGTGCATGTGGCCGTCCTGGCCGATTTTTTCCCGCTTAAGATCGCCCGGAAGAGAATAGATTCCTTCTTCGATTCACCCATGATTTGTTACGACACGGGTCCGCGAAAAGATGTATCACTTATCATGAAGGGCCTTCTGGACAGATGCCTCGCCGCGATTGGCCTGCTGCTGTCATCTCCGATTCTGATCGCCGCCGCGCTGGCGGTAAAATTCTCTTCCCGCGGACCAGCCTTGTTCAAGCAGGAACGGTGCGGGCTGAACGGACGAAAATTCACCCTTTATAAACTCCGGACCATGGTTCTCGACGCCGAAACCAGGAAAGGCGAGCTTATGAGATTCAACGAGATGGACGGGGCGGCGTTCAAAATGACCGACGATCCCAGAGTTACTCGGCTGGGAAGATTCTTCAGAAGGACCTCCATCGACGAGCTTCCGCAGCTGATCAATATTCTCAAAGGCGACATGTCCTTCGTGGGGCCGCGTCCGCCTTTGGCCGATGAGGTGGCCGAATACGACCTATGGCAGAGGAGAAGGCTCTCGGTAAAGCCGGGCCTTACCTGTCTGTGGCAGATTAGCGGACGTTCCAACGTCAAGTTCGAACAATGGATAAAACTCGATTTGAGGTATATCGATAACTGGTCGTTATGGGAAGACGCCAAGATTCTGGCGAAGACGGTACCCGCCGTCTTGAAAGGATCAGGAGCAAGGTAGGCACGATATGGCTCGCATACTTCTGGCGGAAGATGAACCGATTCTGAATAAACTCATAACCCGTATCCTCGAGGACGCCGGCCATCAAGTCGTGAGCTGCGGCGATGGGCTCGAGGCGCTGGGGAGAATTTATTCGGAGAATTTCGACCTGGCGGTTCTTGATGTGGTCCTGCCGCACATCCACGGAACCCGTCTTCTTGAATCGTTCAGAAAACGTCAACCGAAAAGTATGGTAATTTTAATATCGGGACAGGCGGCGCTCGATGCGGCCCTGGAGGCAGTTAGATTCGGGGCCTACGAGTTTATCAAAAAACCGTTCAGGCAGGACGAACTTTTAAATGTCGTGGATTCCGCTCTGAATGAGTCCAGGCTGATGGGTGATTCGGGTTATGTCTATAAAGACGGCCGCAGACAGGATAAATCTCTTGCCCGCAACGGTTTCTCTTACGCGATATCAGATTCTATCTTGGCCGCCCTGGCGTTTTTTCTGGCTTTTCTCGGTCAAGCGGTAATCTCCGAAAAACTAAACCTGCCCTTTCTGTTAAATACAACGGAGTTGCTTCAAATGAGTTTGAGCCTGGGGTTTTGTTACGCGTTCGTCTTCGTATATAAGAAATGTCACAGGGTCGACTTGATTGGAAATGGACGTGATCTGGCGAAACATATCTGGAGAAATATCTCCATCGCCTATGTCATCTTCCTTGCCATTCTATTCGCCGGAAAGGACTATCATGTGGCATCCGAACGCATGGGCGTGCTCTTCGCCTACGCGCTGGGAACCGTTTTTCTGATGGCCAACAGATACGTCCTCATTGCGAATTTCATGTCGCTCTTCGCAAAAGAAGGCGGGAAGAACATTATAATCGTCGATCCGGGGAAATCAGCCTTCGATATTTCCAGGCAGATCGGCCGCCAGTCGGGGTCGAAAAGGATAATCGGATTCCTCGATAAGAACCTGGCCCTGAGGGATGGCCCGGGCGCTAATGCCCGGCTGATCGCGTCAAAGGATGATGTCGACCGGGCTGTCATTGCCGATGACGTGGACGAGCTATATATCTCCGGCGAGGCTCTCTCCTCGGCCGATTTGATCGCCCTGCTCGATAAGCTTCGTGGGCGCAAGTTGAAGATAGTGATGCCCGGCGTGCAGAGGGAGTCGTTTCAGTTAGCCGATATCACCTCGCACATTAGCTGATATGTCTATCGCAGAAATAATTTTAATCTCATCGCTGCTCCCGACGATTTCGGGATCCGGGGCCATGCCGGTGAATACGCCGTCGGCGGAAAATCTGTTCATACTGGCACGCGAGTTATACGGACGCAAGCTGGTCGAAAATCTGGAATACTCCTATCTCTCCGTCCCCGAGCAGGGCGGATATTCAGAATTCGAACAAGGTCTGGCAGAGGCATACGGAGATTTGCTGGCACCTTATCTGAGAGAATACGACCGACCGAAAATCAGACTCGGCCTGGAAACGGTCGGCCTCGGACGGCTGGAGGGCTCGGCGGGCAAAAGTTTTCTGAAGCTTTTTCCCAAATTGGTTGTCGATCTACGCAGCGATCTCCGCGCCTCGGTAACTTACAGAATAGATAGAGAAGTATCCGAGAACTCTGATTATGACGGTAAATACTGGAGGGGATGGGCTGGATTCGTGGAGGACGCTTCAGTTGAATTTTCTCCCGATAAGATGTGCTTTCGTTTCGGCTTGGAGCGCGTCGCCTGGGGAATGGGGCGTTACGGCAACCTGCTGTTCTCCAAACAGGCTATGCCCATGACCTCATTGGGTTTCTCCTATGGAAGCGATAGAATACGATTCGAATCTGTCTGCGGATTCTTAAGCCCCTTGAAGGAGGAACTCGACGGCAGGATCAGCGATCCCGACTACTTTACCTCGCAGCAAAGATACCTGGCCG
>CAZDAH010000003.1:56845-58445 GCA_964503405.1 uncultured Ignavibacteria bacterium
GTCGTGCCGACGAACTCGTGCACTTCCTTGATCTGTTTCGCGAGGTCTTTGTCGGTATCGATCAGGGAGGCCGTGATCTACGGCGGGCCGGGCCGCAGATTCGAACCGGCATACGCCTTTCCGTTAATCTGGTATCACGGATATCAGCTTAATTCGAGAATTGACGATAACACCCTTGTCTCGGCCGCAATGGATTATCGATACGGCGGAAGACTCTGGGTTTATGGTGAATTGCTGATCGACGACCTGCAAATCGAAAGCGCAGGGCCCGGCGACAACGAACCCGATCAGATCGGATTTCTTCTGGGCGGCGAGTTTTACGGTCTATTTTTGGACGGGACGCGGATCGCGTTGGAATACGCCAGGATAAACAACTGGGTTTTCAACCAGCCCCGCCCCCACAACCGTTATATCAATCGAAACATCCCCATCGGATTCCCCGACGGTCCTGATAACGATATTCTAAACTGGGAGCTCAGCTGGTGGCCTGCGGAATTCGCGAGGCTGGCGTATTCCGGTATGTATCAAAGAGTTGGAGAGGGTGGCATTGACGCCGACTGGACAGCCCCCTGGCTCGATTCGCCCGGGTATTCCGAGTCTTTTCCCACCGGTACAGTTCAGAGAGCGATCCTCAACGGGCTGAGCCTGCTGGTTCTCAATAAAAATAAAGTCTGGGGTAAGATGAAGATTCAACTGACCGATATAGAAAATGTCGGGAATATTTCGAGCCGGAGCAAAACCGACCGGGAATTTTCCCTGGAATTGGGATACAATCTGCCACCTTTCGGATGGGGGTTTTAGCATGAAAAAGTCGATTCTGATCGTATTGATGTTTCAGATATTCTGTGTCCCGCTTTACGCGGCGGAATACCTGACCAGCGCCCGCGCCGGCGGAATGGGATTTTCATATTTCGTTATCGCCGACGATCCCTCGGGCGCGATTTACAACGCCGCCGGGATCGGGTTCACGAAAGGATGGCAATCGTATCTGATGTTCGATTTTCAGAACGATTACGAGTATTTCGTGCAGGAAGAAGCTCCTTACGACGGAAGATTCGCCGTTGTCTACCCCCTTCGCGATATGGGCACTTTTTCCGTGAACACGAATCAGAGCGGATCTCTGGAGAAGCTTACCGGTATCCCCACAACGAATCACGGCGCGGTGACATTCGCGCGGGAAATAGCGCCGGGATGGTCGACCGGAGCCTCATTCAAATATTTGTATGAGACGATGTACGGAGAGCGTTCGGCGTACGATTTCGACCTCGGCGTCATATACAGATCTTCTATTGGAATAATCGGCGCCGCGGCCTTCGAGAACGTCATGCGCTCCAGGCTCAACCCCGATTACCTCGGATACCAGCAGCACCTTCCCCGCCGCGAGAGGATCGGATTCGGTTATGTTCAGAACGCCGATGAGTGGAGAGCCCTGTTCGCGGCGGCGGCCCAGATCGAGGAATCGGGAATCTCCCAAAAATTTACGACGGCTCTTTTTAATATCGGTTCCGAATGGTGGTTCCTGCCCCAGAAGTCAACATCATTCGCCTTGCGCGCAGGCCTGACTTTCGGCCAGGGCGTGCGTTGGGATTTCAAAAGCGAT
>CAZDAH010000003.1:58455-65825 GCA_964503405.1 uncultured Ignavibacteria bacterium
TTCGACGGCTCCATCCACGGAGATCATCAGCTGGCCCTCTCTTTCGGCTGGGGCGGAGTTTCAGACTACAGCTTTAAAGGCGATGAATACGCTTACGACGAAGAACCGGCCCCGTATCGTCCCGAGGAGAGACCAAAGCCTCAAATCTTCTCGCCGAGACAGCCTGAATCCGAGGAACCCGGCATTGACAAGGACACCGATTTCGACATGCAGGCCTATATCAAGTACGACGTTATGATGGACGCCGCCGACATTTCCGCGGCGGATTTCAAACGTATCGTCTTCTATTTGCGGCCGCAGCGGGTCCTGATGACCAACAACTGGACTCTCTATGTATTCAGAGCCAAGATCAAGAACTGGTCGGAGGAAGAGATCGACCGCTGGGCGCTTAAGGTTATCGACGGGCGCGGGGTTCCGCCGCTCAACGTGGTTTGGGACGGTATCGCGCGCGACGGGACATTGCTGCCTCCTGGAAAATATTATTACATCCTCACGGCCGAGGATGCCAACGGCAACCGTTACGCCACCAAGTGGCATGATTTCAAGCTCGAATAATTGATTGCCGTCAGAGGGGGGAATGCCGCTCGATCGATGATCGGGCGGCATATTTATATAAAAACCCCCCGCCGCTTGGCGGCGGGGGGTTTGATGTCAAGGCATGTTGTTTTACTTAAGCATCAGCATTTTTCGACTCTGGCTGAAATCGCCCGCCTTTATAGTGTAGAAGTATATGCCCGATGATACAGAGCGCCCGGAATTATCCGTGCCGTCCCAGATAACTGTATGATAGCCGGCTCTCATTTCCTCATTTACCAGTGACTTCACCTGGCGGCCGAGCATATCGTATACGTTCAACTCGACCTCTGATTGGTTCGGCAGCGCGAAACTGATATCCGTGGAAGGGTTAAACGGGTTGGGATAATTCTGATCGAGCGCGAACGCCGACGGCAGGCTGCCGGCGGGATCGTCTGTGCCGGTGGGATCCGCCACCACGAGCGTGCATTCGACCGCTATGGACGGTTCATCCGGATCGTTGGAATCGACCCTCAGATAGCCGGTGTACTCTCCCAGTTCGAGCTCGGTGGCGTCGAAAACGACCAGGTGGTCCGTCGTCTCGTCCTGGAAATTGTAGCCGCTGCGCGGATCGACATCAAGCCAGAAAGTCGGGAAGCGGATCTCCACAGCGAGCTCGTCGGTCACGTAAGGGCTGTTATAGACAATGGGCAGACCGATGGACGCGTCTTCATTCTCTATGCCCACGGTATTCGAAGCCAGTTCGCCGATCATGCTCAGATACTGATACTTGATGTTGCCGTCGGCGGTGAGGATAACTTCGAATGTATACGCCCCGTCATTCGGATAATGGGGGACGCCGTCCCAGGCCACTATGGCGGTATCCGCGTTGTTGGTGTAGAAATAAATCATTCCTGCCTCGCCGGGATCGAGATCGTCCCAGAATGGCGCCACCAGGTTGTTCGGTTCGCTGCCGTTGGGGATGGCCACGTTCAGAAAAGTTGTCGATGTGCTCGTGAAAGAGACCCATCCGTTCGAGCAGATATTAATGGAGTTGAAAAAGTTAGTGTAGAACTCCATATCGAACCCAAGTTGGAACGGCCCCTGATTCTGATCGTCGGTGAAGCTCAATGGATCACCCATGCCGGTAATATCGATCCATTCGAATTCCGGGCCGTCGGGCTCGTTGGAATCTATCCAGAAATAGCCGAAATCGTCCGGACCGCCGAAATCCGTAGTCATCGGGGGACCAGCCGGGCCATCATAGGCGCTCGATTTGTCGCCATTGTAAGTGGCCGTCAGCACATCGCCGCTGCGCTCGTAGGTGAGCCTCTTGCCCCATTCGGGATCGAGCTTTAACGGATCGAAATTGTCAGGAGGGTCGTCGTGACCCAGACGGCGATCCGTAGTGATCGGTGTGATTGAGTAATAAAGCAATCCTTCGCCGACGTTGCCGATGGTTAGAGTTCTGTCGGTAGTGTTCCCCTGAGCCAGGGTAACATGGAACGACATCGGGTCCACCGTGATGTCAGGATCGCCTCCGCCCCCGATCGGTGTGGCGCCGGTCACGACAAAAGCGTCTATATACCACCCGTCCCTTGTGACCGAACCATCGGTGCCAAAACGGAATCTGAAAGAAACGACGTTATTAACATAAGCGCCGACATCGAACGAGGCCAGTGCCCAGTCGCTGCTGCCGGTGAAGCCCGGATCGCCGTCAAGGCCGACGATACTGTCGTCGGGGTATCCACCGTCGGGATAAATTACCTCCCACGTGGAACCGCCGTCGAGAGAAACCGAGACATTTCCGCCGTCCCAGCCGGATTCGATATCGTACCACTGATAGTACGAAAGGATGGCTGAAGTTTCCTGGATTAGGAACGATATGGTTACCACACCGGCGTCGGCATTATTGGGATAAGCCCCGCCCAGCACGGTAGCCCAGACGTTGGTGCCGTCGTAGGCCGCTCCCGGTCCGGAAGTGGGCTCACCCCATTCCCAGATGCTTTCGCCGACCCAGCCGCCGTCATCATTCTCGAACGATTCGAACGGAGATAATGCGAAATTCAATTCGGCGTCGCCGCCCACCGGGACGTAAACATCTCCTTCGCCGGATCCGAATCCGGATGCCCTGACTCGAATCGTATGAGTCATGTCGCCGGGCAACGCGTCGAAAGTGTAATTGCCGTTTTCGTCAGTCTGCACGGGTTCGATGGGAGCGCCGACAACTTCGACGTTGGCGCCCTCTATTGGCAAACCATCCTCGAGGTTCGTCACGGTGCCATGCAGGCTTCCCGACGGAGCCAATTGGAGAGTGAAATCCACATATGTGGTTTCGTTTTCGACCACTGCCGCGTTGGATTCCTCGGGATTATAACCGAAAAACGAGGCTCTCAAAATGTAGGTGGTATCGGCGGGCAGTCCTATTTCGTATTGGCCCCTATCATCGGCGTAGGTAAAACGAGGTTCGCCGACGACCTCGATGAAAGCCCCCCCGATCCCAAGGCCTTCGGAATCTGCGACTTCGCCATGCACAAATCCGTAACCGGACTGAGCGACAAGACAGGCTTCGTAAATGTCGATAATGCCATGACCGTAGGTGTTATCCTCGCCGTCGGGATTGCTGAAAGGAAGATCGACGGCGGTGGCCATCAGAATCTCCTTTATGGTGTCGACGTCAAGATTGGGATTGACCTGTCTGATGACGCCAACCGAACCGGTGACATGAGGCGACGACATCGACGTGCCGCTCATGGTGGCGTAACCGCCTCCCGGCACCGAGGAACGTACGTTGACTCCCGGGGCCGTTACCTCGGGTTTAATGGCTAGATCGCCTGAGGCGCATTCCGAAGGGCCGCGGGCTGAGAATGAGGCCGGAGGAAGGTTGTTGTTGTTGCCGTCAACCGCTCCGACTGAGAAGCAGTTGTAATAGGTTGTCGCTCTATCAGCCGGGGAACGTAAGCCGCTCGTGCCTTCGTTGCCGGCCGAGAAGACGACCACCGAGCCGGCCGCTTCCACGTTATCGATTACCAGCCAGAAAGTCTCGTCGCAATCCGGGTAGCCAATACCGTCAGGGATTCCCCAGGAATTGCCAATTGCGTCCGGGTTGTCTTGCGTGCCAGGATTGTCATCAGGATCTGCCGCCCATTCGAACGAAATCAGAATGTCCTGTATGGTGCGGCTGATACCGCCTCTATCCACCGCCGCCGAGGCTATCCATTGCGCGTCGATGGCCACGCCGACCGTATCGGTGGCAGAGCGGCCGCAAATGGTACCCATCGTGTGGGTGCCGTGGGACTGGCTGTCTTGAGGAGTCGGCCAATGAGTATCATAAGGATCGAGCCAGCTTTCGTCCACGTCGCCGTCGCCGTCCACGTCGCCGCGGAAGCGGTCGCGCAGGGCAGGGTGATTTCCGTCGACGCCGGTATCGATATTCATCACTACTCGACCGGCTCCCGTCCAGCCCTGAGCCCAGGCCGCCGGGGCGTTAATCCGATCCAGCCCGATTTCATGGCTGGTGATCAGATTATCGGACGGTTCCGTGTCCACGGGCTGGTGGTTGGTTATGGGGTAGTTCAAAGTCAGCATGCCCAGCAGCGGATGAGCGGCCAAAGCCTCAATCCCGGCCGCTGTCGCGTCAACCCAGAACAGGTTTGTGACCCAGAACATGAGATAATCGTTTACCAGCCCTTGGGATTTCAGGCTCTCAAGGTAATCGATCATCTCCGGCCGGGTCAGGGTCGCCGCTTCCTGCAGAGCCTGGATTACCGCCTGGTTGCGCTCGGCCAGAGTCGCCTTGCGGGCTTTAAGTTCGATGTTCAGGCTGTAGATATCGGCCTGATGATTGAACGACGCCAGGGCTTCGATCGATTCCCCGGCTGTCAGCTGGTCCATTCTGGACTGCAGCGCCCCGCTAATCTCCGCAGACTGTGCCACAGCGCCGGCGGCCAACAACAACAAAGCCGCCCACAAAATAAAACCACTGCGCATTGGTACTCCTTTCATAAAAGTGATCCAAATTTGAAATTTTCTCATCTTTTTTTCTCGATTCACCCCTATTTAAGGCAAAAACAATGCCATCCCCGAACGTGAAATTCACCCGTAATTGGCCGGGAATCTGCCGTCAATAAATTACCGCGAAATCGCCCTCCGGCTACTTCCCAATTCCAAAAATAACCGAAACATTCTGAATGTCAATAGGTTTTAGCTTTACAGAATCCCCATGTGCTCCATTTGCCAACCATCATTTTTTCAACAGTTTAGGCCAAAACGATGGTTCCACTATTTTCCCGGCTCAAAATGGTCAAGTCCATACTTGTTCCCTTCAGATTTCGCGCAATTTAATGCAAAGGGTTCTTGTTGTTTAGAGCACAGATTGCAATGCCTGCTTTTGCATGAAAACGAAAATCGCGCCAGTCAAGCACCTTTCGACATTTTCGGCATTTGCCTCGACAGAAACCTCTTTCGGGCAGCAAAGAATCAGTAATTGATCGGAAAATTCTATCCCACCTCTGTCGGATTTGGGACAGATGAGAACTTCAGACAATTCGAACCGCATGTCATGGTTTGCTATGACGGCGACGTAACGGCGATAAGACTATTCATAGAAAGATCTGTCGGTGGCTTGAAACGAACCGATCATTCCACAAAAAGTCCAAAAGCCACGGCCGCTTCTACCAGCTTACGGCCTTATACGACATTTACGCGATCTAATCGTCAGACAGATGATGGTCGATTTCGTACCAATAATCTGGCCCTTTTAATCCTGAAACCGTGGCCATTATTTATATCATGTCGAAAGACAAAAACGTCCGTTTCATCAAAACAATATTACGAATTCTCAGCCACGGTCTCGGCCGCCTTGACCACCCGCTCCGGCCTCGACGGCACGATGATCCAGGCCAGTATATAGGCCAGTATGCCGCTGCCCAAAGCCAGCACCAGCGAGATCCATATCAGCCTGACTATGGTCGGGTCGATATCGAAATAATCGCCCAGCCCGCCGCAGACGCCGGCGATCTTCCTGTCATCGTTCGATCTATATAGCTTTTTTGCCATCGTCTCTCCTTTCTTTAGCTCAATTTTGTTTACGATTCCGCGGGACAATTGTTGCGGCCTCGAGGATGCTTCAAGCGCGGCGACATCGCTCCGCCAGCTTTCGTTAAACAAAAATACCGCGATAGTCAGTTCTTATTCAAAATCGAAAAGTCTATCGAAATGTCTCTTTTTCTATTATGATCTGATCGATACGGCCTTAATAGATCCATTTTTGTGCTTTACATCCGAAATCCGAATCATTAGCTTTGGGCGATGTTGACGAATAAAAGCACTTGATCTTACCGATCAAAGGGAGGAATCGATGAAGAAATTGACAATCGTTTTGACGGCCGCGGTTCTGTTCTTCGGAATAATCGGCGTGTTCAGTCTGCGCTCGCAAGAGGAGATGAGCGAAGATCAGATGATGGAGATGATGATGAAATACGGCACGCCGGGAGATAATCACAAGAAGCTCGACGGCATGACTGGAAACTGGAATTTCGCCACGAAATGGTGGGCCGACCAGTCAGCTCCGGCCCAGGAAACCAAGGGAAGCTGCAAGGCGGAGTGGGTACTCGGCGGACGTTTCGTGCAGGAAAACGTGACCGGCGACATGATGGGACAGCCATTTCACGGCATGGGCTTTACGGGATATGATAATTTCAATCAGAAATACCAGATGTTCTGGATTGATGAAATGGCCACCTGTTTCATGCTTGCCGACGGTCAAATCGACAAGGACGGAAAAGTCATCACTTTCGAGGGTACTTATGACGATTACATGACCGGTCAAAAGGACAAGCGTTTTAAATCGGAAGTCAGATTTGTCGATACCAATACCCGGGTCTATCGATCATACGAATTCCCGGCCGACGGTGAGCCTTATGTCTCCTTCGAGGTTACTTACAAACGGGCCATGTAGCCAATCACAAGATATTGACAAAATCGAGAACGGAGCCGCGCGCCTTCTTGCGGCTCCGTTTGAATTTTTGATGTAATCTGAGAATCAGTTGATTCGCTCCGATTTATCTTTTCCTGTCTTTACGCTCGATCTGTCGAACAGCACGAACCTGTTGCTTTTGCCCCTAATGATGTTGCACAAGATGAAATTCTCATTCTTGTCTATCGAATCCACGATTTTCATGAATGAATCGAAATCGAGGATTTTCTGCCCGTTAACAGCGCTGATGACGTCGCCCTCCGTCAGATCGGCCTTGGCCGCGATATTGCCGACCTCGACATAGGAAATATATACACCGTCGCGGCTCTCCAGAAGATAAGTGCGGTACATGTCCTCCGTGATCTCCTTGGCTGTGAATCCGAGATCCGATTCATACTCGTCCGGTTTGACTTTCGGCTTTTCCCCGATAGTGGCCGAAACGGTCTTTGTCTTGCCGTCGCGAAAGATGACTATCTGCTTTTGCTCGCCGGCGGGGACTTGCGAGACTGCCAGCGTGAATTTGTTCATGTCCTCCTCGCGCTCGGCCGAGAGATTGTTTTCCCCGAATTGCAGTAAAACGTCGCCGGGCTTAAGCCCCGCATTCATGGCCGGGGAGTTCTCCAGGATATCTGAAACCAGTATTCCCTCGAGATCCGGATTGCCCAGGTATCGGGCATAGCTCCGATCCAGGGGCTGGGTGACGATCCCCAGCCAGCCGCGCTCTATCTTGCCGGTTGACAGAAGCTTGTCTTTGACTTCGACCGCGATATTAATGGGGATAGTAAAACCCTGAGTCCGTCCCAACCCGCGGGAGTTGATCCCGATAACTTGCCCTCGCAGGTTGACCAGAGGCCCCCCCGAAGACCCCGGGGCGATGGCG
>CAZDAH010000004.1:0-17056 GCA_964503405.1 uncultured Ignavibacteria bacterium
GCGAAAGGCTACGCTACTTTTTTACCAATTTCCACACCTTTTGAAAGTAACTCAAATAGAAATATAAATTATATTATATCGTATGGACTGCACCCCTGAGGTTGGACACAAATGGTTGGGGTGAACCACAAGCGGGTGCTACGGGTGATGCGCCAGCAGGGCTTGATCCGCAAGCGGAAGAAGCGGTACGTGACGACCACCGACAGTCGTCACAAGCTGCCGGTCTATCCCAACCTGCTGCCGGAGACGAGCGTGACGGGTCTGGATCAGGTTTGGATCGCGGATATCACCTACGTCCGGGTCCGGCACGGCTTTGTGTACCTGGCGGCGATCTTAGATCGGTACTCGCGCAAAGTGATCGGTCATGCCATCGAGGGGTCGTTAGAGACGACCTTGACCCTGACCGCCCTGCGGCGGGCGCTGGCGGAACGCCGACCGCTGCCGGGAGTGATTCATCACTCGGACCGTGGCAGCCAGTATGCCGCCGGTGACTACGTGGCGCTGTTGCGGGAGCACAGCTTTCGGCTGAGCATGTCGCGGCGCGGTAACCCCTACGACAACGCCGCTATGGAATCCTTTTTCAAAACCGTCAAAGTCGAGGAGGTTTATCTGGGGGAGTATGAGGATCTGGCCGATGTCCGGAAACGACTGGCGGCGTTTCTGCTGGATGTTTATAATCGGAAACGTTTGCATTCCTCGCTGGGCTATCGACCGCCGGACGAATTCGAGGTTCTGCTGAGGAACGAAACCATGAACCGCCAAACCGTCCTAACCTAAACGGTCCAACAAAAGGGGTTCATTCCAGTATTTGATTCTCTTTACCTTGGGAATTTCTTTAACCGGAGGATATTATGAATAAAATTATGAGCTTTTCATCTACAATGATATTGTTGTTTTTATTTGGTTCATCATCGAATCTGTCCGCCGATACGATCGTACCCGGTGGATTTGTGTCCGGAACCTGGACTTCAGCCGGTTCGCCTTATCTTATACAGGGCAATATAACCGTCCATGCCGATTCCACATTGAACATCGAACCAGCTGTAGAAGTAATTTTCCAGGGGATTTACAGTCTGACCGCGAACGGTTTACTGGAGGCGGTCGGCACAGAAACCGATTCCATCCACTTCCTTCCGGCGGATACCTCCTCATTCTGGGCCGGTATACATTTTAGCGATGCGCCGGACAGCAGTCGCCAGGTCTTCTGTACGGTCAGCTACGTCGGACAAATGTTCTACGACCTATGCGGTATAATCTGTACGAATTCCAATCCGGTGATTACACATTGTCGCATCAGCGATAACACAGCGAGGTTGGCGGGAGCTAATTATGGCGGCGGGATTACTTTGATCAATTCCAATCCGGAAATCTCCTGGTGTAATATCATTGACAACGCAGGCGGAATGGTCGCCGCGGGCATCTGTTTGGTCAACTCCAGTCCGCTAATTGCCGGATGCAATATCAGCGATAACGTCGGTCAGTATTTGGGATGTGGTATTTCCATCGCCGGGAATTCCAGCCCGATGATCACGAATTGCGCCATAGAAAGGAATCTGTCCAATAATGGATATGACGGTGGAATCTATACCGAGGGAGGCGTGGTAACTATTTCGGAGTGTACATTTGGCTACAATGAAGCATTTGACGAAGGCGGCGGCATCTCGATCCATGCCGGCAACGTGACCCTCGATCATTGTATTTTAGAGCATAATCGATGTCAGCAGGCTGGGCGGCAAGCGGGCGGAGGCGTCTATACTTCTGGAGACACACTCGCAGTGAACCATTGCACCTTCTACGGGAATTTCGTTCTTCCCATCGTATTTGACACCGGACTGGATATCCATACCGAGGGCAGCGCTGTGGCGATAATCAGCAATAGTATATTCTCTGGCGAGTGGTATCTCATCCGCTTTAACAGCACCTCCCCGGCATCGGTTTCATACAATGATTTTCAAATCTTTATGTCTTCAACGTATTTTTGGGGCAATGTTCCTCCCGGCCTGGGGGACCTCATGCAGACCAACCCTAACGGCGATTCCTGCGACGTGTTCTACAATATGTACCTTGACCCCCTGTTCGTTGATATAATTTACGATGACCTCCACCTGACCGAGAATTCCCCCTGTATCGACGCCGGTGATCCGAATTCGCCATATGATCCTGATAGCACCGTAGCCGATATGGGCCGTTTCTACTATGCCCAGCCACAGGGGATCGATGATAATTTTGGCGCACTGCCTAATGGGATTTCGTTGCTTCAAAATTTCCCTAATCCATTCAATGCCTCCACGCTGATTAGATATGAGTTGCCTCAATCATCACAAGTTAAGATTGAAATATACGATTTGCTTGGGCGGAAGGTAACGACTTTGTATGATGGTGAAAAGCAGGCTGGCCATCATTATGTAATTTGGAATACAAGGGATTTCTCTTCAGGGATATATTTCTATAAATTACAGGCGGGCGAATATAGCGAATCAAGGAAAATGATGTTGTTGAAATAGTCAATACTTCACTAATGTACACCTGCAAAGTTTAACAAACTATTCGTTAAACTTCTTATGACGCCTTACAACTGATTGTTTTCCAGCGAGTTCCATTGATGTATTTATAGAGGAATGAAATCTCGAATTCAAAAGTCACAAAAGTCTGCTGAGAGTGATATCGGGGCCGCCATTGTAAGCCGCTGTATTATGATAACTTAAATCCGCCACAAAACAGCCGACATGACTCGCAGCATCCTCCGGTTCACCTTGTGATTCCTGAGCACTGTCTACCGTTTTCGTCGCCGTTGGTTTCGATAATATCCTCTGAGTGCCGAGGGGCAAACCAACGCTGAGCCACGAATGTTGGAATTATGGCGCTGGCAACAACAACGCCCACAAGTACGGAATACTGACCCTGATCGATAAGACCTGAGCTCAAACCATACGCACTTGATACTGTGCCGAATGTAAGCCCGGTACTCATGAGTAGTGTAGTGTACATGCTGCCGCTGGGCATGTGGCGCTTGGCAAGGAAATAGACTCCAAGGAACTTTGCGGCGAGCTTGAGCAGAAGCAGGATGCAGAAAATTCCTATTGAAGTCCATACCAATTTCAGAGATACGTTCAGTCCACCCACGATGAAGAAAATGGGGGTTATCACAGCGTATGTGACTGTTCGCAGTCGATTGCGCAGTATCTTCGCCTGCGCACTTTCACCAAAATGCCGGGACATGAGCAGTCCTAACACGAATGCCGGCAGTACGGCGTGTCCGTCCCCGAGGGTTGCGAAATACATAAATGCCAGAAGCAGAACGAACACGTACTTTATTTCTGGTTCGATGACTTTGTTCTGCAGACGAGGGTGACCAAAAACGACATGCGAATAGCGCGTCGCCAGCACGATGATAACCAAAGACGCCACGATGAATATCAGAGTGAATATGGTCGGCTTGGCGAATAGGATCGACAAGGCAAGAACCGTTCCCATGTCGGTTATAAATGTCGCCGCCATGAGCATCTTGCCAACGGCGCTCTTGGCTAAACCCGATTCAACCAACACCGAATACACGACCGCCAGAGACGTTGTCGAGAGCGCTACGCCAGCGACTAAGGAAGCGTCCAAATCCCAACCGGCGACGTACGAACAGAATGCTGCCACACCGACAAAGGGGAAGAGAAATGACATAATCCCGATCTGGAAGGAAGCTGAAAATCGCTCTTTAAACAGAACCGTGTCTATTTCCGTTCCCGCCAGAAAGGTCAGCAGGACTCCGCCGAATTTGGCGAAATAAACCATCCATGCCTGGCTTTCAAGGCCAAAAGCGCCGGCAATTCCGCCGAGAAGGATTTCGACAATCGCTACCGAGATGCCAAAGCGGAGTGAAATAAGGCTTGAGCCAAGGATTAGAAGGCCAACCGCGAGGGGGGTAATGTCGACATGCATTGTGACTCCTTTTTATTGAGCCTGAATTCAGGCAACACTGATAGGAGTCATCAGCCACGTCGGCGGTTTGAGGCGAACTCCATCGCCTTTTGATCTGACAATGTAATTCCTAATTCGCCGGAAGTCAATTTCCCGGATTTACTGACCACTGGCAACGAGCTCAGAATTCGATCAAAGAATGAAACTGTTTTCGAAAAACTTGACCGTCTTCCAACGCGTTCCATCGATTCTGGCATAGTGCAACTGGATAGCAAATTCAACCTCACAAAAGTTCGGAGAGAGTGAGGCCGGGGCCGCCTTAAATTTAAGCCTTGCTAAAGCAGGTCTTTTTTGGATAGATTAATTCATAAATGTGCTTTTAAGAGTTTTGTGTTTCCCACAGCAAGCTGTGGGTTACTAGTTCCGCTCCTGAGGAGGATCGAGCATGGCAGAGGAAGCAATGACGAGCAATCCGCGCGACGACGAACTGGCGAGTTGGACGAGGATCGGCATCGCCTCGGGCTTTCTGGCCTGCTTCGCCTATCCGCTGATGGTCTACGTCCCGCTGCCGCGGATCGCGCAGGTGATCTTCGGCGCCAGCTTCGGGCCTGCCCTGGCCGTGGCCAGCGTCGCCCTGGCCCACATCCTGCAGGCGCGTCGGCGGGCAGCGTCGGTCGAGTTGGCCGGGATCTGCAACTCCCTGGCGGGCGCTCTGGTGACCGCGATGATCATCGTCCAGTTGGCGATCAATTACTCGACGGCTCCTGCGGCGGACGAACAACTCACCGGGCTCTTGAGGCGCCGCATTTGGGACATCGTCCTCGGGCTCGACGTGTCGTTCGACGTGTTCATCGCTCTGGGTACCCTGCTTTTCGCCCTCAATATGATGCGCGATCCTCGCTTCGGCAGGGTCATCGGCTGGGCCGGGGCGTTCATCTCTGTTGTCATGCTCCTCGGTGCGAACTTTTACTTCTTTCCCGATCCTCCACGGGATCATGGCTTTCCCGAGTTCGGGCTCTTTGTCGGGCTGTGGTACCTGGCGGTGGTGCTCCTAATTGTCCGTTCGGTACGCAGACGTCGAGCCGGGGCCGCTATATGATTCATTGTTACTCCGCATAATTTCTCGCTTCACGCTCCCAAGGCGGGAATCGATATTGATCAAAATATCGGCCATAGTAAGACAGCGATTGTCCAATGAGGTGCATTATAGAGAAGTTCAATCATTGCCGGGTGTCGGCATGCAACCGTCAGGATTCGATTTCATGAGCAGAGCATCGGGCGACAGGAGCAAATCATGCGCGAAGAAGTTACTTATGGCAATTGGTTGCTGTCTGGCGGTTGTTTCCCGGATCTCAGCCCATCCAGGATGGGGAATCGAGACAGACAACGGCGGCCATATTTATTTCAGTGATGTCCAGCGCAACATTATCTGGAGAGTCGATCCGGACGGGGGTTTGCATCCGCTGCTCTCAGGAGTACACTCTCACCAGCTTTTTCTGACGGAAGACGGGTAATTGTATGAAGAACATGTGGAATATGATGCCAGGAACAATCTGCGGAAGACCGATACCCGGATTCTGACCAGGGATAGTAACCTGGTTTCGGATGCCGAGGTCGGTAACATCCGCGACCAGAATGACAACTGTTATTGGATTACCGATGGCGCGCTCCTAAGACGCACTTCGAATGGCGAGGTTGCAGAAATAGCCAATGGTTTCCCAAGCGTAATAGACATCGCGCTTGGCCCGAATGGAACTATATATCTAACGGATTTTGCTGCTGTCATACGGGTAACTCAGGACGGCAAAGTCTCCCCGCCGGGGGGGAATCCATTCGGTGGTATCAGTCCAAAAGAGCACCCGAGGTTAACGGGGTTGGCCGTTACTGCGGAAAGCACTGTATTTGTTGCAGATTATGACCATCACCGTGATTGGAGCGTTACGAACGAGGGGCAAATAGACGTAATTCTGAAATCCGGGCTTGCACGGTCTCCATCGGGTGTAACTATAGCGACTGGAAGGGTACTTGTGTTGGAGTAGAGGCCGGAATCGCCGGCCGGAATTCCAGCCGCTTTGGGGACAGGATCATATATCCGTGTTCGCCAGACCACTCCTGGCGGTACCGCCAAAATAATAGCGATCGTGTGGGGTCCAAACACTGGAGCCGCTGTTGCCTCAACCTCCTTTATCGCCGTGGGACTTATCCTGGTGCTAATATACAGACTCCGGCGACGGTAAAAGACTATAAGACACTCCACGAATCGTAGATTCGATAATGGACGTGTTCTTTGGACAAGTTACCGTATTCCCCCTTCATGAGCTTCCCCGTCGTTGCCGATCGGGCAATTTCCATCGCAGTCTTCTCATAGGCTTTCGATGGCTAGCGCCGCAAATCGCATATTTAGACCTAACCGAAGACTGGACGTTACTATTGTCTGGGTAGAGTAAGGTCAGGGCCGCTCCAAGCAAAATTGCGAATCATACAGGCTGTGAATTTGCCTTGCCGCCCACGCTCTCCTGTATCTCTTTTAATTTCAATAGGTTACGCGACAATGGAATATGCTCTTCGATATTGGTGGAAAATTCCCTTGACTTTGCCATTTATTTGGTTATTTTGCCAATTAACAAAACAATTAAGTAATGGAGCGAATTTGGATAATAGAACAAGACTGAACTACAAAGCCAGGGCGCAGATCATCAAAGCGATGGGGCACCCCACCAGGCTGTTCATAATCGACGAGCTCTCCAAAGGCGAGCGATGTGTCTGCAATTTGCGGGACTTGATCGGGGCTGATATCTCGACGGTCTCCAAACACCTCTCGGTTTTGAAACAGGCCGGTATTGTTGAAGATGAAAAGCGAGGCCTGCAGTTTTGGTACAGCCTCCGAGTGCCTTGTATTTTGAATTTTTTCGGCTGTGTCGAAGATGTGCTGAAAGTGAACGTGCGACAGGCGCAGAAGGCGGCGGCTCGCTGATGTTTTTTTGCAATAGTATTTGGCGATTGCGCCAAATAGATTGAGCTCCTATGGTCCAAGTCAGGAAATTTACGCGATGAATTGGAAATCCGAATGGAAAACGCTGAGTTGGATAGTCGCGATCTTTCTAATTTTCTATTATTTGCCAATTGACAGTCTTCGTCTGCGCGGAGCTGTTATTGAGGCTCTCGCGCTGACAAGTTGGTATGCCCGGGAACACGTAGTTCTTTGCCTCGTTCCAGCCTTTTTCATAGCCGGAGCGATTGCGGCGTTTGTCAGTCAGGCGTCGGTAATGAAATATCTCGGGGCAAAGGCGAACAAGGCGCTTTCGTACGGCGTGGCGTCGATTTCGGGGACCATTCTTGCGGTTTGCTCTTGCACCGTTCTGCCTCTTTTTGCCGGCATTTATCGGATGGGCGCCGGTCTTGGTCCGGCCACCGCTTTTCTCTACTCGGGGCCGGCAATCAATGTCCTGGCTATTATTCTTACGGCGAGAGTTCTGGGGATCGAACTGGGTATCGCTCGTGCCGCCGGGGCGATCATATTCAGCGTCGTTATCGGGCTGTCGATGCATCTTGTCTTTCGCCGAGAGGAAACTCAGAAAGTCAACGCCCGAATCGCCATGCCGGAAGCGGAGGTCACGCGACCGTTATGGCAGAATGCCGCATACCTTGCGGCTATGGTAACCATTCTTGTATTCGCCAACTGGGGTGAGCCCGATGAAATGACAAGCGCTTGGTATTCTGTCTATTCATACAAATGGATAATCACCGGCTTGGCATCAATCGGGCTCGGAGCGATGTTGATTTTCTGGTTCAAAATTTCAGGGATTCCGGTGATCCTTACCGGATTAGCCACGGCAGTCTTTGCATTGATTTTTCCCAATATTCCGCTGCTTGCCTTTTCTGCCGGGGTTATCGGATTATCGTTGATCCTCAGTAGGCGCGGCGATGAATCAGGAGAGTGGTTTTCACAGACCTGGAGTTTTGCCAGGCAGATTCTTCCTCTGCTTTTCGGGGGTGTTCTTGTCGCCGGCCTGCTCCTCGGCCGTCCGGGAGGGGAAGGTCTCATTCCATCCCAGTGGATCGTCAGATGGGTGGGAGGCAACTCGCTGGAGTCGAATCTATTCGCATCCGTGGTCGGAGCTTTCATGTACTTCGCCACTTTAACCGAGATTCCGATTCTCCAGGGTTTAATTGGCCACGGTATGGGAAAAGGCCCGGCCCTGGCGCTGCTGCTGGCCGGCCCGGCGCTTTCGTTGCCTAACATGCTGGTGATTCGATCCATTATGGGAACTCAAAAAACTTTCGTCTTCGTACTGCTGGTGATAAAAATGGCGACGATAACGGGTTATATATTCGGAAGATTTTTTTAAACGGAGGCCAATATGAAGATAATCAAAGTGCTCGGGCCCGGGTGCCCGAAGTGCGAGGAATTAATGAAAAGAACCGAACTGGCGGTTCGCGAACTTATGATCGATTGTTCCGTCGAGAAAATCGCCGATATCAGGCAAATCACCGATTATGGCGTGATGATGACGCCGGCGCTAGTAATCGACGGCGAGGTCAAAGTTTCCGGCAGGATACCGTCGCTGGAAGACCTGAAAAAGCTTCTTGGTTGAAAATATATAAATGGATGAAAGGATTGTTATGAGAAATTCAAGAATTCTATTGACAGGGTTGACGCTGCTTTTATCAGCGTTTGTGGCCATCGCCGATGATGCATCGATTGACCGATCCAAAGAAATATCGGGGAAATCCGTCGCCGGGTTGGAGGAAAAGGGTCCGGCCGATTTTGTGGTAATCTACTACCTTCACATGAACAGACGGTGTATGACCTGCGGCAAACTGGAAGCCTTCTCCAGGGAAGCGATCGAATCCGGATTCGCCGAGAAGCTGCAGGACAGCAGTATCGTCTGGCAGGTTGAAAATTTCGAAAAAGAAGCCAATGAACATTTCGCCAAAGATTATAAGCTTTATAGCCAGTCGCTGATTCTTTCCCGATTGCATGATGGAAAGGAGATCGAGTGGAAAAACCTGGACAAGATCTGGAAATTAGTCGGAAACAAGGAGCAGTTTATCGCCTACGTTCAATCTGAAGTGCAGGATTTCCTGAATTCCAAAGAAGACGAGTAGCATGGACAGTTATTTTGTCGCGCTCGGCTCGGCCATCTGGCTGGGAATACTGACATCGATATCGCCGTGCCCGTTGGCTACGAACATTGCCGCGATAAGTTATATCGGTAAACGGATTGATCATCCGGGGACGGTGGTCCTGTCGGGCGTTATGTATGCTGCAGGGCGCACACTTACCTATATTGCGCTTGGCGTCCTTCTTGTCGCAAGCGTGCTTTCGATACCTGATGTTGCCATGTTTCTTCAGCAGAACATGAACAAAGCACTTGGTCCTATCCTGATCCTGGCAGGCATGCTCCTGTTGGGTCTTGTCAACCTTAGAATACCCGGTTTCGGATCGAGCAACAGGCTTACAGCGCTGGTGGAAAAGTGGGGGATCTGGGGAGCAGGGGCGTTGGGATTCCTGTTCGCTCTGTCTTTCTGTCCTGTATCGGCGGCTTTGTTCTTTGGCAGTCTGATCCCGATGGCGGTAAATTACCAATCATCGGTAATAATGCCGACTGCCTATGGAATTGGAACCGCCCTTCCCGTAGTCGCCTTTGCCGTTCTTATCGCCCTGGGAGCGAAGCGGGTAGCAACAGCCTTCAACAAGATTACAGTTATTGAGAAATGGGCGCGACGGATAACCGCGATCGCTTTCCTGCTCGTTGGAATATACTACTCGCTTATTTTCATAGTTGGCATAAACGTCTAAGCTATGACTTTCCATCATGTTCCGGCGATCAGTGCGCTCGCAAGCGAATTTCAAATTCGGACTTGATAGAATTCTGAGGAGGATGAGGTTGGAGCCGGTATATGAAGATCGCCTCCTTGCTTTCTTTTAAGCTATTTATTTCCTCATACCTTCGCACCATTGACTGACTGTTCAGGCCCATTTTCATGTAAAGAGCCAGATTCAAGATTTCCTTGAAGATAATTGACTTTTTTCTTGAGGGTACGATATCCTCCATAGCAGTCCTGCCCTTCCTAATTAGTCTTATTCGGGCCGGCAATTGATCTCTCGGCAGTCCTGGCGGGGAATAAATAATATTGACTGAGTGATAAACTATGGCTATACTGAACGCCTAAGGCATTCAAATGATGAAATGGAGGTCAGAAAATTGAGAGCTTATCTGAGTGGTCTGGTCATCGTCCTGCTGCTTGCCGCAGCCATGGTCGGTTGCGGACAGAAAACAAATCAGAATGAAATCCTCATTGGGGCCTACTTATCTCTTACCGGAACCACGGCCACGTTCGGCACTTCCACCCTGCACGGCGTAGAAATGGCTGTTAATGAAATTAACGCGGCCGGAGGGGTGATGGGCAAGAAGATCCATCTGATCGTGGCTGATACACAGTCCAAACCGGAGGAAGCCGCCCTTGCGGCCACAAAACTGATTACCAGGGACAATGTGCGGGCACTGCTGGGGGAAATCGCCTCGTCACGATCCCTCGCGGCGGCGCCGATCGCTCAGGAGAATAAAATCCCCATGGTCAGCCCGGGTTCCACCAATCCCGAAGTCACGCGCAAGGGGGATTACATATTCAGAGTCTGCTATATCGATCCTTTCCAGGGCGAGGTAATCGCCAGGTTCGTTTATGAATCGCTTGGATCAAGGCGGGTCGCCGTGATCAAAGACGTGAAGAACGATTACTCCATTGGCCTGGCCGAGTTTTTCGCTCAGACATTCACGAAGCTGGGCGGGCAGGTGGTAGGAGAGCAGGCCTACAGCGAAGGAGACACGGACTTTCGGGCGCAGTTGACGGCAATTAAAGGGCTGAATCCGGAGGCGGTCGTGGTCCCCGGGTATTACCAGGAAAGCGCGCTCCTGGTCAAGCAGGCGCGCGAATTGAATATGAATATGCCATTTTTGGGTGGTGACGGCTGGGATTCGAACAAATTGCTCGAGGTCGGCGGCGACGCCATGGAAGGTACGTTTTTCACTAACCATTACGCGGCCGACGATACCAGCGCTATTGTACAGGATTTCGTCAAAACGTATCGTCAGCTATACGAGGGCGAAACGCCGGACGCTATGGCTGTGCTCGGCTACGATGCCGCGAGGATACTTTTTGACGCCATCGAGCGGGCCGGCAGCGACGATCCCACGATGATTCGCGACGCTCTGGCCGTTACCGAGAATTTCGAGGGGGTTTCAGGTCGGACAACCATCGACGAAGAGCGCAACGCCAGAAAAGCCAGCGTTATAGTCAAAATAGAAAATGGTCAATTCAGATTTCATGCCAAAGTGGATCCGATGTGATTTCGAGGACAAAGCTCGAAAGGGTGATTCGATCTATATCTTGAAATTTATCAGCTTGATCCCGGCGGGCTAATTGAAGCTCTTGTTGGTGAACTGCATTCTCCTGGCATATGAGTGAATTCATTCAACAGGTCATCAACGGTGTCTCCCTGGGCAGCATCTACGCCCTCATCGCATTGGGTTACACCATGGTATACGGAATCCTTCGCTTTATAAACTTCGCTCATAGCGATATTTTTATGGTGGGAGCTTACGCGGCCTATTTCGCTGCTCCTACCATTCTTTCCCTAAGCGGAGGGAATTTGCTTATCGCCGGAATACTGGCCATGCTCTTCGCCATGCTGGTTTGCTCCACGCTCGGCGTGACCATAGAGAAACTGGCCTACAAGCCACTGCGCGGGCGGCCGACGATCACCGTTCTGATCACGGCGATTGGAGTATCGTTTTTCCTGGAATACGGAGGCCAGCTCGTATTCGGCCCCGACCCGAAACCATTTCCCGAATTGATTCCCAAATCGAAACTGATCGACACGGGCGGCGTGGTCGTTAATTCCACGCCGCGCATCGTCGTAGGAACGGCGATCGGTCTGATGCTTTTGCTGCGCTGGGTAGTGATGTCCACGAGGATTGGAACGGCGATGCGGGCGCTGTCATTTAATTTGGAGGCGGCGAAGTTGATGGGGATCAACATAAACAACGTGGTCTCGTTCACATTTATTCTGGGATCGTCTCTGGCCGCCGCCGCCGCGGTGTTGTACTCGTCGGTGTACCCCAGCATCAACCCGCTGATGGGCGTTTTCCCCGGACTGAAAGCCTTCATCGCCGCGGTGGTGGGCGGGATCGGAAATCTGGTGGGCGCCGCCCTCGGAGGGCTCATCATCGGCGTCACGGAAACCTTTGTCACCGGCTATATATCGTCCACCTACAGAGACGCGATCGCTTTCGGGATTCTAATTGTAATCCTTCTCATTCGTCCCGCCGGGCTTCTCGGTAAATTCGAATCCGAGCGAGTATGAGCGGGCAAACCTCAAGCCTGAGAAAAGCCCTGATTCTCATCGCGGTGATTGCGGCGTCCTATGTGATTTCGCGGTTTCAATCGTCGTTCAACGCTTATTATTATCAGATAATCATTTATCTCGGCATAAATATCATTCTGGCGTCGTCGCTTAATCTGGTCAACGGTTTTACCGGTCAGTTTTCGCTGGGGCATGCCGGTTTCATGGCCGTGGGGGCCTACTCGGCTGCGGTGGTAACGTCGCTAATAGGAGTCAAGGGAGGATTCGCCGCCGGCCTAGTCTTGCTGGCGGCTCTTGTTTGCGGCGCCCTGATTTCCTCCATATTCGGGCTGCTTGTCGGAATTCCATCGTTGAGGCTCAAAGGAGACTACCTGGCTATCGTGACGCTTGGATTCGGCGAGATAATCAGGGTAATAATTCAGAATCTGGATTTCCTCGGCGGAGCGCGCGGCTTTACCGGTATCGCCAAGCTGACCAGTTTTTTCTGGGTTTATGCCACGGCGGCCGTGTTGATATTCATCCTGTCGAATCTGATCCGCTCGACCTATGGCCAGGGCTTTTTGGCCGTTCGCGACGACGAGGTTGCCGCCGAGGCCATGGGGATCAACGCCACCCGTTATAAAGTCACCGCCTTCGTCGCCGGCGCGTTCTTCGCGGGAATAGCCGGCGGACTTTACGCGCATTTTGTAACCTACATAAACCCGTCGCAATTTAGTTTCGTCAAATCAATCGAGATAGTGGTCATGGTCATAATCGGCGGTATGGGGCATAACGTCGGAGTCATCATTTCCGCGGTGCTTTTGACTGTCCTGCCGGAAGCTTTGCGTCCCATCGCCGAGTACAGGATGGTCATATATTCGCTGGCGTTGGTGGTCATCATGATAGCTCGTCCCCAGGGGTTGTTCGGCAGCGGAGAGTTCCTGAGAAGACTGACGCGTATTCTCAAGAGTCGGGCAAAATCACGCGAGGGGGCTTGATGCCGGCTATGTCTATCCTGTGCCTGCGCAAATGCACCATGCGATTCGGAGGTCTGACTGCCGTATCGGAACTCGATCTGGATGTGCCCTCCGACGGGCTTGTAGGTTTGATTGGTCCCAACGGCGCCGGCAAAACGACTGTTTTTAACATCATAACCGGCGTGTACCGTCCCACGGGAGGAGACATACTGTTCGACGGTGTGACGATTGTCGGACAAAAGCCCTTTCAGATTTGCGGAAAGGGCATCGCTCGAACTTTCCAAAACATCCGGCTCTGCCGCTCATTGACCGTATTCCAGAGCGTGCAAATTTCGTTGATCAAGAACCTGAATTATGGATTTCCCAAAGCCAGCCTCGGTTTCGGTAATTTCAAGCAGGAGGAAGAACGGGTAAAAAGCACAATTTATGATCTTTTGGCAATGTTCAGATTGAAGGATGTGGCCGACAAGCCGGCCTCGTCGCTTCCCTACGGTGATCAGCGGCGGCTGGAGGTAGTCAGGGCCCTGGCTACCGGTCCGCGCCTGCTCCTGCTTGATGAGCCGGCAGCGGGTATGAACCCGTCGGAGAAAATCGCCTTGATGAAATTGGTCAGGGAGGTCAAGGAAAGATTCAAAGTGGCAGTTCTTCTGATCGAGCACGATATGAGGGTCGTGATGGGGATCTGCCAGAGGATTACAGTTCTGGATTACGGCGCGAAAATCGCCGAGGGGACACCCGATGAGATTAGGCGCAATCCCCGAGTAATCGAGGCTTACCTGGGCGAAACGGTGTAGAGGCGCTTTCGTATTATGTTAACAATACGCGATCTGAAGGTCGCATATGGGGCCATTAAAGCGCTCGACGGGATTTCCATCACCGTCGGCGAAGGGCAGATAGTCACCTTGATCGGCGCCAACGGAGCCGGCAAGAGCACTACGTTGCGGGCTATCTCCGGGCTGGCCAGGGTTTCCGGAGGTTCGATCAAGTTCGACAGCCGCGAGATCGGAAACCGCTCCCCGCATGAAATCGTGGCCGCAGGAATCTCGCACGTACCCGAAGGACGAATGATTTTCTCCAATCTCACCGTCTTGGAGAATCTGCAGATGGGCGCCTATTTGCGGCGCGATAAGCCGGAGATTAAGCGGGATCTGGAATTCACGTTCGCACTTTTTCCCCGCCTTAAGGAACGACTCAAACAGTCCGGGGGGACCCTCTCCGGCGGAGAACAGCAGATGCTGGCCATAGCGCGGGCCCTGATGGCTCGTCCCAGGCTGCTTCTCCTGGATGAACCGTCGCTGGGGATCGGACCGATTCTGGTAAAAGCGATTTTCGAGAAAATCGTGGAAATCAATCGCGAGCTTCGCACAACTATACTTCTGGTGGAACAGAACGCCCATTTGGCGCTCAAGATAGCCCATTATGGTTACGTCATGGAAACCGGGCAGATCAGACTTCATGGAAAAGCGTCGGATATTGAAAGAAATGAAGAAGTGCGCAAGGCCTATCTGGGTGAAGAATGATTCTCGCGGCGGCTGTGACGGCTTAAGAGAGTTCATTACCGAACTTGATTTCCTTGCGGCGACGCTCAAGAGACTAAATAACACGGCGCCTGAAAATATTCCAGGATAGCGGCATATTACACCGTTGGCTGCAATCTCTTACATAACAATCACTTATCCGAACAATTTCCCGCTTCGAATTCACCATCATCTTTTCTCAGGTCGGCGACTCCCCCTGAAAATACTATTTTGATAATTAGAATTATTCATTATATTGGCCCGATGGACAGCAATGCGGGGTTTGGAGAATGATTCGAGGCAAAATCTTCGGCGCCTTCGCGGTTAAGGACAACCGGCGAGAGATTGCCGTTTTTGCCATTCTCGTTTTGTTAGTGATCATCGCGGTAGCCGATCCCATCGCCCAAGTCGGATGCGATATCTGCGATGAATGCTTCGACGATTCATGCGAATCGTGCGATGACTGCATCAATTGCCTTAAGACGATAGACATGATCGGCGTCCTGGAATTCGCGGACAATCAGGCCCTTCCGAAGGCTATTTCGTCGGCGATCATGAATTCTGCTTGTCATCAAGACTATCTCGCAGCTGGTATCGACCATCCTCCCCGAAACTAATCGTTGCCCATAACGGGGTTTAGTCAGACCCTGATTTCAAGCCGAAAAATCGGTATGATCTTGACGGGTTCCATGCCCGCTGAAATTAGTTTTATCAGCTGGTCAACCCAACTAAAAGGAGTGGATTTTGAATTCAGGCAGTAAGAAATTGATCACGGCAATGCTCTCGATCGGAGCAATCGCGTCTCTCGGCTGCAATGACGGCGGAATCCCGGAAGGGGCCGCGCACGCGAATATTGCGGAGAGCAGCGGGCGGCCAGCAGTTGGCTCGATTGAAAATAAAGAGGCCATTGTTCTTCCGTGGGAAGAAGAACATGTGAATGACTGGTGCGCCGAGCATCTTGTGCCGGAATCGCGATGCACCTTATGTAATCCGGCCCTAATATCCGGTTTCAAGGAATCAGGCGACTGGTGCGTCGAACACGGCATACCCGAATCCAACTGCCGTCTCTGTAATCCCGGAATCAGAATCTCACAAGAGGAATTCCTGGACGCCATAGCGCCTGAACTGAAGGTAACCGAAATCGACGTTGAATTGAATTTCAGGCCAAATGCCCGTGCTTGCGCCACTGACGGCGCGGTCATTAGATTCGCGTCCCCGTCGACCGCGGATCGCGCGGGAATCGACGTCCAAGCCGTTCGCGCCGCGCGATTCGAATCCGCAGTCGAAGCTCCGGCTGAAATCGTGTTCGATGAGACGAACGCCAACGTGGTAGCGTCGATAATACCGGCCCTGGTCTCACGCTGGCTGGCATCCCCGGGCGAGTTTGTGGCCGAAGGCGAGCTATTGGCAATTTTAAAATCGCCGGATATCGCCCGTTTGAAATCGACTTTGGTTTCCTCGAGGGCCCGTTACGATGTGGAGCGGCGAGAACTCGAACGTCGCAGGGGCATGAGAGAAAGAGAGATGATAAGCCAGGCCGATTTTGATATGCAGTCGGCGGCGGCCGAAGAAGCGTCGGCGGTATACAACGGAGTAATTGGTACGCTTACCGCGGCGGGATTGAGCGAGAGCGATTTCGGCGAAATCGAAAACAGCCGTGACTTCTCCAACGAGTTTTACCTTCGTTCTCCGGCAAGCGGTATCCTGGTTGAACGAATCGCTCAGCTCGGCGAGCTTCTGGAGGCCGGAAGCGCGTTTGCCATAATCGCGGATCCCGGTTCGATGTGGATAGAGGCGAGGCTAACCGAAAAGCAGATGAAAGAAATTCGGATCAAGGACCAGCTCTTATTCAGTTCCGACGGCGGAGGCCTCGATAGAGCGGGAGGCGAGATAATCTGGATCTCCAGATTCCTGGATCCCCACACCAGGACAGGAACCGTCAGAGCAGCGGTCGTCGATCGGAATCACGATTTATACGCCGGAGAATTCGGACGCGCCAAAATCATCAGGGCGAAAAACACAGAGGTTTGCCTTGTCCCCAAGGACGCAGTGCAATGGGAGGGCTGCTGCAATGTCGTCTTTATAATGGAATCCCCCGATCGATACCGTCCCCGTAAGGTGCTCTTGGCCGACGGCGAAGGTCCTTTTTATCAGGTCACTGAGGGAGTCAAACCCGGCGAGTCGGTAGTGGTAAGCGGCGCTTTCCTGTTAAAGACTGAATTGAAAAAATCCAGCATCGGAGCCGGATGCTGCGGCATCGAGCCGGTTGGTTGAGGTCCGGAATGCTTGCCCGTCTCATCGACCTG
>CAZDAH010000004.1:17066-22000 GCA_964503405.1 uncultured Ignavibacteria bacterium
CGCCGGCTGGCGCTGGCCGCGCTTCTTTGCGTTGTCGGACTGATCGCCCTTAGAGGCCTTCCGTTTGACGCATTTCCGGATACCACCCCGGTCCTTGTTCAGATCAACGTCTCCGCGCCGGGATGGGCGCCGGAAGATCTTGAACGGTTAGTTACATATCCCCTGGAGCGGGTTTTGACCGGCCTTTCGGGGTTGAGCGAAGTACGATCGGTTACAAAATACGGTCTGTGCCAGGTTACGACGATCTTCGAGGACAGAATCGACCTTTACCTCGCCCGTCAGCAGGTTAGCGAAAGGCTCCTTTCCGCGGAATTGCCCGACGTTGTGGGCGTTCCCCGGCTCGGTCCGGTCTCAACTGGATTGGGAGAAGTGTTCCATTATCTGGTTCTCAGCGAGTCGGGCGACGCTACGGCGGCACGGACGGCGCAGGACTGGATCATCAAACCACAGCTTCAAGCCGTCTCCGGAGTGGCGGAAATCAACAGTTGGGGCGGTTTCGAGAAACAATATCTGATCGCGTTCGATCCCGATCGCCTCGCCCGATACGATCTTTCCATTACCAGCGTCATAGACAGAATCCATGCGGACCTGGGAAACGTGCCTGGCGGCCAGATAGTCCGGGGGGGCGAGCTGACCATAGTGCGCGGCGTGGGAAGTGTCGAATCAATTGAACAAATCGAGAATATCGTCCTCGCCAGCCCGGAAGGGGTTCCGATTACGCTGGGAGATATCGCCGACGTCGGAATCGGACACGAAATCCGTCGGGGAGCGGTTACATATAACGGAAATGGGGAGGTTGTCCTTGGATTGGGATTTATGATTACCGGTGAAAATCCCGCCGATGTCACCGAAAGACTCTCCGAAAGATTGGAAGAGGCAAAACGGAATTTGCCCGGGGACATTACAACCGTCAAGGGATATCAGCGTACCGAACTTGTGGATCAGGTACTAAGCACGGTGGAACACAACCTGGTCTGCGGGGCATTGCTCGTTATCGCCGTTCTGTTTCTATTCCTGGGCAACCTTCGGGCCGGTCTGATAGTAGCCTCGGCAATACCGCTTTCCATGATGTTTGCCTTCGACATGATGTCGCGGGTGGGGATCGCCGGCAGCCTGATGAGCCTCGGAGCCATCGATTTCGGACTCGCGGTTGATAACTCCGTGATACAGGTGGAGAACGCGGTGCGTTGCGTTTCTCGTCAAAACGCGGGGAACGATCGATTGAAAATTATTCGCGACGCTATCCTCGAAGTCCGCAAGCCGACCCTGTTCGGCGAATTGATCATTATTATCGTCTACCTCCCGATTCTCACTCTGCAGGGAGTTGAGGGAAAGTTATTCCGGCCGATGGCGATGACAGTTGTGTTTGTTCTGACCGGCTCGTTAATTCTGTCATTCACCGTGATACCGGCGCTTATCGGGACGTTTCTGACAAAACAAATCAAGGAGCGCGAACCGGTATTTGTCGGGTGGCTGAGAAAAGCATATGAGCCGATCCTCGGATTCTCCTTAAAATACAGTAGAATTGTCTTAATTGCGTCGCTCGTCCTTGTGATCCTGGGCGTCCTGCTTTTTACCAGGCTGGGATCTGAGTTTATTCCCCGCCTCAGCGAAGGAACAATCGTAATAAATATTGTGCGCCTGGCCGGCATCTCGCTCGAGGAATCAGTGAGATACAATACGCTGATTGAGAAGTATCTGCTGGATACTTTCCCGGACGAAATCTCGCGCGTCTGGACCCGCTCCGGTACCGCGGAGCTTTCCACAGACCCAATGGGGCTTGAACTTTCTGATATGTTTATCACACTTAAGCCACGCGATCAATGGACTAAAGTGTCGAGCCAGGAAGCGCTCGTGGCGGCAATCGACTCGGAGCTGGACGATTTTCCAGGGCAGAACAGGATATTTACGCAGCCTATAGAAATGCGGGTCAACGAAATGATCGCCGGAATCCGCTCCGATATCGGCATTAAGCTGTTCGGCGACGATCTTGCCGTTTTGGAATCGAAAGGGGAGGAGATCGCGGCCTTGGTGGAGACGATTCCCGGAAGCGCGGACGTCTCGGTGGAGCAATTGACCGGCCAGCCGCAGCTCCTTTTAACCGCGGATCGGCAGCGATTAGCGCGTTTCGGTTTGACAGCAGAAGACGTTCTTACGGCAATCGAAAGTATCGAAGGCATTAAAGTCGGCGACGTGTTCGAGGGCCAGCGGCGATTCGACCTCGTGGCGAGAATCGATTCCACACTTCTCAAAGGTCCCGAGGATATCGAACGTCTTATCGTCAGATCGTCAAGCGGCAGCCTGGTGGGGCTCGATCGAGTCACCAGGAGTTATCTCGACGAGGGCCCCGGAACAATTACGCGGGAGTGGAGCAAGAGGCGCATCGTCATCCAATGCAACGTACGCGATCGCGATATAGGCTCATTCATGAGTGAATTAAAAGATCGAATCGACTCCGAGATCGATCTTCCCCAAGATTATTTCATTCGCCTCGGCGGGCAGTTTGAAAACCTGGCAAGGGCCAGAACTCGCCTGGCAATTGTCGTGCCGATTGCCCTTTTGCTTATTTTCGGGCTCTTATATCTGACTTATAAATCGACGCGGGACTCCCTGCTGATCTTCTCCGGTATCCCTCTGGCCGCTCTCGGAGGAGTTGTGATAATGGCGATACGGGGCATGCCGTTCTCGATTTCCGCCGGCGTCGGGTTCATAGCGCTCTCCGGAATCGCGGTGCTCAACGGCCTGGTGCTGGTGTCTACTATCAAGCGCTTGCGTTCAGAGGGCAGGGATATCGAATCGGCGATCGGGGAAAGCGCCGTTATCCGCTTGCGCCCGGTATTCATGACAGCCCTCGTGGCCGCGTTGGGATTCGTCCCTATGGCCGTCTCCACAGGCGTGGGCGCAGAGGTACAACGTCCCCTGGCTACAGTCGTCGTAGGCGGGATTTTGACCTCTACGGCCCTGACTTTAGTCGTGCTTCCCGCATTATACATGACTTTCGGCAAACGAACGGAGTCGGAAACATGACAAGCGTAAATGACTCATTCGACGCAATCAGGAGTGGGGAAAAGTAATATTCGCGTCAGTCGGCGGGGCCGGCATTTTTGAGTCCTCCGGTTTCGCGCGCGTATCCGATTGTCCTGGCGGGACACGAGACAGCCTGCCGTATCAGGTTTATCCGCGCAAGCTCGAACTTCGCAGCTCTCGTATTTGGCTGCAGCGCGAAGCGGGAATGGCGCGTCTGGAACTGCAGGCCGCGCAGCTGCTGAGAGAGTAAGATCCGTGAGAGCT
This sequence comes from uncultured Ignavibacteria bacterium, assembly GCA_964503405.1. Taxonomy (GTDB): domain Bacteria; phylum Zixibacteria; class MSB-5A5; order UBA10806; family UBA10806; genus JAZGHS01. The sequence continues at coordinate 20,358 of CAZDAH010000004.1, forward strand.
CAGCGGGTCCTCGGGCAATAGAATACTCCTCTTCGAAAGCCGTCGATAATCGACTAAACCGGGCAAACCGGATCCGCCCTCTGGCGATGAGAGACTTTATTCGGAGCCGGCGCTTCTTGTGATATTATAATGGACTATTTGCGCCTATAATAATATTTAAGAGCGGCTTCCGACCAGGCCCCCGGAACGCGAATATTCTCTGTAAACACCGGTAAAGAATTATAGGCTTGATATGACGAAAGCTTAAAGCGATAACGCCCTCAATTTTCATTCGACCGACTAATTCTATCCGCTGCCCGGCATTCAGCGGTCTTTTCTTTTAACGGCAGAAAACGACACAACCCCTATTCGATCGGCGCCTGATTAAGCCATCAACTGGAGCGTATTATCCATGAATAAGGGAAATCAATACTTTAGTATTCCACTCTGCTGTGGGCAGCAAGATAAATATAGCCCCCAGTCTATTGATTCCGCCGATTCGAACGCGCCCTGAAAGATCGATACTCTCCGGGCAAGCGTCGCCCCTGCAATAAACCGACTCGATCCGATAACGCAAACCTTCTGATCGACTGATAAATCCATTATCAATCGAGATTCAGCGACTTGATGGCCGGCAATATCAAGATTGCCGATATTGGTTTCCTCTTTCAAGGTATTTATTATGTAATATTCTTGAGCAAACTGTCGAAATAATAAGTGAATGGAATTATCATCAGTAAGAGCGAAAGGATCTTGTTTATTTGCAGCGGGGAAAAGGCATCCAAAGTCGATAACCGGTCACGATGGAAGCAACCGCCGGGCGACACCGGAGAATCGATGCTCGCTCGGCGAGTAATCGATAAAAATAAGCCGGCGAAGATAACCGCGACACGGCTCCTCGCCGCGGCCGCGATTTGCGCCGTCACGGCGAAAATCGTCATCATCATATTCTCGCGGGCACTTCCCGGAATCGGAGGATGGCAGCGCATATTGACCGACTCCGTTATTACAGCCATATGTATCATAACGTTCTTCTATCCGGTTTTTGTCCGGTTCAGGCGTCCGACTATTTCAGGACAGCCTCGGAACGCTCCCCGGGAGGACGTCAAGAGTCTCGGGTCCTATGTCTCGATTATTGACAAAAACCAGACCATTGAATTCGCTTATGGCCTGGGCTCGGGAGATGTTATCCCCGACAGTGCCTCTCTGGCCGGGAAGACTCTCGAAGAGGTATACGGCGGGCAGACGGATTCGGTGCGGCAAAACTATTCAAGGGCTTTCGGCGGGGAAGAAAACTCTTTCGAACTGGTAATCGACAACCGGCGGCAATTTCATATAGTCATACCGTTGCGCTCGGACGAGGGGGAGATCTCCCGCGTGCTGGAGGTTGTCAGCGAAAAAGATAATGGAGGAGAACGCGAACTCGACAGGGCTCGCGAGTTTATTCAGACCGTGCTGGACGGCCTTCCGGAGGGCCTCATGCTGATCAACCGCGATTACACGGTAACTCTGGCCAACCGGACTCTTCGAGCTAGCGCGGGGAATCGGGACTCTGTCACCGCCTGCTTGAAATGTTATCAAGTATCGCACGGCTCCGCGGCGCCTTGTCAGGGAAGGGAGAATCCGTGCGCCATGGAGCGGGTTATAGCTTCGGGCGGACCGGT
>CAZDAH010000004.1:22010-24082 GCA_964503405.1 uncultured Ignavibacteria bacterium
CGGTCACGGTCGAGCATACCCGTTACGACAGCCAAGGCAAGCCTATAACCATGGAGATAAACGCCGCGCCTGTTTTCGACAGCAATGGCGAAATAACGCAGATTATCGAATCGTGCCGCGATCTGACAGAGGAGAAGCCCGCCGATCGCAATCTTCGGATTCTTCTCGATAACCTGCCCTGTATAGCCATGATACTGCGCAAGGGGACCAGGGAAATCGTCGCCTCGAACAGCGCGGCCCGGGAAGCCGGGGCCGTACCCGGCAAAACCTGCCATGAGACCTGCGCCAAGCGCCACCAAAACTGCGTTTTCTGTCTGGCCCCGAAAATGTGGGAAACAGGAGAATCTCAAAGTCTCGAAGTCGAATCCGACGGGAAATATTATCATGGCATCTGGGTGCCTCTGACAGACGATCTTTATGTCCACTATATTTTTGATATCACTGATCGCAAACTCGCGGAAAAGGCTCTCGAAGACAGCAAGAACAAGCTCGAGGAAGCCCACAGAATCGCCAGGCTGGGGCACTATGTCCTCGATATCACCGAGGGAATCTGGACCAGTTCGGCCGAACTGGACAGAATTTTCGGAATTGAAAAGGACGTCACAAGGAATATCGAGGAATGGCTCAGGATCGTCCATCCCCGATACAGGGAAATGATGCTGACCTATTTTCGGGAGGACGTATTAGCCGGGCGAAAACGATTCGACAAGGAATATAAGATCGTGAATGCCGCGACCGGGGAGGAAAAATGGGTACACGGGCTGGGGGACTTGAAGTTCGATCGGAACGGCGAACCTGTCGAGATGTTCGGGACAATTCAGGATATCACGGACCGCATGCGGACGGAGGAAAAGCTCAGAGAAAGCGAGGAAAAATTCAGGACCCTGGTGGAATCCATAAACGTCATACCATGGAGATTCGATCTCGGGATAAAACAATTTACCTTCATGGGAAAACAGGCGGAGAGGATACTCGGATACCCGGTCGAAACCTGGATCGGCATGGAATCATGGATTGCGCGTGTTCATCCGGACGACCGCGAGACCGCGGACCAGTGTTTCCATTGTAATTCGGGGAGCAGCGAAGGTTATGAATTCGAGCACAGATTCATGACCGCCGCCGGCGAGGCGGTTTGGCTCCGCGATATGGTTTCCGTGAGAAAAGATGCTGACGGGATGCCATTCGAGCTGGTTGGGCATATGGTGGATATCACTCCCCGCAAGAAGGTGGAGACCGAACTGTTGAAGTTCAAGCTTGCCTTCGAACGCTCGGGAGAGGCCATATTCCTGACCGATATCGACGGGAAAATAATATATGTCAATTCCGCGTTCGAGAAACTCTATGGCTACAGACGGGACGAGGCGCTCGGCCAGACCCCGCGAATCCTGAAATCGGGATTGTCAAGCCGCGAAGCTTACGAGGCGTTCTGGAGGGCTCTGCTTGATAAGCGGATTGTCGGCGGGGAATTAGCCAACAAAACCAAAGACGGACGGATCGTTGATATAGACAGTTCGGCCAACCCGGTTCTCGACTCCGCCGGGAATATCATAGCTTTCCTGGCGATTCAACGGGACATTTCGGACCGCAAACGCGCGGAAGAGGCGCTCAAGGAATCCGAGGAGAAATTCAAGAGCCTGGCCGAGCAATCGCCTACAATGATATTCATCAATCAGGACGGCAGGGTAGTTTACGCCAACAAGAAATCAGAAGAAATCATGGGTTATACCAAAGAGGAGTTCTATTCGCCCCAGTTTAATTTCCGCAAGCTTATCGCCCCGGAATCATTAAATTCAATAGAATCGTACCTGGGACGGCATTCAACGGGAAACGAAATAGAACCATATGAATATACCCTTATAACAAAATCGGGCGAGCGAATCGAGGCCATAACCGCGACCAAATTGATAAAATACGAGGGGCGAAACGCCATACTCGGCACGACCACCGATATTACCGAACAGAAGCAAGCCAAAGAGGCTTTGATGGAATCGGAAAATCGCTACCAGGAGCTTTTCAGCTCAGTATTGGAGGGAATCTGCATAGTTGACAAAGACGAGAATGTTAAATTCGTC
>CAZDAH010000004.1:24092-32154 GCA_964503405.1 uncultured Ignavibacteria bacterium
CCCGGCTTTTGTCAGGATGTTCGGCGAGAATACCGCCGACGATATGCTGGGAAAAAATCTTCTCGATTACTTCTCGGAAAGCCAGAGGCGGATCTTATTCGCCGAAGTGGGCAAGAGAAAAAGGGGGGAAAGCTCTGAGTACGAGTTGGAGCTGATATCCGTCGACGGGGTGAAAAAACAGCTCTATGTATATGTCACGCCGAAGATGAATAAGCAGGGGGATTACGAAGGGGCCTTCGGCACTGTGCTGGATATCACCGAGACGAAGCGTTTGCGCGAGCTGAAATCGAGAGCTGAACGGCTCGAAACAGCCGGCACAATCGCCGGACAGGTAGCCCACGATTTCAACAATCTGCTGGCGCCTCTGATGGCCTACCCCGAATTTATCAAAGACGAGCTGCCTGGCGAAAGTCACGCGCGGGCGTACCTCGACGATATCGAGAATGTGGCCAAAAAAATCGCCGATATCAACCAGGATCTTCTGACCATGGGCCGCCGAGGTCATTATACTCAGGATATCATAGATCTAAACCGCATCGTTTTACACGCTGCCAAGGAGATCGAGTCGGCATCGCCCGCGACAGAATTCAGGATCGACTTGGACAAAGACCTTATGAGAATTAAGGGGGGCAGCGCTCAAATCCATAGACTGCTCATCAACCTGCTTGTCAACGCCCGTGACGCCACACCCGCCGCAGGCGGCGGTACGGTAACCATCAGGACCGAGAATTACTACGCCAACGACACGTCGATCGCCTTCGGATGGATCCCGCTCGGCGAATATGTCAAAATGACTGTTTCCGACAACGGTTGCGGCATTCCTGACGAGATAATACAGAAGATTTTCGATCCCTTTTACACGACCAAAACCGCTGACCGGAAACGAGGATCGGGCCTGGGACTGAGCGTTGTGGACGCGGTGATGAAGGATCATAACGGTTATATCGATGTCCGCAGCAAAGTCGGGGAGGGGACGTCGTTCTACATGTACTTCCCTGTAACCAGAGAAGAAATTTCCGACACCGAATTCCGGAATCTATCAGGCGGCACGGAGAGAGTTTTGATTGTTGACGACGATCAAATTCAGCGCGATGTCGTCTCCCGCCTGCTGCAGAAGCTCGGATACAGGATCAGCGCGGTTGAAAGCGGAGAGAAGGCGATCGAGTTCCTTCGTCATAACCCGCAGGACCTGGTGATTCTCGACATGGTCATGCCCGGCGGGATGGACGGGACCGACACTTACGAGAAGATACTGAAGATTAATCCGGCACAGAAAGCCATCATATTATCCGGATTCTCGGAATCGGACAGGGTGATGGAAGCCTATCGTTTGGGAGCCGGGCCTTTCGTTCGAAAACCGGTCACCAAGAATATCATAGCCGCCGCCGTCAGATCCGAACTCGACCGAAAGACCGAGAAAGTCAGAACTTAATCCCGACCGCTTACGCCGCGCGCCCGGGGCGGCTTATATAACCCGACAACAGCATGCCAGCGAATAAAGAGCCTTGACTTTTCGAACCACCGGGCTAATCTTAATCTGGATTTCCAAACGCTGAGAGAAGATGGGAAAAGACGGGGAAACTCATTCGCGAAATCAAGCCGGGAGTCGCGACTCGAACGGGAGACTGAACGATATTCGGGAATTGGACCGCCGTCTGCTGCTGATGGCATACCGCGGGGATCCAGGCATACAATTTTATCGTGAGGTTTGCAGGCTTATCCTGGATGATTCCGGCTGCGATAACCTGGAGTTGTTGTTCGGGCAGAACCATAAGTTCTATCGCTGCAGGATGTCGATCGATATTCCCGGGGAATTCAAGTACGAGATTCTGCCGTCGACGGAAGAATTGGAGGGAATCCGTCTGCCTGTCAGCCGGGAGAGGTCTCGTTTAGACGAAATTCTGCGAGTAATTATCAAAGGAACCCGCGCCGAATACCTATCTGATTATTACTCGGGTAATTCCATTTGTCTGGACGACGTCGAGAGGCTTCTTCCCGAGAATCCCGATGGGAGGCATGATTCGGCTGCCGATGGAACTATCGGAGAGGGACGAACCGGCTCGGCGGCCTTTATCCCCGTGGAATTCTGTTACAAGACAATCGGGGCGCTGCAGCTGACTTCCGGCAGTAAGCATTACTTCGAGAAATCCGGGATCGAAATGTACGAAGGCATCGGACGAACCCTGGGAATCGCCCTGATGACCCAGCAGGCGCAGGCCGCGCTTCGGGAACGGGTAAAGGAACTCACCTGCCTTTACAGCATAGCGCGTGTGGCGGAACGGGATCGGATAACTCTCGAGGGCATCCTTGAGGGAATAGCCGAATTGCTTCCCCGGGCCTGGCAATACCCCGAGGTAACAGCCGGCAGAATCGTTCTGGACAATCGGGTTTTTTCATCGCCGGGATTCCAGGAGGCGGAACAAAGGCAAAGGGCCGATATCAACTCCGGCGGCGTTAGTCGGGGATTCGTGGAGGTTGTCTATACAAGCCCGATGCCCGATCTCGACGAGGGACCGTTCTTGAGGGAGGAACGAAGTCTCATCGACGCCATAGCCCGGGAAGTGGCCATGATTGTCGAACGCAAGGAGGCCGAGGAGGAGAAGGGCAGACTTCAGGAGCAGTTGCGTCACGCCGACAGGCTAGCGACTATCGGGCAACTTGCAGCCGGAGTGGCGCACGAGATTAACGAGCCGCTGGGAAACATGCTCGGGTTCGCCCAGCTGGCCCGGAAACACCCGGGATTGCCTGAGCAGGCGGAAAAAGATCTAGCCAAAATCGAGGCGGCGTCGCTGCATGCCCGGGAGATCGTCAAGAAATTGATGCTCTTCAGCCGTCAAATGCCGCCGCAGAAGACCAGGGTTAATATCAACAAGATGATTGACGAAGGTCTTTATTTCATCAAGTCGAGATGCAAGAAGAGCAATATCGAAATTATTCTCTCTCTTGAACCGGAACTCCCCGAAATCACCGCCGATCAATCACAGATATACCAGGTATTGGTCAATCTTGTGGTCAACGCCGTCCAGGCCATGCCCGACGGCGGCCGTTTGACTATAGCCACCAAATTCGCCGATGGCCACGTAATTATGTCAGTCGAGGATAACGGAGTTGGAATGGATGAAGAGACGCAGAAGAAGATATTCCTGCCTTTTTTCACGACCAAGGAAATTAATGAAGGGACGGGTATAGGGTTATCGGTTGTTCACGGGATAATCACACTGCATGGAGGGCGCATTGAAGTAGCCAGCGAGCCGGGGAGGGGCACGCGGTTCGATATCCTGCTGCCGATAAATAACCGAACGGAAAACATGGAAAAAACCGGGAATGGCGGAAATTATCGATAACGAGAGCATACTGATTGTCGATGATTCCCCCGATACGATCGAGGTCGTCAGGCGAAACCTGCTCGATCAGGGCTACAAGGTCTTTGCGGCCCCGGGGGTAGAAGAGGCGCTCGATATTCTGGGGTCAACGTCGGTAGATCTGGTCATTACCGATTTGAAGATGCCCAGGACTAGCGGGCTCGATCTGGTCAGGCATGTGCGCGAAAATCTGAGAAACACGGAAGTCATCATGATCACCGGTTATGCTTCGATAGAAGGAGCGGTCAAGGCGGTCAAGACCGGGGCCGAGGATTACCTTGCCAAGCCGTTTACCGACGAAGAATTGTTCGCCGCGGTCAAGAGGGCATTGGAGAAGCTCAGAATGCGCATGACCGCCAATGGAAGAGAGTCGGCGGAAACTCCGGACGGCTCTTTCGGGCTGCTCGGCAAATCCAAGGCGATCAGGCACATTTTCGATTCCATTCGCAAGGTAGCATCAACCGACGCCAACGTGCTCATCGCCGGCGAAAGCGGAACCGGTAAGGAGTTGGTCGCTCGGGCCATCCACTACAGCGGGAAGAGGGCCTCGGCCCCATTCGTGCCGGTGAACTGCGGAGGCATTCCTGAAGGGCTTCTGGAAAGCGAACTGTTCGGATATGTCAGAGGGGCCTTCACCGGGGCGACCGAGACACGCGCCGGATTTTTCCAAACTGCGGACGGCGGCAGCATATTCCTCGATGAAGTCAGCGAAACGAGCCTGGCCATGCAGGTAAAGCTTTTGCGAGTGCTTCAGGACAAGGAAGTCTTTATGGTCGGCGCGGTCAAACCGCACAAGGTAAAAGTCAGAATATTAGCCGCTACCAACAAAGACCTCATGACCCTTGTCAAGAAGGGAGTTTTCAGAGAAGATTTGTTTTTCCGGTTGAACGTGATTACTATTTCAATTCCCCCGCTGCGGGAGAGGGGCGACGATATCCTCATTCTGGCCAATAGCTTCGCCGAACGCTTCGCCCGGGAAATGTCACGACCCGCTCCACGCTTTTCCGACAGGGCGCTGCAGGTGCTGAGAAACTACTATTGGCCGGGAAACGTGCGCGAATTGGAAAACGTGATACAAAGACTGGTGGTCATGACCGACGGCGATATTGTCGACGCTCCGGATTTGCCAACGCTCATGAGATTCTCGCCGCTTCGGGAAACCGGCTTCGACCGTTCGCTGGCAGAGGTGGAAGCCGAATACATCAAAAACGTCCTGGCCAGCGTGAAGGGGAACAAGACAAGAGCGGCCGAGATTCTGGGGATAGACCGCAAGACCTTGAGAGAGAGACTAAAAAACGATGATGACGATTCCCCGCAGGACTCGTAATGGGGTATTTCTCTCCAGCGATACCATTCTCCCCAATCAATATTGAAATATACTATTATATAGTGACCATATAAATAGATATCGTAGATCCGATAATATATCTTATCATATTGATTTATAATGACTTAACCGTCAAGAAAAATATCTGTGAATTTTTTCACAATTTTCATCGCCTCGGCACGGCTGTTGCCATATAGAGTCGCGAAAACAAAAGTCTTGCTCGGAGGAACGAATGATAAAAGCGAAAACAAAATCTCTAACGAAGAAAGTGAGCGATAAGCCCAAGAAGCCGGAATATAATGATCTCTGCTCGACCTGTAATCATTCCGAGACCTGCGCGCTTCGCGCTCACAGTGGCAGACCGATATTGTATTGCGACGAGTTCGACGATTTTGAACCCGCTTCAAAGAAGAAAGTCGTGCGGACTGCGGCCGTAAAAGAAGTCAAGTCGTCGAGGCTACGGCAGGGGCTATGCATGAATTGCGAGAACCGCGAATTTTGCGTGCTTCCCAAGTCGGAATCCGGCGTCTGGCATTGTGACGAATACCGCTGATGACCTCGTCATTCTGAGCATCAGGCGGGGCCAATTTACGAAAGGAATGAGATGAATTTCCCCGGGAAAAGCGCTTTCTCTGAATCATCGTCTGAAATAGAAGTAATGGATGATTTATACCGGATATTTCAGTGTAAATCGCGATTAATTAGTAAGTAAAAACGGGAGTTGTGCAAACATGGCGGTTAGGCAAATTAGAAAGCTGGCTCGAGTCGAAGAAGTGAGGAAGACCGGCCTTTACGGTACGGTGATAGAGCAGTTTAATAAGGCCGCTGACTTAATGCACCTCGACGATAGTGTACGTAAAATTCTACAGTGCACAAAAAATGAAATCACAGTCCATTTTCCTGTCAAGATGGAGGATGGCCGGATCGATATGTTCACCGGTTACCGGGTCCAGCATAATGATGTTCTCGGACCGTTCAAAGGCGGACTTCGATTTCATCCGTCAGTAGACTTGGACGAGGTCAGAGCCCTTGCAGCCTGGATGACCTGGAAAAGCGCCATCGCCGGGATTCCATTCGGAGGCGCCAAGGGAGGTATTCAAATCGATCCTCCCCAGTATTCAATATGCGAATTAGAGCGTATAACCCGACGATTTACTTATGCTCTCGGTAATAACATCGGCCCGGAGTATGATATTCCCGCGCCCGATGTCAACACCAATGCCCAGATAATGGCATGGCTTTTAGATACATATCTATCGACTATGCCGCCGAATGAAAGGCAGCGTTGCACGCATGTGGTGACTGGAAAACCCATAGAATCCGGTGGAAGCCTTGGTCGCGACAAGGCAACAGGACAGGGAGTAATATTCACAATCAAAGAATGGGCTAAGGATCGGAATTTCGATTTGAGCAAGGCTACATTTATCGTCCAGGGATATGGGAATGTCGGTTCCTGGAGCGCGCGTTTATTGGGGCGGCTTGGGGCCAAGTTGTTGGCAGTTGAGGATATAACTGGAGCGATTGAGAATTCCAATGGAATTGATCCGGAAGATCTTGCAACACATGTGGCAAACCAAGGAGGCGTCAGGGGATATGCCAGGGCCGACATCATAGATCACGACGCATTCATAAGAACGACAGCCGATATTTTCATACCAGCGGCCATGGAGAATCAGATCACGGAACAGAGCGCCCAGCTATTAAATGTAAAAATGGTGGCCGAGGGCGCGAATGGTCCGACCGATCCCGGAGGCGATAGGGTCTTGAGAGAGAAACGAATCGACTTGATACCGGATATTCTCTGTAATTCCGGCGGCGTAATCGTCAGCTATTTCGAATGGCTTCAGAATAAGCGAAGCGAATTCTGGGATATCGAGGAAGTCGATTTCAAACTTCAGAAGAGGATTTGCCAATCCTACGCTGAAGTACGCGAATGCGCCAGGGAATATGAGATCGATTGGCGTACCGCTGCTTATATAGTCGGTCTGGAAAGGCTCGAAAAGGTGTATAAGGAACGCGGGATCTTCCCGTAATAGGGCGATTATCCATCAACAGTGACGTGCGAGGTATTAGGAGTAATTGCGATTAACGGAAGTAACGAGCCGTAATCGTGGTCCCATTTTACGGATTATTCGGTATCGTACCGACTCTGCGCATCGATAAGGAAGAGGTTGCGCGGATTCCGGCTTAATTGAATTATGAAAACGAACCGTCGTAAGGCATTCTGAATTTGGGCCGCAGCGACCCCAGGTTTTAATGCCGGTCGGCGATATGATCCCCGGTGCTTCAATCGCCGGGGATTTTATTATTAAGCAACTTTAATTGTCTTGGGAATGCCGGTCAATTATAATAACCCCGAGTAGGTTTGAGAATCGGAACTCATCAAAAACCGCTTCAGGTCAAATCAACTTTGACTGGGAGGAGGCATCGAATGGCCGAATTGAAGACCAGGAAGAATACCAAGAGCGTCGAGGCATTTCTCAAGAGTATCGTGGACGATGGACGGCGAAAGGACTGCCGGGAAATAGCCCGGCTGATGGAAAAGATCGTCGGAGATAAACCGAGCATGTGGGGAGATAGCATAGTCGGTTTTGGATCGTACCGTTACAAATACGCCAGCGGCCGGGAAGGAGACTGGCTCTTGACAGGCTTTTCCCCGCGAAAAAAGGATCTGACATTGTATATCATGTCCGACCTGGGAAGATACTCCGATTTGCTGAAAGAACTGGGCAAATTCAAGACGGGCAAATCATGCATGTATGTCAAGAGGCTTCAGGATATCGATCTGAAAGTTCTGGAGGAGCTGATCAAAAAGGCAATCGTCGATCTCTCGGCGCGATATTCCGGATGATTAGGCAATACGGCGATCCCCCCTTCAAAGTCGTCGTCCTGCATGGCGGGCCCGGCGCGCCGGGGTATATGGCCCCGGTGGCGAGGGAGTTGGGCACAACAGTCGGGGTAATCGAGCCGATCCAGACGAGGCACTCGGTCGGCGGGCAGATCGACGAGTTGATCGGGCAGTTGTCCGCTCATGCCGCTATGCCGGTGACGTTGATAGGGTCATCGTGGGGTGCGGTTTTGGCCCTCTTCGCCGCCGCCCGCGGAGAAATCGATATCGGCAGGCTGGTACTCATAGGATGCGCCGTATTCGACGCTCGAAGTTCGGCCGATATCGAAATATTGAGGTTGGAGAGACTGGCGCCCAACAAACGCCGGCGTCATAATGAACTTCTCGAGACCATGGAATCTGCCGAAGGGGAGATAGCTCACAGGCTGATGGAGGAATGGGGCTCGCTTTTATTCGATACCGACGTCTACGACCCGATCACGCGCGACCTGGCGGGCATCACCACCTTGTTCCCGCTGGCGCGCA
>CAZDAH010000004.1:32164-39790 GCA_964503405.1 uncultured Ignavibacteria bacterium
GACCGCCGAGATCACGCGCGACCTGGAGATAATAGAGGTTCAGCGCGATATCTTCGAAAAAGTCTGGGGGGAGTTTGTGACCCTGCGCGACAGGCCGGGGTATCTGCTGGCCGAATTTTCGAAGATCGATATTCCGGTCGTGGTGATTCACGGCGAGTACGATCCTCATCCGATCAACGGTATCCGCCCGTTCCTGCAAAATTGCATGACCAAAATCAGCTTCCATATCCTTCCGGAGTGCGGGCATTACCCGTGGATAGAGAGACGGGCAGGGGGAAGATTTTATGAGATCCTCAAATCCGAAATTATATAGAATTTGATTCTGCGAATTCTGCCGTCATTTTGATTTCATAATAAAGAACGCATACCCGTAAGAATCGGAATAATTTCTATACATTTCAATCTCCATTTCCTCTTCGTCCAAAATTGATAAAGCTTCCTTGTCGGCCTTATATTTTTCCCTGAGCAGTTCGATCCTGCTTTCGATCGGGCCGTAGTAATCATCCCACCAGGCGCTCTCCGGAAGCACAAAGTGATCGGTTAATCGATAACCGCAATCCCTTATGATCTCCACGTTTTCCGCGATAGTCTTCATAGCGGGATATGCCTTTTACCAGTATAAGGCGGCCTTGTCGGGCGGGTTGTCTGTCAGCCAGCAAGCCTCGCTGACCGCAAGATAACCGCCGGATTTTATGAGTCTTTTCCAATTAGCGAGACCCTCTTCAAATCCGATAATGTAAATCGCGCTCTCGGACCAGATAAGATCGAAACTGCCGTCCTCAAAACGCATATCGTCCATGGTACGGTTTTCAGCCGTAACTCTATGAGATAGATTCCCGGATTTGGCCCTTCTGTCGACCTCAACCAGGAATGCCTGATGAGTATCCACGGCAATAACGATGCCGCCAGTCTGTTTCGCCAGGGTGATCGGCTGCCTGCCCGGTCCGCAGCCGATATCGAGTATCCGGGGAGATATTGGCATATCCGGTATCGCGTCTAACGCCCTTAACGTCGATTCCTCGCTTCCCGGCCCTTGCTGGATGAAATCGGCGTGAAGCTCGGTGAATATGTCCAAGGCGAGCTCCTTTTTCAAAAAGTCGCTTCCGCTGTCGCATGATATTCGAAAGATAGGTTATGGCAAATGATATAATCCGAAAATCAGTTAATTATTTGTCGTGATTAATAATCTTCAGAGCTTTCAATTTATGAGCTGTCGTCTTTATAAGTCGATATTCGCCTGGTTTTCCGGGAATTAAGTGGCCGCGACCGCCGCCATAGTCGCGGACGGCAGCAGGCTCTCGATCTCTTCCATCAAGGCGTCAAGCTCGCGCAGGAAACGCTCCTTCTGCTCGTCGGCTTCGCCGCAGGCGGAGTCGGCCAAACGACGGTAGTACTCCACGCCGCTCTCCAGGTTCTCCTTGAATTCCAGAAAGTATTTCGACGTTCTTGCCACGAGTCCCTTTTTCGATTTCCGGAACTCTTCTTGAAAGTGTTCGATATTAAGCTTGAGTTCCCGCAGGAACATGTGGGGACGATCGGGATTGGTCAGCAGGCTCAGCCGTCCGTAGATATGCGAAATCATCTCCTCGAGCGTCGCTATTTTCGAGAAATTAACTATATTCGGCCCGGCGCAGACCGCAGTGACCGCCTCAGGATCGATCTTATTTTTGACCGTCGCACCGCCGGCCAGGTCGTGGCAGATGCACGATTTGACCACGATCCTTTCCCACGCCAGGCGACGCTGTTCGGGATTCAGACTCTGATTCTCCATCTGCTTCACTTTCAATTGCTGGTATCCCCGCGAGGCGATACAGATCGGCACCTTGCTGAACTCGTAATCTGCGGCAGCGTATCCTTTAGGGCAAAGACTTCCGGGCCTGCCCTCGTCAATTCTCTTCCTCCGGGCAATCTCGCTGGCCGACTCGCGCAGGCTCCAGAAGGGCACGTTCAACGGAGAAACGTCGCTCAGATAAACGTCGCCCTCGCGGGCTCTTCTCAATTTTACCAGATGAGCGTCATCGACATTGGTGACCTCGGGCACGAGCAGAAAGGGGGTGCCCCAGCCGGTCCCGTCGAGATCATAATAGCGGGTAAGGAACTCTCTCTCTTCGGAAGTGCCGATCCCGCCCTGAACCGTTACCCTCACGTCGAGGGGCGATCCCACAGAGGGGCGATTTAGTTTTAGCAGGGCGCCGACGTACATCTCGTGAAGCTGATCGATCATCTCGGTTCGTTTGCTCTTGAATTCGGAGAGGATCGGGCCAAGCAGGCTTCCGCCCGAGGAGAAGGCGTGGCCGCCGCAGTTGAGCCCCGATTCGATCCTGTATTCGGAAACCCACAATCCTCTTTTGGCCAGATATTTCCCCTGGATCAGGGCCGAACGGAAATCGCTTACTTTCAGAGTTATCTTTTTGTTCATTACCCCGTTGTCGTTCGGGAAGAAATCATCGAACGCGCCGGCGTATTCATAGAGGCGTTGATTGATCCCCGCGGAGAAAATAATCGACGATCTCAGGGGGCTGCGGGCATAACCGCGAAGAGCTGACATGGCGGTGCAGTATTCCACCGGGAGCTTTACGCCCCGGCGGTAATGATCTCGGTCGACCTTGGTCATTATGTTGACGTCGATACTGCCGGGCACGGCGTATTGGCGAAGCGAATCCTGCATGGCGGCCTTTTCAGTCGGATCGGTCGCCGAACGCATTTCGATATACGCGTCTTTTAAAAGTGAATCGGGCAGCATCTCGAAATAGCGGGTGATCTCGCTTCCCGGCTCGAAGCTCGATGATTGCAGATCGTTCACCTGCCCGCGAACCAGTTCATTCACTAATTCAAGATATGCCGTTATTCTGCTGGCGCGGACATCCTTATCGTGATCCCGTATTGGCCGAAACGATAAACCGTTCTTCTGCGAATGGAATTTTCTCATCTGTTCGATAAGAACATCGTCAAGGAGGGAAATCACCGAAGATATACCGTATCTCGCGACCTTCAGCGGCGCGTCGATACTAAACCCCGTGCCCATTACTGGAATATGAAACAGGTGCGGGCTCCCAGTTGCCTGTGATCGCATAGGCTCCAATAAAGGGAGTATGCCTTTAATGTCAAGCGATAAAATGGATCAATGAATAAAATATGCTTAAATATAGCATAAATTATCCCTTTTGGCAAAACCCCGGTCGTATTTAGGCTTATGAACTACGGGGATTCTCGAATGCGGTTCTGAATATTGGCAGGTATCTTTTTCGATCCCGAATAATTTGACAAAAATTTGGCGAATTTTGTGGATAAATGAAAATTATTCGTTTAATATTGCCTATAATCTTAGTGTAAGAATTCTGGAAATTCGCGTAAATCGATAAACGGAGGGAACATGATAAAACGGATAATTATGTCGCTCATCTTCCCGCTGCTCTTATTTGCGGGATGTTTCGATTACGACCAAACGATGGTAATCAACAAAGACGGTTCCGGCGCGGTGAGTGTCCGTTATGCCGTGGAGAAGGCCTATCTCGAGCAAATCAGGCAGATGAATCAAGCCATGGCCGAGCAGTCGGGAAAGACGGGGACAATTGTCGATCCGGCAGAGACTATGTTCTCAAAATCGGAAATAGAGAAAACGCTTAAAGAGAGCGAATCGGGGATCAGAATGCTCTCGTACGAGAGGTCGGAAACGAACGATTCCAGAATATGGGAAATGGAATTTTCGTTCGCCGATATCAACAAACTGAGCATCCTCGCCGACGCTTTATCATCGGACAGCGAGCAATACGGACAGCCGTCGGATGACAGGCCGATCTACGAGCTCCAGACGGACGGCACGTGGCTATATTCCCAGCCGTTCATGGAGGGCGACGAGGCCGCGGAAGAGAGTTCGGAGGACGAGGAATACGAAGACCGCGCCGACGAAGATCTCGAAGAAGGTGAAATGGACGAGTTGGGCGTGGAAGAAGAATCCGCGGCGGTGGAGGAATGGTCGCAGGATATGAAAGATCTGGCGCAGTCGATGGCCGAACACAGGATTCGAGTGAGCGTCGAATTTCCCGGTGAAGTAGTGGAATCCAATGCGACTTCAGTGGAAGGCAAAAAAGCGGTATGGGAATACACCCTGGAAAAGATGCCCGAGGCGCCCGAAAACCTGAGGGCGATAATAAGACCGTAAGGCGGCATTAAGACGGATAGCCGGTTGAACGCCTGTGCCGCTCCCGTAAATCGATTGCGGCAACAAGGCAACATGTAGTTATTAATAAGGCGGTGTGCGCATGTTGATAATAGGAATAGAACCGAAGTCGCCCGGCCTGCATATTTTCAGCAAGATGTTCATTCCGCGTCTGGGGCTGCCGCAGCTTTTGACTATCGCCGAGAAATTGGGACATGAATGCGAAATTTACTGCGAACAAATAATCCCTATACCTTGGGAGCGCGTTCCCGACGCCGATATCGTATTGATTTCGTCGATCACGTCAACCGCGCCGAGGGCCTATTCGTTGATTCGCAGGATAAGAGAAGTCAACAGAAACGCGCCGGTGCTCATCGGCGGGCCCCATGTGACGTTCTTGCCGGAGGAAGCTCTGGACAATGGGGCGGATTTCGTTTTCCGCCACGAGGCCGATGAGAGTTTTCCCGCGTTTATGGAATGGTATCTGTCGGGAAGGGAATTTCAAGCGCTCAATGACATCCCGGGGTTGTCGTTCAAAGTCGGGAATTCTTATTATCATACGCCGCAGCCGCCTAAAGTGGATCTCGACATCCTGCCCACACCCGATCTCGATCTGATTAAAGGGCTGGGAAAGCCGTCATCAGTTCCCATGATAACTTCGCGCGGCTGCCCCTGGGATTGCGACTTCTGCTCGGAAATCGCCATGTTCGGACGAAAATATCGATTCAGATCAGAGGAAAAAGTAATCGATGATATCAGGTATTACGATCGACGTTATGGTAAAATACCGATATTCTTCGCCGAGGATAATTTCGGGGCCAACAAGGCGAGATTGGAACGGCTTTGTCAGAGTATAATCGATAACGGCCTGGTTCGATCCGTCGAAGGGCAGGTCAGGCTGGATCTGGCCGGATCGCCGCAGACGTTGAAACTGATGAATCGCGCCGGATTCCAGCGCGCGTTTATCGGGTATGAGTCGACCAACCAGGAAAGTCTGAAGGCCGCCGGCAAAGGGTTGCATGAGAACGAAATGGGACAATTAACACGGCAATTCCATAAGAACGGGATCGCCATCCATGCCATGTGGGTGCTCGGGTTCGACAATGATACTCTGGAGACGGTGAAAAACACGATCCGGGCAAGCATCAAGTGGAAAATCGAGACCACTCAATTTCTGATTCTATTTCCGATTCCCGGTTCCAGGCTCTTTTATCGCTTGAAGGACGATGACCGTATTTTCAACTGGGACTGGTCCCGTTACGACGGCCATCATGTTAATTTCTATCCGCAAAATATGACTCCAAGTCAATTGCAGGTGGCGGTCATGCTCGACGCCATGCCCAGAATGTACGGCTTGTGGCTGACTTTGAAAATATTCCTGCTCAATAATATGCGCTCGGGAATAGCGCTTCTTAAGGGCCGATGGCACCCGTTCAGAGAGCTCAGGAGCAACCTGGAAACGTTAGTGGTTCGTGTCTGGGGGAAAAGCGCTACCAGAAGAATGAAGAAGACTCTCAGGAAATATTTAGAGCAGATACCGGCCGTTACCCGCAAAGCCGGAAGCTGACTTAGTATTTAAAGCACGCACGTTTTGAACCCCATGGATAATTTCTATCGCTACGAGAGACTGCGATTTCCATAACCGTACAGCAAATTCGAAAAAAACACAATCCGGACTCAAAGGTGCCTGGCAATCGAATCCTGGCTATTTTCCAGGAGATTATCACTTGCCGAATCCAACATTTTAGCTATATTTGTGGAGAATCATGGAGCATTTTGTCAATCTGGTTTCGGAGGCGGTCGAATGGGAGAATTAAGAGACGGCAAGAATCGGGAGTGCTGCGGCGCGGGGGATTGCGACTGCGAGAGCCTATCGAAAAAGAACACAGGACTAAGAACATTCATATTTTCCGCTATAATCGTTTTGTCGGCCGCAATTGCCGTCTATTCATTGTTTTTCAAATCGGCCGGCGCCGGCAAGGCCGGATGCCTACCCGGGGCGGCCGCCCGGCCTCAGGAAACGCTCTCGACAATCCCGGCACTCAACGACCGAATCGGCGAGCTTGATTTCGTCTTCGTTGTTTTAGACGACTCCAATACCGATAAAATCTCCCAAATTATTGAATCGTCCCTTTCGAATATCAACTCCGCGGAAGCCGGAGTAATCGTCATCGGGCCGGACGACGAGTTATTCGCGACCGTCGCCGATCAATACGTAATAACCGGATTCCCCGCCGTGTTATCACTCGGAAGGTACGGCAATAAGCTGCTTATCAGAGGCAATATAACGATGGAATCCCTGATCCAGGCGCACAAGCTCGCAGCAACGGCTCCGGCTCCCTGCTGTTAGCCCTCAGGCGACATTATGGGCTGGATCACAGGAGTGTTCGAATCATCGGAGTTCGGGATAGCCATACTCCCGGCGGCCCTGTTGCTGGGCATGTTGACGGCTGTGAGTTCCGGCTGCAATATAGGAATTATCGCTGCGGTGGCAGGCTAAGCCGGAAGCCGGGAGTCGCAGATCCGCCCGCGCGACGCGCTGATAGCGTCTGGATGTTTCTTCGTCGGAACCATACTCTCGCTGGCTATACTCGGGATGCTGGCCGGGTATATCGGCCAACTCAGCGGCTCCGGCCCTGGCCGTTATGGCACGATTGTCGTCGGGTTTCTCTCTATTTTCTTCGGCCTCTATGCTCTCGATCTGGTCCCATTCAAAATTCCCTCGATTGACCTGTCGAAAAGAAAAAGGAGAACCGGATTGACCGGTTCGATGTTGTTCGGTGTCGGTGTGGGAGCGGCCAGCCTGACTTGCGCCTTAGCCTGCTGCGGGCCGCTGCTTCCCATGGCCATGGCCATCGCCAGCGCCCGCGGCGAGGCTGGCTGGGGAGCGATGATACTTATGATATTCGCCGTCGGATACAGCATTCCGCTGGCTGTTGTAATGCTTGGTGTGGGTCTGGGACGGCTGACATCGCTGGCGAAAACTGCAATGAGACCGATTCGAATTATTGCCGGGGCGAGCCTGATCATCGCCGGTATGTGGCTGCTATATTCGGTATGAACGAGCATGAAAGGTCAATCGAAAAAAAACTGGATTACGGGCGAGATACCCACGGCGGCGGGCAATATACCTGTGACAGCAACCAGGCTCGCCGGGTCTGATAAGTGGGCAACCTGCAAGGTGCGCTGGGGAATCAATAGGTCCGGATATCGAGTCGACCCCGGTTTATATGCGGTCGGTATTCCAACAGATGAATCGCCCGTATTCGTCTCGGCCAATTATAAGATGAGTTTTGACAGGCTGCGCTCGAATCTGAGCGATTTGAACTGCTGGATAATGGTTTTGGATACTAAGGGAATCAATGTGTGGTGCGCGGCGGGCAAAGGGACGTTCGGCGCCGACGAGATAGTCCGTCGTATCGAATTGACCGGGCTGGACAAGATCGTCAGTCATCGCAAACTGCTTC
>CAZDAH010000004.1:39800-44104 GCA_964503405.1 uncultured Ignavibacteria bacterium
GATCCTGTTCCGCGAGGAGCATTCGCCCCGCGTCCTCGTCCCCAGGGTCGATTTCGTGAGCGCGCCGGGGGTGAGCGCCCACGGGGTCAGACAACGTTGCGGGTTTCATGTCATCTATGGTCCTGTCAGGGCTGAGGACATTCCGGCATTCTTGAAAGCAGGGAAAAAAAATACCCCTGAAATGCGAAAAGTGAGATTCGAACTTGCCGACCGCGCGGAATTGATACCGAATGAACTGGCGCAGTTTTTCGGTTATGCCCTGTTGCTGGCGACGATATTTATGTTGGTATCGGGTTTCGGGCCCGGCGTCTATTCTCTTGACAGGGCCGCCTCGCGTGGAATCGAATTCGCGTCGATAATCTTTCTGACCTATTTAGTTGGGATGATCGTGCCGCCGATACTCTTGCCCTGGCTGCCGGGGAAACCGTTTTCACTCAAGGGCGTCTGGCCGGGAATAGCGCTGGCGGCCCTTCTTGGATTTCGCATAAATGACAAACCTGGTGTTTACGACAGCGAGTTCGGGACGCTGGCCTGGTATTTTCTGATTCCCGCCGTCACCAGCTTCATTGCCTTGAATTTCACCGGGTGCTCGACTTACACGTCGCTATCCGGAGTGAAAAAGGAGATGAGGATAGCGGTGCCGCTGCAGATTTCGTTCGCCGCTCTGGGCCTCGGATTCTGGGTTACGGGGCTTTTCGCTTGAGTGATGGTATGGAGATGTTCGGATTACGTTATCTAAATGGCGTTGTAACGCTCGAGCTTGACAGCGTCAAATGCACCGGCTGCAAGATGTGCGTGATAGTCTGCCCCCACGCCGTATTCGTCGTGGAAAAAAGGAAAGCGATGATTGTCGATAAGGACGCCTGTATGGAATGCGGGGCTTGCGCGGTCAACTGCCCCGAGGACGCCCTGTCCGTGAACGCCGGAGTAGGCTGCGCCGCCGGAGTTATTCAGGGGGCCTTCAAGGGTGCCGAGCCAACCTGCGACTGCGGTGAAAAGAGTGATTTCTGCTGTTGATGAACTATTGCGACAAGGACAAACCGGAATATCCGCCCTGTCGCTTAATGAAAACCGGAGTTTCTTTTGAGCATCATAAACTCGCTAATGAAATCAGAATGACGCTTTTATCAAGCTGTATTATTTGGGCGACGTCAGCGATTCTCGAACAGCGTGGCGTTCCGTGCATGACGCGAAATTGCAGCAGGTATGGCAGACTCGTTTGAATGCCTCATACCCCTCGAGCTCGATGAAGGGCGAAAAATAGTCGCTTTCAGGCGGTTCCTCGCGCAAGAGATCCGTGCTCAAATATTTCTTATTGTCATCAGGGAAGACGGTAGCTACAACCGCTTCCTCGGACAGGCTGTCCTGGACCTTCACCGCAGCCAGAAAATTAGCTCCGGACGATATCCCAACCGCCAGCCCCAATTGGCCGGCTAGCATCTGGGCCATGATAATGGCGTCGCCGTCGTCAACCGCAATTACCCGATCAAGCGCGCTCAGATCGACAATTTCGGGAATGAACTCATCCGAGATACCCTGTATGCGATGCTGCCCGATCTTGTGACCGGTGGAGAGGGTGGGGGAATTGGCCGGCTCCATGGGGTGAATCCGCACTGACGATCGTTGGGATTTCAAATATTGCCCCACACCCATGATCGTCCCGCCCGTACCAACGCCGGCCACGAAAGCATCGGGTACAAATCCATTATAGGTTAGCTGCCACCATAACTCCGGGCCGGTTTCCTGAAGATGAGCTTCGATATTATCCTGATTGGAAAATTGGCTGGGCAGAAAGCAGCTGTCGTTTTCACGCGCCATCTTTTCGGCCATTTCGATGCTGCCGAGAAACCCGCCCTCATTGCGGGAAACCGGCTTGATAGTTGCTCCGAGGCTCTTGATGAGATCGACCCGTTCTCGGCTCATCCAGTCGGGCATGAATATGGTCACCGGGTGACCCAACGCCCTTCCCAGTGCGGCGAAGGAGATACCGGTATTGCCGCTGGTGGCCTCGACTATCGCATCGCCCGGGTTAAGGCGTCCTTCCTGATACGCTCTGCGCATGATATGCAGAGCCATGCGGTCTTTGATGCTTCCGGTCATGTTCAAATGCTCGGCCTTGGCATAAATCGTCCTGGATTTGCCGTGAAGTTTGAAATTAATACCGAGCAGAGGGGTATTCCCGATTAAAAACGAGAGAGACTGCAGTTTTCGCTCAAGCTCAGGGTTCATGACCAGCGTCTCCTTTCGTCGCTAATTATATCCAAGTTTCGATGGAGGCGCAAGCGACAATTGAACGGGACAGAGGACCGAACATCGTGGCTTACTTTTCTTATGTTGGTCTGCCGGTTCCTATTCTTCGGAGTTCTCGAAAATAAACTTCAGACCAACCTCCATTGTGGTATGGCCTTTCGTCGAAATTAAATCTCATTATTCCTCTTATCAACGACAGTGTGTCCATTTAAATCTTGAAATATGCGAAATTATGTCATAAGAAATACCCGCTTAAGTCTCTTAACCTCTTGAACGGAGCGAACGTGCCCGCAAAATACAATTTGATTTATATGAATAATATTTCAGCGGCGGTGTATGTTGAATGAGAGATCTGGCTAAAGGAGGCGGTCTTTTATGGTGATTTTCG
This sequence comes from uncultured Ignavibacteria bacterium, assembly GCA_964503405.1. Taxonomy (GTDB): domain Bacteria; phylum Zixibacteria; class MSB-5A5; order UBA10806; family UBA10806; genus JAZGHS01. Next base: position 42,439 of record CAZDAH010000004.1, read on the forward strand.
CCACAATTTTCGGAATAGGGTTCGTCATTCTGATTTTCAGCCTGATATTCGGGCATGACGTCGATACTGACACCCATATCGATCACGATGGAGGCGGGCCGAGCATTTTCAGCGTGAAGATGATCTCGTTGCTGATGGTAGGTTTCGGCGCCCTCAGTTTCGGAGTAAGGGCGACGACTGAGGCATCCATGTTTGCATCGTCAATGGCCGGGGTAGGAGGGGCGCTAGTGGTCGGGGCCATGGGGTATTTTATTATAAAGGCGTTCTATGCCAGCCAGTCCACGTCCACCATCACCGATAGCGACATTATCGGGTCGCGGGCGACACTTATCGATGCCATCCCCGAAAACGGCAGCGGACAGGCATCATGCATAATACGAGGGCGAGAGATAACTTTCCTGGCAAGATCGAAAGACGGCCGGGCGGTGAACCGCGGAAGCTCCGTGCGGATCGTAAGCAAAGCGGGAAATGTGGTCACGATAGAGCGGGAAGAATAATGGAGAGCGACATTTGAATTTTAAGAAGGAGGATTAAATGATAGAAGGGTTAACCTGGCCGTTAATAGGGCTGGCGATCGTAATAGCGCTTTTCGCGTTGGTCAAGGCACTCTCGGCCTTTTATGTGCGTGTGCCTCCGAACAAAGCGGCCTTCTTCTATGGCTCCAAGAGCGGCAGACGTCAGGTGATCAAGATAAAGCTGCCGGATATTCCGGGCGCCCCGCCGGTAACAGTACTGCCCCCCGGGACTGTGGTTGTGACCGGCGGCGGACGTGTGCGCAGGCCGATTATCGAGGAGGTGCAGTTTCTCGATCTTTCGGAAATAACCCTGCCCCAGATTCGCGTGGAAAATATGCCCAATAAAGACGGCGTGTTGGTAACAGTGGAGGCGGTGGCCAATATCAGGTTCAAAGACGACGCGACGTCGCTGCTGGCGGCCGGCTCACGATTTCTGGGTATGCAGCGCGACGCCATAGTCAGCACTGCCCGGGAGACTCTGGAGGCAAATCTCAGGGGAGTGGTGGGCACCCTGACGGTGGACGAATTGATCAAGGACCGCGACGCTTTCCGTCAACAGGTATTGAAAGAAGCTCTCGATGATCTCTCGCGGCTGGGGATGCAGATCGACGTATTCAACCCCCAATCGATTACCGATAATCAGGGGTATATCGAAGCATTGGGCAAGAAAAGGACGGCGGAGGTCAAACGGGACGCTTTAATCGGCGAAGCTGAAGCGCAGGCGGAGGCTAAAAAGAAAGCCACAGACGCCGACAGGAGCGCCGAAGTGGTAGCTCAGGATAATGAGAAGTTGAAAGCCGAAGCAGTCAAGAAAGCCGAGGTTGCCAAACAGCAATATGCCGCGGAGATCGCCACTGAAACCGCCATCGCGGAACAGGCCGGGCCGCTTTCGACCGCGGAACAGAGGCAGAAGGTTATCGTGGCGGAAGTCAAGATAGAGGAGGAAAAATCTCGCGCCCAGATCTCGGTGGAAGAGCAGAATATTTTGAGAGAGCAAAGGGCCCAGGAAGCGCAAATTGTCGTGCCGGCCAAAGCCAAGGCTGACGCTGTCATCAGGGAATCCGAGGGTTACAGGCAGGCCGAGATCGCCAAAGCCGACGGCGACAAATACGCGGTGATTGCCCGCGCCGACGCCGAACAGCATAAACGCG
>CAZDAH010000004.1:44114-50685 GCA_964503405.1 uncultured Ignavibacteria bacterium
TTCGGACGGAAGATCGACCTGCAGCTCGACCTGCTGGCGCACACGTCGGAGGACGAAGACGAGGACGAGGCGGAGGGCACCGGCGAGGCCACAGCCATTCAGGCCAGGGGACTGGCCGAGGCCGAGGTCATCAGGCAGCAGGGGCTGGCCCGGGCAGAAGCGTTGCTTAAGATCGCCGACGCCTACTCGAACTTCAACGACAAAGCGCTGGTCCTCGAACTGGTAAAATCAATCCCGCCGGCTATCGAGGCCTTCGCGATGGTATTCGGAGAGATCGCCAAGCCGATGGCCAATATCGAAAAACTGGTTGTTGTCGACAGCGGCGGCAACGGCAAGGATGGAGGCGCTCTGCAGCGATTCACCAAGACCGGCCCGGTGATGCTTTTCCAGCTGCTGGAACAACTCAAAGCGGCCGGTCTTGACGCTACCGGTCTTCTTAAAAAAGCGGGAGTCGAGTTCGAAGGCGAGGCGGTTAAACAGAAAAAATAACGGCTTGGAAATTCAAATCAATGGCAGAGCCTCTCGGTAAGGATATCGGGGGGCTCTTTGCCGTCTCCCGGCGCATTCATCAATATTGTTGATATATCGGTTCATTTAGCCTAATTATACGGCGATGGCTGCCAGAAATGATGACGGCAATACCGGGTTTACGAAAGGAAAGATAATCGGTCTTGTTCTCGGGATCGCTTTTTTCATAATTTTCGTTTTCGAAATCCCCGGATTCGACATGCCCAAGGAAGCGTCCGCGACCGCCGGAGTGGTCTTGCTGATGGCCTGCTTCTGGGTCTCTGTTTGTTTTCCCATCCCGGTTACTTCTCTGCTGCCGATCGTCTTATTTCCCATTCTGGGGATAGCAAGTTCGGGAACAACCGTGAAGTATTACGCCGGAAATGACATCTATCTGTTCATGGGCGGATTCATCATCGCCCTGGCCATTGAGAAATGGAATCTGCATCGACGAATCGCCCTATTGATTACGACGTTCCTGGGCACGTCCCCATCGAGACAGGTGCTCGGGTTCATGTGCGGGACGGCGTTTATGTCCATGTGGATATCGAATACGGCTACCGCCATGATGATGCTGCCTATAGGATTGGCCGTGCTCTCAGAAACCGAGCTTCTCGGCGGGGAGAGGAAGGGTTTGGGGGTAGCCCTGATGCTGGGGATTGCCTACGGCGCGTCGATCGGGGGAATCGCCACCCCCATCGGCACACCTCCTAATATTGTCTTTCTCGGACAGTTCGAAAAAGGATTCCCGTCAGCGCCGACAATCAGTTTTTTTCAATGGATAAAAGTCTTCCTGCCTTTAACAGCGATTCTTCTGCCTATCGCCTGGCTTATCATAACCAGGATGTTTTCTGTCGGAAAGGAAGACTCCAGGATCGCCGGAGAAATCGTGAGAAGCGAACTAAAAAAACTCGGGCCCATGGACTCTGCGGAAATTCGAGCGCTTGTCGTATTCGGTCTGACCGCCCTTCTCTGGATATTCAGGGCCGACATGAAGACCGAGCTTTTCACCATTCCCGGCTGGTCGAATCTGCTGCCATATCCGGATCTGATTCACGATGCCACGGTAGCGATATTCATGGCCACGATCCTTTTCATAATACCGGCAGGCAGGAAATACCCCGGGAAATTTCTGATGGACTGGTCTACCGCCAGGAAACTTCCCTGGGGTATCCTGCTTCTATTCGGGGGAGGGTTTGCCATCGCCGGCGGATTCACGATTTCCGGCCTCGATAAGCAGATCGGGGCGATCTTGAAACCGCTGCTGGTTTTCCATCCCCTGATAATAGTCTTATTCGTATGCCTGCTCTTGACATTTCTCACGGAATTAACGTCGAATACAGCCACTATCGCGGCCATGCTTCCGATCTTGCGGGGAACAGCATTGGCCCTTGGGCTGAATCCGCTATTGCTGATGGTGCCGGCCACGATCTCGGCGTCAATGGCCTTCATGCTGCCTGTAGCCACTCCTCCCAATGCCATAGTATTCGCTTCCGGCAGAATAAAAATCTCGGAGATGGCCGCAGCAGGCCTGGTGTTGAATCTTATAATCGCGATCATCATCGCGACCGTAACCTATTTCTTCGTCCTGCCGGCCTGGGGATATGATTCCTCCTCGCCGGCCTGGGCGGCACAATAGTGTCAATATCGATTTCCGACAAATCCGCAGGACAGGAGGATAAACGGTGAAAGCCCTGATCATTTATGGAACTGTGCTGTCATGCGTGGTATTGAAGCCGGGATCGAATCTGTCCGCCCGGGATGATTCGAGCGAGGCTGACAGCCTGCGGAATCTGGCTCCCGGCGTTTACATCGACTGTCCCGATTGCGACGCGGATTATCTTCGCGAGCAGATAACCTTCGTAAATTTCGTCAGGGACCGCAGGCAATCAGATATCCATATACTCGTCTCGGACCGACAAACCGGCGGCGGAGGCAGAGAATATACGGTCGAGTTCATTGGCCGGGGGAAGTTCTCGGGCATGGCCGACACGCTCGTTTACGTATCGAACGAATCCGACACCGACGATATCATTCGGAAGGGATTGACAGGATTGTTCAAAGTCGGGCTGATCCGATACGCGGCCAGATCGCCCCTCGGGCGATACCTGACGGTCGGCTATTCGAAACCGTCGGCGCCCGCGGCGGTCAGGGATAAGTGGGATTACTGGGTCTTCGAGCTTAGCGGGAACTGCTGGTTCAACGGTGAAAAATCGTACCGGGCGTTAAATGTAAACGGCGATTTGAGCGCCAGCCGAACCACGGACGTTGCGAAAATAAGATTCGGATTATGGGGCAATTACAACGAGAGCAAATTCGATTACCAAGATTATAAGGCCTTCAGCCTTTCCCGGAGCAGGGGGTTTAACAGCGGCTATATTCGAAGTGTAAGCGATCACTGGTCGGCCGGATTATGGGGGGATTTTTATTCATCCACCTACAGCAACAGGGATCTGCAGGCAAAAATAACGCCGGCCGTGGAATACAATTTTTTCCATTACCATGAATCGAATCGCCGCGAGTTGAGACTCGGTTACAATCTGGGGGTATCCTATAACGATTATATCGAAGAGACCATATACGGCAAAACAACTGAGTGGCTGACAGCTCAATCGATAGGCTTGACGCTGGAGTTGGTTCAACCCTGGGGTTCCATATACTCCAGCTTCTCGGAATCCGGCTATTTCCACGACTTTGGCAAGAATCGGCTGGAATTGTACAGCAGCCTCTCACTGAGGATAATCGAAGGATTATCGCTCGATCTTAGCGGAAGCGCCTCCCGCATTCATGACCAGCTGTCGCTGCGCAGGGGCGAGGCCAGCGACGAGGAAGTGCTGTTGCGCCGCAATGAATTGAAAACCAGCTATGAATATTGGGGTTCTTTGGGCTTGAGCTATTCATTCGGCTCCATCTTCAATAACGTCGTCAATCCGAGGTTCGGTGATTAGATGGGGAATATCGTTGTCAAGCTCCGGGAATTCACCGATGACGACATCGCCTTATACAGCATATTAACAGACGAATTCAATCCCGGCGATTTCGGCTGACGGTTAGCAGTAACGATAACTTTTTTCGATAACCAGCATATATCCCCCTTCGGAATCGAAATAGAATTTGACCGGTTACGTAAAACCGTTAGATTGTCGTCGGGGAAGTTGCTAAAGTTGTCGGGCGGGGATTGCAAATGATCAGCAGGCGAATTTCGAATAGACTATGTTCCTCGGAGACTGTCGATTCAATTTTCCACGATGTCTGTCGAAGCAGTAAATATAAACCTGTATCCGGACGATTCCGGATCAAGACGGGGGTGTCTTATGGCGCTGAGAAGCTATGACGACTATATAAAGTCCTTAGAAGCCATGAGGCCGAATATTTACAAATTCGACCGGCTCATCGAAGACGTAACAACTCACCCGGCGACAAAACGGACGGTGGAGGGGCATGCCAAATCGTACAGGCTTTACGACGATCCCAGCGAGCGGGATATTCTAACCACAACGTCGCATCTAGCGGGCGAACCGATAAGCCGTTATTTATCTATTATCAGATCTCCCGAGGATATGTACGCCAACATCCGCATGAAACGCCGCATGTTTCAGCTCACCGGCACCTGCACCGGAGGGCGATGCGTCGGGTGGACCGCGTTGAATTCCATGTTCATTACCACATTCGAGATGGATGGGAAGCTTGGTACAGACTATCATCAAAGATTCCTCGCCTGGCTGAACAGGGCGCAGGCTGGCGATATAACCATCGCCGGCGCGTTGACCGATCCCAAGGGTGACCGGGCCAAGACGCCGTCGCAACAGGCCGATCCCGATATGTCGCTTCGGATCGTGGAGCGGCGCGACGAAGGGATAGTGGTGCGGGGAGCCAAGGTGATGATCTGCGGCGTGGCGGCCTCGAACGAGGTTTTCATCCTCCCCGGGTCGGGATATAAAGAGAGAGATAAGGAATACGCGGTTGCTTTCGTTATCCCCAGGGACATCGAGAACCTGACCATAGTGGAAACTCGTCGGCCAAGCGATACCCGCGAAGAGGAAGAGGGTTTCGATATACCCAACGAAGAAGGCGGCATCACCCAGGCCTACCTCTTCTTCGAGGATGTTCTTGTGCCGAACGAGCGCGTATTCATGGCCGGGGAATATCAATTCAGCCTAAACGCGGTACTGAATTTTATCGGGCCATACCGGGCCGCCCTCGGCGGATGTGTTGCCGGGCAGGGGGACGTCAAGATCGGGGCCGCGGTGCTGACCGCCCGGGCCAACGGCCTGCAATCGAGAGTTTTCAACGATAAGATCGTGAAGATGCACGTTAACAACGAGACCACATTCGGCATGGGAATCGCGGCTGCCGCCATGGGGAAGAAGCATCCGTCGGGAGCCTGGCAATGCGATCAGTTGCTGGCCAACGTGAATAAGGTCCATGTCGCGGCTCTGCCTTATGAGACTTCGCGGCTGGCCCAGGAAATCGCGGGCGGAATCGGCGAGACCGGATGTATGCCTTCGTATAAAGATTTTAAATCGACAAAGTACGGGCATTTGATCGAGAAATACATGAAGGCCGTGTCCTCAGCGGAACCTCGCGCAAGGGCGGCGCGACTGGTAGAGTGGGCGACTATCGGCGCGGGGGTGCCGGGCTGTATGCATGGCGGCGGTTCCCCCGACGGCGCCAGGCTGATTATACGGAGCGTCGCCGATTTGGAATCCAAGGTGGAAATCGCCTGCAAGCTGGCCGGGATCAGGGAGAAGATCCCGGAGCCGGAGAAGACGTGAGTATTTTCATCTCGACGCTGAGGTATCAGTAAAGTTTTCGCGCGACGGCAGTCAGGAGATAGTTCCTGACTGTGCAATTCGCGATCATTATGTGATATCGAGATGCTTTCCGGGGCGGCATGCCTTTTCCAGCCTTACGCAGGAATAATCATGCAGCTTTCACATACTCACCTTAGTGTCCTACATATCATTTATACTCTTCCCCGTCACCGGCCCCAGCGTCTCCAGGCCGGCCTGCACATCGGACGCTTTCGATACTACCACAAAGATGACGTCCTCAGTGTTTATTATCTTTTTGGCAATCTTGAGAATATCGTCCTTTTTGACCTTGCGGATGTTGCCGGTGAATTCCCCGATATACGAAACCGGCAGACCGTAGAGTTTGACTTTGATTATCTCCCGGGCAACCTGCGTCGGCGTTTCCAAAGTGGTCGGATAAGAGCCGGTATAAAAACTGATGGCGTTCTCGTATTCAACGTCGGAAACAGGATTTTGAGCCATATCCTTCATAATGCTCATGGCCGCGTTAATGGCCTTCAGCGTGGAATCATTTTCGGTAAACGTATTGCAGTAAAACGCCCCCGGCAGAATGTTGAATTCGTTTACGGTTCGAATATCGTAAGTCAATCCCGCGTCGTCGCGAACCTGCTGCATCAGGCGGTTGACGAAGGAGACACCCGCTCCAAGCACGTAATTCATCACCAGGAAACAATAATAATCGTCGCTCCGGCTGGTAATGCCGAAATTGCCGAACCTGATGTATGTCTGGGTGGCGTCCGGTTTATCTACGAGAAGAACTCTCTTACCCTCGACCGCGGGCGGAGTGACCAGATTCAGGGGCGGAACAGTCCTGGATTCCCATTTTTCGAAGGCGGCGCCGATTCTGGCCAGAGCGTCATCCGGGTCGATATCGCCCGATATGACAATAAAAGCGTTATTGGGCCGAAAGTAAGTCTGGTAAAACGCCAGTATATCATTCCGGTCGATAGTCTCCAGCGATTTTTCGGTCCCGACAAGGGGATGCCCGTAAGGATGGCCGTCAAACAACTCCGAGTTGAAAGCGTCTGAGCATACCGAGGACGGATTATCCAGGGATTGAATTATCTCGCTTATGGTTTTCCTGCGCAGCCTGTCGATTTCATCCGGGGCGAATACCGGATGCAGGAGGACGTCGGCAAGCAAATCGAGGGCGACGTCGAAATGGCGCACCAGGACGTTGGCGTTGATATAAACGGCGTCGCGGTCGGCGGAACCGTCCATCGATCCGCCGACGTATTCGATCTCCTCGG
>CAZDAH010000004.1:50695-60741 GCA_964503405.1 uncultured Ignavibacteria bacterium
CCTCGGTCCCCTTGACACGAGCGCTCTCCTCGGCCAACTGCACGGCGGACCGCGATTCGGTTCCCTTTGTGGTCATCCCGGCGGTGAAATTTGCCAGACCCTCTTTTCCGGGCGGGTCGTTGATCGATCCGGCTGATATGACCGCGCTCAGGTAAACCACGGGCAGTTCATGATTCTCTATTACGATTATCTCCAGGCCGTTGTCCAGGGTCCTGTCGGTGATGGGGGGGAGTTTTATGTCGCCGGCAACGGCCAGGTTGATACAAACCAGCGGCGCCGCGATTATATGAGCGAATCTTCCTATCATAAAGTCCTCCAACCTTCATTCGGCCGGGACGTTTTCGGCCGACTCCTGCGTTGTTTCGGGTACCAGGGTGACAACCGTCCGATTGTTCCTGACCAGGTATTCTGCGGCCGCCCTCATAACGTCCTCGGAAGTAACACTCTGAATTTTGTCGGGATAATCGTATATTCTGCTGTAATCGTCAACGCTGACCTCGAAAATGCCGATATTGTAGGCTCTGTTGGTGTTCGATTGAAGTCCGAATATGAAATCCGATTCCATCTGGTTTTTGGCTTTCTGCAGCTCCCCCTCAGAAATGGGCGCGGATGCCAATTTCTCGATTTCCTCGAACAGGATGTTTTTTATGTCCTCGATATCGGCCCCGGGAGTCGCCTGGGCATAGACGTAGAAAAGATAGGGATCGTGATGCGATTCGGCCTCACCCTCCAGAGTCACCGCTTTTTGCTCGTCGTAAACCAGACGTTTCTGCAGTCTCGACGATTCACCGTCGAATAATATCCTGGCGGCGACCTCGAGGGGAATAATATCGGGGTGGGCCGCCCCCGGAATTTTGTAACCGGCCATCACCGCCGGCAACTGCGCGGCGCGAATGAAATCGATTCTCTTTTCGCCTTTTTGTTCCGGCTCAATTGATTTGACAGGCGGAGGAGGCTGTTCCGCTTTTAGCGGCCTAAAATTCTCATTCACCATTCTCATCGCGTGTGAGGGGTCGAAATCGCCGGCTATGATCAGAAAGCTGTTGTTGGGGGCGTAGTGGATTCTGTAATACTCAAGGCAGTCTTCCAGGGTAATGGATCGGAGATCGTCGATAAACCCGATGACCTCCCAGCGATAGGGATGGGCCACGAACGCGTTGTTGATTAATACTTCGTATAATGATCCTTCTGGAGAATTATCGACGCTCCACAAACGTTCGTTGATGACCACGTTCCTCTCGGAATCGACGTTTTCCGTATCGAGAATGAGATTCCTGGACCGGTCGGCCTCGAGTTGGAGGACAAGTTCGAGTTTATCCGAGGGCATCACCTCGTAGTACGCGGTGTTATCTACCCAGGTCCAGGCGTTATCCCAGCCGCCGTTGGATTCCACCAGCCTGTCGAATGTGCCTCCGGGGTATTTCTGAGTGCCCTTGAACATGAGGTGCTCGAACAAATGAGAAATACCCGTTATTCCCGGGCGCTCGTTGCGGCTTCCGGTCTTATACCATACCTGCAGGGTAACGGAAGGGCAGGAATGATCGGGAATCAAGAATACGGTCAGCCCGTTATCGAGCGTTTGTTTTTCGACAGGAAAGGCCAGCTGACCGGCCACGCCCAGAGTGTGGCTCGAGGCCAGGGCGGTAAACATGACGATCCTGAATAACTTCATTCCGCCTCCGCAGATCATTCGATTCGCAAATCGAAAGGCAATCTCAATTGCCAGCCTGAATATATCGAACTATCGAGAATTCTCTCGAATGATAATTGCTCAGCCATTAGCGCGGGCCAGGGCAAAAGCGAAAACCGGGGCAGCGGATATGTTTCGATAATCAACCTCTCGTCGGGTTCTATGCCCGCCTTCTGACGGGCTGTCTCGATCGCATCCCATATCCCCCCGAAGGAATCGACCAGCCCGGAATTCAACGCCTGCCTTCCGGTCCACACTCGTCCCTGCCCGATGGCGTCTACGGAATCGTAATCGATCTTTCGCCAGGTCGATACTTTAGATACGAAATCTCCGTAAAACTGCCAGACCTGTTTTTCCACGTGTTCGATCTCCTCCTCGGTGGCCGGACGATCCATATGAGTTATGTCGGCATGCCGGCCTTTTGTCAGCGTTGTCTTATTCAAACCGATCTTGTCGTAAAACCCCGAGAATTCCGCCTTGCCGACAATCACTCCTATGGAACCGGTTATCGTGCCCGGAGACGCTATGATCTCGTCGCCGGGGCAGGATATATAGTATCCGCCCGACGCGGCCACTCCGCCCATCGATACGACGATCGGCTTTTTCCCCTTCGATAACTCGAGCTCCCTGTAGATGCGGTCCGATCCGAAAAGGTCCCCGCCGGGAGAATCGACGCGCAGTACGATAGCCTTGATACGGCTGTCTTTGCGAACCCTTTTCAAGGCCCCGGCCAGCGTCTCTCCGCCAACCACTTTTCCCTGGAGGATGTCGCGCCCGCTCCGGCCCGAGACGATAGCGCCGCCGGCGTAAACGACTGCGATTTTCGGCGGTTCGCTCCAAAGCGGATTGTAATCCTCGGTTTCATAAAATTTCAATAAATCTACATAACGCGCCCGGTGGCCTTCGCGGGCGTTATCGACCATCTCGTCGTAGTATTTCAAATCGTCGATCAGATTGACCTGCAGCGCGCCGCGGGCCGTGTACGGCCCGCCGTCGATAATTCCTTTGACCTCTTCCGGAAGGATTCGTCGGCCTCTGGAGATCCCCTCGACCATCTGCTTGTATAGATCGTCCAGAAGCCAATCTATCTGTTCTCTGGCGGCGTCCGTAAGATCATACTCGGTGAAAGCGTCGCCGGCGGTCTTATGGGGTCCCGTCCTGATCACCTGGGAGTTGATGCCGAGCTTGTCCATTGTCCCTTTGTAGAAGGTGGCGGTGGCGGAAAGACCGTTGAGCATGAGGTAACCGGTCGGGCTCATGACAATCTTGTCGGAGACTGAAGCCAGGTAATAGGAGAGGTTTCCACCGCGCTCGAAATATACCGTCACCTTCCTGCCATTCTTACGCCACTCTGCGATGGCCGCCCGGAGTTCCTGGGCGGCAGCGAAACTGAGCCGAAGTCCGTCGATTTTCAGGAACAATTCGTCAAACCTGGCATCCGCCGCTCCCTTCCTCAGAGCGGTTATCGTCTGAAGAAACGTCTTCTTTCGACCGAACAGTATCGATTTGGATTCGGGCTCATCCGATATGTCGCCGCTCAGGGTTATCCTGGCGGTTCTTCCGGCGCTTATCAGCGGCGATCCGTAGCGAATGGCGCCGGCCTCGATGAAATAGCTGCCCCCCGCGAATTTGCGGCCGCTGTCGAATCTTCCCTGCGTGCCCGCTCTCATCTGCTCGAAATCCATTATCAGGCCTATCTTAAAAGACCCCTCTGTTTGATATTCGGCGCTGAATCGAACTCCCCGGAATGGCCCCACAGCCAGCCTGAGGTCGGCCTCGGTTTCGCTCAAGTCATCGCCCTCAAGCCATCTCAAATCGGATGATAATGTGAAATTTGGACCGAATGGACGAACGGCCAGCCCCGGGCGAAAAATTCTCTTCTGCGACAATTGTCCGAATTTGGGCTGGTTGAGTCTGTCGGCGGTCAGGCCGAGGGATAAGGAACGATGCGGATGATAGAGAAAACCGAGTTTGAAGCTTTTCATTTTCCTGTAAAGTTCGTTATCGCCGCCGAACCAGCTGTATGAGACGCCCAGGTAGAAATTCGTGGCGATCCTGTCTCCAATCGCCAGCGTGTATTTCCGCCGGAAACTGTTGGAAGTATGATTGAGCCATTCGATCCCGAAAAAACCGCGCCGGGAACCTATTAGTAAGGCGTCATCGCCCTTGTACGTGGAATCGGTGAAGCTGTGGGTATACCGTATGCCCATGGCAGTGTAAAACGAGAGACCGGCGGGGTTGATCATGCCGGATGTTACGAATTCTGAGGTGGCCACGGATTCCGACTGATATTCCAACCCCTCGACAGGCCCGGCCGACAACTCGGTTCCGTTCACCGCTATCATTATCGCAATCCACAGGACAAAACGTCTCATCGAATCTCCCTTATGTTACCCGGATGGATAATATGGCACGCTTGGGATTGGAATCAAGTCAATTATCGGCCGTTGATCGCGATACTGCCGATATCCCCGACGCTTACTTCGATCTTGGAATCGCCGTCGCCGGCCACGGCCTCCAGTCGGGTCCGATCGAGCACAGTCGGCGTCAAACTCAGGTTGCTGGTCTTGATCCGTCCCCCCTCCCCGACACCGGCAATTATTCGAGCGGAAATATCGGCCGGGACGGTCAGGATTACGTTATTATATTCAGTGGCGATATAGAGCTCGCAATTGGAGATATTGGAAAACTCGGCGGTTATGGGAGCATGCCTGGTCTCTATGCGAGGCTGTCCGTGGTTGATATCGGCGTTCGCGATCGTTATCGGGTCGTACGATGTTTCGCAAATCAATTCCCCGGTAATGTTTCTGATATCCACCGGGCTGTGGCTGGTTCGCAAAACAACGGACCCGTCGCGGGCGTCGATATTGCTGGCTGTGATGGTTGCATGCGACGTATATGCCTCGAGATGTCCCTGAATGTTCTTAAGATCGATTGTTGCGTTACTCGTTTCGAACAGCGCGTATCCGGAGGGCACGACAAGATCGCTGGCTATTATTTTCCCGCTTTCCGTTTCCGCCCTGATTTCTCCCCTGATCGCTTCCACTTTTATATCGCCGAACGATGTGGTAGCGTCGACCGGCCCGAAGATTCTTCTTAAATCGAGGTTCGAATAGGTCGATCTCAGATCGACTCCCTGAAACGGTCCTTCGATAACGAAACCCGTATACTTTGTCCTTCCCGAAATTCTCATTTTCTCCGGCAGTTCCACCAGGATATCGACGAAAACTTTGCGGTTGCTTCCCTGCCATGGGGCCTGCGAGGGGGAGAGAATACTGAAGACCGCCCGATCGTCTTTCACGCTGAGCTTAAATCCGATCAAATCGAGGAAACGCGCCGACTCGCTCCTGGACGGCGTACCGGCCGTTTTCTTAAACGAAATCTTTACCCTGTCCGTCTGCCTGGAGATGATTTTGATGCTGCAATTAAGATTACTGCTTCCGTCGATTTCGAACAACTGCTGTCCGGCTATTGTCTCGTAGAGGAAACCTGTTTCCTCCAGGATCTCGTCGGCCGACGCCCGCGGACAGCTGATGGTCAATAGAATGACCGCGAGATAAGCCGTATTTTTGAGCCTGACTCCCATATTTTTACCTATTGAATATACGATAATTCGAAGGCAACTGTTGCCCCTAAAAATCCCTTATTCTGGGGTCGAAAATCGCCGCCGTAATCACCCGCCCCACCTCGGCCAACGATTCGTACGAGCACTTGTCGGGCGTGTCCGCCTGAGTATGCCAGTATGGGTAATCGAAATCGATTAAGTCAACCGCTATAATGCCCGCGCCGATCAGCGGAATGTGATCGTCGGAAACGGTATCTTTGACGGCATCCACGAACGAGTCCGCATTCACCTCACGCGCGATTGTCCAGATATAATCATTGAGATTTTTGGAATACCTCTCCGAAACCGCCTCGCGGTAGATCAGAAGGTCGGAATCGCCGATCATATCCACAAGTATGGCGGCCCGGGGGCGATAACCTTTCAACGATCTCACGAAGTGTTTCGATCCCAGAAACCACCCGCCCGGCCATTCGGCCGATCCGTAATCCTCGCCGTCGAACAGGACGATATCTATCCCCACCGGCGGACGGTTGTTCTTAAGGACTCGCCCCATCTCGAGAAGCAGGGCGGCTCCCGACGCGCCGTCGTTGGCGCCCGGAATGGGAAGGCCTATATTGGAGCTGTCCGGATCCATATCGGAGCGGGGCCGGCTGTCCCAGTGGGCGCATATCATCACCCGCCTGTCGCTCTCGGGGTAATATGAGGCTATTATGTTAAACATGTTCCTTTCGATCCCGGCTATGGAATCGTAAACTGTGAATTTCTGGGTTCGGCAAACATCGGTGGTGCTCCTTAGCTGCTCGAAAAGGAACTTTCCTGCTTTTTCATGCCCCGTCGTTCCCGCCACCCGCGGCCCGAAGGAACATTGCTTCTCCAGGTCGGCGAACGCCCTGAGACCGTCGAATTCGGGGACGCCGGAACATCCGACGCAAACAGCGGCCAAGAGCGCGGTCCATGTCGGCGGCAGGGTCACAAGCCGGGTCAAAACCTGATCTCCGTCCAAATGCCCAGCTCTCTGACATGATGTTTGCGCCTTTGAATCTTGTCGTTGGAATCATTCCAGCGAGCCCGAAGCCCTCCCGTAATGGCTTTGGAGAACTGGTATGAGAATTTCGGTTCCACCGAGATATTGCCCTGGTGCAGATCGACCGATTTTCTACCGCTGGTTATGGATTCGGCTTTGGAGCTGGCGATGCTCAAATCGAGCGAAATCGAGAGTTGGCTGTTGAATTTCACTTTCTTGAGAAGCGGCAGTTTCAAACCCTGGGGGGCGGAAAACGTATAGGTCAGATTGAATTTAAGATTGCCGTCATTTCTCTCTACTTGGCGGTCGGATTGTCCTACGTTTTTGAGGTTTTTGGAGAACGTATTGGTCTTGTCGTAACGCACCGAGCCCCTGACATTGCCGCTGAAGTTCAGGGTCAGGTTGACCAAAGGCGCCAACCGTTTCTCCGTTTCCCGTGTGTAAATCTCCCCGGTGTCGGCGTTGCCGGTCTCGTCGACCTTCTTCGAATAGGACGTCTGCCAGCCTATGCTGCGGGCGAAGGATTTCAAAAAGGCGATCTTCTCGATTCCCGAAAGATTGAAGGTGAGACCGGGGAATGTGACGCTTTTGGTTACGGTGGGTTCGGTGGCTCCCCGGCGGTTGATAGATTTGCGGAAGTTATACGACGTAGTGATCTCCAGCCCCCCGAATGGCTGCAAGCCGGTATCGAGCATATACGTATCGGTGAGCAGGGTATTATCGGACCCGACCAGTCCGCCGGTCGACTTCGTGGCGGCCCGGGGATTATCGGCAAATCCGTAACGGTATTGCCAGAACGGTCTTTCGAGAAAACCGCGTTTGCTGAGTCTCCTGTCTTTCTGCGCCGACGCTCTAATAGGCTTGATAGTCTTTAAGGCGCCGAATATGTTTTTCATAACGCTCAACGGGGAGATCCGTTCTTTCCCGTCAGCCAGATTGTCATCGCCGTCCTCCCGGGCAGGCTCTTTAGGCTGTGAGCTTCCTCCGCTTTTTCGCTGGAAGATCTGATTAATCTTTAAGGTAAAATCTGCTTTGACCGATCCCTGCATGTCGGTTGTCCGGGTAGAATCGAGATTTTGTTTGAAATCGGAATTCTCGTTGTAGCTTGAATTGAATGAGAACCTGTTGTCCAGGAGATCGGAGATCCTGGGCTGGAAGCTGGCGTCGAACCGCTGACTGAACTGCAGCTCGCGCCCGAGTTTCAACTTCGACGGATTGACGCTTGGCTTGAAATACCTCTCGTCGGTCAGGTCTCGCAGCGACGTCAGGCTGTAGTTCGATCGTAATATAGAGAACGGCTCATAGCTCAGATTGCCGGAGAGGCTCATGTCCTTCTTGCGCAAGGCCGTTTCGATCCCCGACTGGTTTTGGCTTATCGTGTTGTTGCCGTTGACTTCGGCCGAGAATCCGAATTTCGACGGAGTGTATGAGAAATCGGAGTTCGAGAATGCGGCCGGAGCGAATAGATACTTCGTCCAGGCGAAAGGCTTGAACGAAGGGCTCTTCCTGACGGTATAATCATACGAGCCTTTTCCCTGGTATCGTATCAAGTCGCTTACCGGGTTTGCGGGCGACGTCCCCACAGTCCTCGAGTGAGTATAGCTGAATTGCATTCGATTCAGGGTCAGATTCCAGAAAGGATTTTGAGTTTTCCTGTTGAAACCGAGCGATCCACCGTAGCTTTGCTGTTTGCTTTCCGTTTTTTCCCCTATCTTGTCCTCCTCCAGCAGAATTATGTCAGAACCCGGTTTCAGCCGAGGGAGCGAAAGAGTTTTTTGCCACGAATAGTTTATTGGCAGAGACAGGCCGAGGGACGGGGGGAAGAACTTATTGGCGCTGACCTTCAAGCGCATCGATTTGCTCGACGTCGCGGTTCCCTAGGCTCTCTTGGCCGAAAGCGGGAAGAAATCGGCTCCAGTTTTCTGGTAGGAGACTCCGAGGTCGACAAAATCAGCAAACTTGGCGTTGACCTGCAGTCGTCCGGCGTAATCGGATTTTTTTCGGATATCGGTGACTCTCAATTCGTCGATCCAGACCTCCCCGGTCTTCAGCGCCTGCAGATCTTCGGCCATCTCCACGCCCACTATGAACATTTTAACCTGCGATAACGACGGGTTTCCATATACGCGGTAATTGCCGTCGGTGGTGTCGGCCTCGTTAATGGGAACGGCCAGCGAGTCTGGAAGTTCGGCTATGGATTTATGCAATTCGAACTTGAGGTTGGTCATGGCGGCGAAATCGATATCGACCCAGTTGCCTTCGTGCCAACCCGGCTGCAGTACCGCATGATACTCGTAAAAATTCGCGCCGTCCTGGCTGATGCGGAAGAAGAAGGTGATGTTGCTGTCGGAGGCGCTGGAATCGCCGTGGACGTACATCTTCAGTTTTTGATACTGCGTAAAATCCTCAGGTTGATACATGTTCCAGTAGGCCCCGCCGACATGACCAGCGGACATGTTCTGGTACTGCAGAACCAGCGACTGTTCTTTCTCCCTGATCCCGGTCTCGCGGTCGAGCTCGCCGGCGATTCCCGGGGGAGGCTCGTAGGAATCGTTTTCGTGTGTATTCTTGATGGTAACTTCGAATTTTTCCTGCGGCCTGAGCGTATCTCCTTCGGGATAGGCGATGGGCAATTCCTGCCATTTGTTGCCGGCCAGCCTGAACGCGGCTATTCTCAGATAATATTCGGTCGTGGCGTTATCGAACCAGAGACGCGCGAAACCGATCCTGGAGAAATCGGCCGAGCCGCCGACGCCCATGGTCCGGTAGGCGGCGTCGTCCTGCAGGGGTATTCTCAGAAGTTTCCAGCCGGTTTCCGTGGAATCGACGAGATATTCGGGGTCGTTGAGATCCACGGCGTATTCGAAGTAACCGTTTTGACGATCCAGCGAGCCATTGTAGTTGATATCCTCGGTGTCTAATCGCCCCAGGCGGTCGGGATCGTTACGGTTCCCCTCGGTGCCGTTGATGCGGGAATAATCGTAGGGATTTCTCTCGGGATCGTAATCCCAGTCGTCGCCCGACGGGTCGTGGTTGGGGATACCCGGTTCGTATCCCGGCTCGTCTTCGCTGAACAGCCGGTCCAGTCCGGTATCTTCCTCGGGCAGGAAAACATTATTGTTGTCGGCGTCCTCGGTATCAAGAAACCCGTCGTCGTTGAGATCCTCGGAAATCAAACCGAGGTTTATGTGCATCGTCGGCGCGCCGGACTGAACCGTTGCGTCGGGCAAATACCAGAATTCTATGAACTTGGAGAGGCTCTGATCGGACATGCCCGTGTAGAGCGAACGCACGATTCCGGCCCAGGTCGATTCGGGACTGGCGGACTCCGTATCGGGGAAGAACCTGATATCCAGAACGTCGAGTCTGTTGTCCTGCGTCTTGACGTCGCGATCGGGCCAGACGTCAGTTATTGCCACCGGATTATAGGGATTGTACCACCAGATGCCGGTCTTGTTGTCAAGACTGACCGGTTGCATTGCCGAATCGAGAGGAGGAGAACAAGAAGTCCAGATTCCCCGGCGCGTGGTCAGGTCGGTGAAATTCCTGGTCCCCTCGAAATCGTCGATGAATGCCTGGTTCCTGATATTGGGATTGGGAATGCTCTGGGCGATTTCCCCGGAGAAATCCAGCGACGATCTCGTATCGGTCTCGACAAATGGAAGCACGTCGATCATACTGGTCATCAAACCCGGTTCAAATTTGAACGAGAAATTGCTGTCCCAAACGAAGCTCTTTCGCTGCTCGCGTCCCACCCTGGGCCGCGG
>CAZDAH010000005.1:0-5343 GCA_964503405.1 uncultured Ignavibacteria bacterium
TTCGACAACGTGTGACGCTCATCGATGGGCAGGTAGTGTGTCAGCCCAAGAGCCATTCCCCGGGGTATGATGGTCACCTTATGAACCGGATCGGAACCGGGAATCAGCTTGGCCACCAGGGCGTGGCCCGCCTCATGATAGGCGGTGGTCTTTTTCTCCTCCGGAGAGATAACCAGCGATCTGCGCTCGGTGCCCATCATCACTTTGTCTTTGGCCTCCTCGAAATCCCGCATATTGACAGCTGTTCCGTCCTTACGAGCAGCCAGGAGAGCGGCCTCGTTTACCAGGTTGGCCAGATCCGCGCCCGACATGCCAGGCGTGCCGCGGGCCAGGACCTTCAAATCGACATCGTCACCGGTCTTGATCTTCTTGGCGTGTACTTTGAGTATCCCCTCGCGTCCCTTGACGTCGGGGATATCGACCACTATCTGACGATCGAATCGTCCCGGGCGCAGCAGGGCCGGGTCGAGCACGTCGGGACGGTTGGTGGCGGCAACAAGTATTACCCCCTCGTTCGATTCAAAACCGTCCATCTCCACCAGAAGCTGGTTCAACGTCTGCTCGCGCTCGTCGTGGCCGCCGCCCAGACCCGCTCCGCGATGCCGCCCCACGGCGTCGATCTCGTCGATGAAAATAATACATGGGGCGTTTCGCTTGCCCTGATCGAACAGGTCGCGCACACGCGAGGCGCCCACCCCCACAAACATCTCCACGAAATCTGAACCGGACATGGAGAAAAACGGCACTCCAGCTTCGCCAGCCACGGCTCTGGCCAGGAGAGTCTTGCCTGTCCCCGGAGCGCCCAGGAGAAGAGCGCCCTTGGGGATCTTACCGCCGAGTTTCTGAAATTTGCCGGGGTCTCTCAAGAAATCAATAACTTCCTCGAGTTCCTGCTTGGCTTCATCGCAGCCGGCCACATCGGCGAAAGTGGCTTTAGGTTTGGAACCGGTAAGCAGTTTCGCTTTGGATTTGCCGAAGGAGAAGATTCCTTTCGGCCCGCCTCCCTGCATTTGTCTGATCATGAATAGCCAGAAGAATATCAAGAAAATCCAGGGAAGGGCATAAATCAGGAGGTTGCCCCAGTTGGAGCTGCCTTTAGCTTCGATCAGCACATCGTTTTCCTGCAGCAGGGCAAGGAGCTTCTCGTCGCCGGTAAACGGAATCATGCTTACAAATCCGGTTCCGGTGACTTCCTGGTTATGAATGACTTTGGTAAAATCGGCTTTAAAATCGCCCGTTACTTTGCGGTCCTCGAAAATGATATTCTTGACATTCCCGTTTTTGACCTGGTTGAGAAGCTCGGTATAGGAAATCTCCACCGTATCTTTTCCAGGGCCGAAATAGTAATTGAAGGCCCAGAAGGCCAGCAGGATAATGATCGCCCAGATGGCCATGGTCTTGGCCGTGCGCTGCCAGTTGAAACCCGGACCTCCTCCCGGCGGGCCATCTTTGGGCGGTTCCCGGCGAGGGCCGTCCTGCCGCCTGTTTAAGTTGTTATCGTTTTGATTATCATCGAGGAAATCTCTCATTTCTCAATCCTTGGCGATAAATGGAAGTTGCCTGTGTCTTTCGTCGTAATCCAATCCATACCCCACCGCGAAAATATCAGGTATCTCGAACCCCACATATTTTATGTCTATGTTCTCTTTTCGTGCCCCGTTTTTGTCGAGAAGAGTGATAAATTCTATGGTGGCCGGCTGACGAAGCTGGAGATACTGACGAAGATAGTTCGCGGTCAAACCGCTGTCTATAATGTCCTCGACAATGAGCACGTGACGATCCCTTATGTTAATGTTGATATCTTTTTGCAGGCGGACGATTCCCGCGCCTCTCCTGCTTTGCCCGTAGGAGGCAACGCTCATGAAATCGATCTCGCAATCGATGGCGGCGGCCCTGATCAGATCGGCCATGAACATGAAACTGCCCTTCAAAACGCCGATGAATACCGGGATTTTGCCGTCATAATCGGCGGCGATCTTCCTTCCCATCGACTTGATTTTCAATTGCAGTCGTTTTTCGGCTATGATTGTCCGCATAACTCCACACTCAGCACTTTCTTCGTTTCTTTCCCCACCTTGAAATCATCGGAGATCATAATACCGGCGATCCAGGCGATCCGCCCATCGGATACCAGCAGGGGAATCTGCCGCCGTTTGTACGACGGGATTCCGCGTTCGGAGAAGATATCGGAGAGAAGCCGTCGTCCTTTCATTCCCAGCGGCCTGATCTTGTCGCCGTTTTCCCAGAACCGAATCATCCCATTCGAAATCAACGCCTTATCCAGAAGGGCCTTTTCGGGTTCGATTTTCAGCCGTACTATCCCCGCTCTATTTAGAACCTCGGTTTTCAGAAAAAGATCCGAAGACGGCACCCTTGTCGTTCCGGGGATATTCAACCGCAAAGATTCTTTGCTTTCGAACGGCCGGAATAAGGAGATGTGATGTTTCGATTTCTCCGCCCAGATTCCGCCGCCAAGCTGAGATTTTCCCCCGCCGGCCCCATCCAGGACCGTTTCCGCCCCGGAAATTACATCGAATGACGGATTGTAACGGCTGTCGCTGAGGTCCCGGAAAGCCACCATCACCACTTTTTTCCCCAGTTTTCGATCATAACTTTTAATTTTCGCCAAATCAAGAACTATTTTATTCTCATCTCGTTCGACGAGCGATTTCTCATAGGCCGATACCGTCAAATCATCGATTAATTCAATCTCCTCGGCCAGAATTCGGGAGAATCTCAGGATGTTGTTTACAGATGCCGGATTCAAACGTTCCAGATGCGGCATGATTTTATGACGGATTCTGTTGCGGGCATGTTTCAAAGAACGGTTCGACGGATCTAATTTATATGCGATTGAGTTGTCCCTCAACCAGGCCAGAATCTCCTTTTTGGGGATCTCAAGCAGGGGCCGGATGATCTTTCCCCTTCTTGCCGGGATTCCGGCCAGCCCGACCAGGCCCGAGCCGCGGGCCAGATTGAAGATTACGGTTTCGGCGTTGTCGTCGGCGGTATGACCGGTGGCAATCTTGTCGTAACCGTGATCTTTGGCCAGACGCTCTAAATATTCGTATCGAGCCTTGCGACCAGCTACTTCGGGAGAGATTTTTTCCCGTGAAGAAATCGCCGGGATATTTGCTTTTTTCGAGTGGAATCTGATTTTGAGAATCTTGCATAATTTGCGACAGAATTCTCTATCGACCGTCGAGTCGGTTCGCATCCGGTGGTCGAGATGAGCCGCCGCTAAGGCAATGTTATATTTAGTTTTAGCTCTATATAAGAGATAAAGAAGGGCGACCGAATCGGGACCGCCGGAAAGGGCGACCAGCACCGAGTCGCCGTGTTCGATGAGTGCATATTTTTCCACAGCCGCAGCAATTCGCGTATCCATTTTATCCATGAATGAAAGATAAGAAGATGGTAGGGTAATGTCAATCCTGGGTAAGTATTATACTTGAGGTATTATCTTTATTACCACCACAGTACAAATGCGAGACTATCACCCTGCCATGCCCAGCAGGTTGGAGAGGATCGATTCGATCTCATCGACCTTGAACGGTTTGTGCAGGAAACCATCGGCCTTCCGCGACAGCTCAGTCTCGCGGGCGTCGCCGGTGGCTTAACCTGTGACTACTACCACGGGCATGGTCGGATGCTCGTTCTTGATGGCCTCGAGCAGATCGTAGCCGTCCATCTGGGGCATGCGCAAATCTGTGAAGACCATGTCATAATCGGACTGACGGAGCCTGTCCAGAGCGTCTTTGCCGTTCTCGGCGTGAGAGCCTTCGTAATCGAAGATTTCCAGGATGTCGGAGAGGAGATTGGACATATTGGGGTTGTCATCGACAATAAGGATCTTACGGGTACTCATAAAAACCTCCGGAATCTTTATCGGCATATAAAGTTGCTATATTTAGGCTTGAAATGATCGGGATATTTGGCTCAGACGCTCAATCGACCCTGCCGCTCCATTTGGGTCCGGAGTATTTTATATACATGAGTATTGACCTGGCCCCCCAGTCCAGGGGCATGGCCAGCCAGATATAGAATATCCCCAGCCCGAAGAACTCCTGCAGAACGTACGCCACCGGGATCCTGACCGCCCAGGCTCCGATCAGCGACGAGTACATGACCCAGCGGGTCTGCCCGGCCCCTCGCAGCGAGCCGGACAGAATCATGGAAAAGGCCAGCGGGATCTGAATTACCGCCGCGAACTTGCAGAATAGCACCCCGTAGTCGATGACTTGAGGATCATTGGAAAAAAGCCTCATCCACAAGATCGGAAAGAGCCAGAATGAAAGTCCGAGCATCCCCATGAACGCCAACCCGATATAGAGCGCCTGGTTGCTGAATTTTCGGGCCTTCTCCGGATCTTTGGCCCCGAGGTTTTGTCCGACCAAGGTGGTGGCAGCCTGGGCAAAGCCGAATCCCGGCAGGAAAGATACCGCTTCGATCATCATGCCTACTGAATGAGCGGCGAAAGCGGCTACCGAGGTCAACAGAACGAGCCTGGTATATGCCATTTGCATGACGGTGGTAGATAATCTCTCTATGAAAACTGGAAAACCGAGCAGGAAAATATCTTTAAATGTTTTCAAAGATACGCACTTGAAGCAAAGCAGGTCTTTTCTCGCGGCAAGATATGTCAGCGCCAGAGCCCCCAAGGATTCCGAGATGCCAGTGGCCAGGGCGACACCCTTTATCTCCATGCGGGGAAATCCGAAATAGCCGAATGTGAGCGGAAAAGCCAGGAGAAAGTGAACGGCATTGACTCCGACAATTACCCGGAACGGGGTTTTGGTATCCCCATATCCCTGAAAAATACCGCTGACGATTACGATTGTGCCCCTGCTCACGAAAAATAGGCAAAGGATCATCATATATGAATTCACCCTGTCGGACAGGGCAGTTTCAGCCCCCATGGCCGCCGTTATCGGCCGAACTATGATGACCCCCACCAAGGCCATGACGACAGCGCAGATTATTCCGGTCCAGAAGGCGGTATCGGCTGAGGCCTTGCGGTTGTCCGTGTCCCCCGCGCCAGTATACTTGGCGACCAGGACTGTTCCCCCTATGTTGACCGCCTGCAATATAGCCAGCAGCATGTTGAGGATCCATTGGGCCATTCCCACCGCCGCCTGCGCTTCGGCTGAGATGTGTCCCACCATGGCAGTATCTACTATTCCCACCCCGCGCAGAAGCAGGTGAGTTCCCACGATGGGAAGCGCCAGGGCGTAGATTACCCGTCGCATCTGCCTCGAATTGAGCTCTTCGTGGAGAGGAATGTTCATAATTAGGGGCAAAAAAGGGGAATGCGGCTTTTTGTCAAGAGATCTTAATTTTGCG
>CAZDAH010000005.1:5353-7762 GCA_964503405.1 uncultured Ignavibacteria bacterium
CATATTGACCGGCTAGGTTCATTAATCCGTTGAACTGATAGTCCGAATTGACTATAATTGATTTTCACTAAAATCGGCCGTGCCGCAGGCGCGGCCACTGCGGAGGTGAAACATGATCAGGACGCTGGCAATATTGATCCTCGTCGCCTTTCCATTGAGTGTTCCGGCGAAGAAAGGTGAAATTCAGCTCGATGTCAAAACGCACACTTTCTCCAACGGCCTGGAACTGCTCGTGGTGGAGCGACATTTATCGCCGACTTTTTCGGCCATTGTGCGATTCAAGGCGGGTTCCGTGGACGAGCGGCCGGGGATAACCGGCTCGGCACATTTGCTGGAGCATATGCTGTTCAAGGGAACGAAAAATATCGGGACAACGAACTATGAGGCCGAGATCCCGATAATGGAAAGGATCGACGAATTAGCGCATGAACTGACCGACGCCATAATGGAAACGAAGAACCCGATCTATAGGGGCGGGACCGAGAAGGTCGATTCCCTGAGGGCATTGATCGCGGAATTGCAGGAACAGCAGAAGCAATATGTGGTCAAAGACGAACTTTGGGAAACCTACCTGAAACACGGCGGGGCCGGCCTTAACGCGTCCACCGGCAACGACGGGACCCAGTATTATGTTTCTCTGCCGTCAAACCGGCTCGAGCTCTGGGCTTATCTCGAATCGGATCGACTGTCAAATCCAATATTGCGCGAGTTTTATTCGGAGCGCGACGTGGTCTACGAGGAACGCCGGCTCAGGACCGATAACAGCCCGAACGGTAAGCTAAACGAGCAGTTCAACGCGGCGGCATTTACAGCTCATCCGTACGGCTGGCCGGTGGTGGGATGGTCGTCGGACCTGGAGACGGTCCTGCGGGAAAAGGTCGAGGAGTTTTTCCGTCAATATTATTCTCCGAACAATATAGTCATAGCGATAGTCGGCGACGTCAAGTTCAAAGACGTCGTGAAGATTATGGACAGATATTTCGGCGGGATACCGCGGTCGGAAAAGCCGGTGCCTCCCGTAACGACTATAGAGCCGCCTCAAAAGGGAGAGCGTCGAGTGACGGTTGAATACGATGCCGAACCGAGCTTGATGATCGGCTATCACATGCCGGCGGGCGGCGACGTCAATTTCGAGGTTTTCGACATTATTTCCGATGTACTAACCGGTGGCAGAACCAGCAGGCTTTACAGGCGCCTTGTTGAAGAGCGGCAGCTGGTATCGTCGATCGGCGCCTGGGCCGGTTTTACGCGATACCCCGACGTATTCACGATATCTGCGACTCTGAAAGCACCTCATTCAGTGGAGGAAGTCGAGCAGGCGATATACGAAGAGCTGGCCAAATTCCAGAAAGAAGGGCCGAGCGAATGGGAACTTCAGAGAGTGAGGAACCAGCTCGACGCCGATTACATTCGCGGGCTTCAATCCAATATGGGCCTGGCCCGAAGGCTGACCGATATGCAGGCTAAAGTCGGCGACTGGAGTTTTCTTTTGACCTTAAAAGAAAGAAGGGCGGCGGTCACTGGCGATGACGTAAAGCGGGTGATGGCCGCGTATCTCAATCCTGGAAATAGAACGGTGGCTTATCTGGTAAAGCCGGAGAAGGATACACCCGAGGGACAGGCAGTGACAACTCGGACGGTAAAAGAAAAGCAGGCGGTGGTGAAATGAAGCATTCTTCCATAATAGCGGCGGTAATAGCGTTGATAAGCGGGGTATTCCCGCTTCACGCACAGGAGAAGAAATCGCCGGGATCGAAAGCAATCGCCTCACTGGATTACCCGGATATCCAATGGGACGTGCCCGAAGTGGGCAAGGAAGTCACCAGGACAGTACTCGATAACGGTCTTATTCTCTACCTGATGGAGGACCATGAGCTTCCGCTGGTCTCGGCTCACGCCTTGATCAAGACCGGCTCGATTTATGATCCGCGGGGGGGAATGGCGATCGCCGGAATTACCGGCGAGGTGATGAGAACGGGAGGCACGAGATCGTTTTCGCCGGACTCGCTGAATGCCCTGCTTGAATTCATCGCCGGGTCCGTGGAATGCTGGATAGGTCTTGAATCGGGGTCGGCGTCGATGTCGGTTATGACCGGCGATCTGGACACCGGCCTGAATATCCTCTACGAAGTTCTCAGATATCCGATGTTCGATTCGGCCAAAATCGAGCTCGAGAAATCTCAAATTAAAGAATCGATCAGGCGGCGCAACGATCATCCCGGATCGATTATTTCGAGGGAATTCTCGCATCTGATCTACGGCGATCATCCCTATGGCAGGATTCTCGAGTGGAATTATGTCTGGAAAATAGGCCGCGAGGACCTGGTAAAATACCACCGGCGGTATTTTCATCCCGACAATATCATCCTGTTTAAGTTCGGAAGCCCTGACATCATATTTGTTTATAAC
>CAZDAH010000005.1:7772-10897 GCA_964503405.1 uncultured Ignavibacteria bacterium
CATCCCGACAATATCATGATCGCTTTCGCCGGCGATTTCGATTCCGAAGGGCTTTTGGAGAAAATCGAGAGGATATTCGGTCCCTGGGAAAAAGGCGAAACCGCGATTCCAGCCGAACCGACCGTAGAGCATAAGTTCAACCCGGGGGTCTACGTGATAGATAAGGATCTCACGCAGGCCAATATCCGGGTCGGTCATCTTGGGATTAAACGGGATAATCCGGATAAATACGGAGTCTCCCTGATGAATTTCATCCTCGGCGGAGGAAGTTTCACTTCGAGGCTGACCACCCGGGTAAGATCCGACGAGGGGCTGGCCTATTCGGTCAGATCATCTTTCGATACCGGAAGCCGCGACTTGGGCATGTTCTATGCCTATTCCCAAACCAAAACAGGCAGCTCCCACAGAGTACTTGAGATATTTAGAGAGGAATTCGATCGGATAAGGAAGGAACTTCCATCAAAAGCCGAGTTCGAGACGGCGCGCGACACGTACGTGAACAATTTCATATTTCAGTTCGATTCTCCCGGCGAGATAGTCAATCGCCTGATGGAACTGGAATTCGACGGTTTTCCGCCGGACTACTATAATAATTATCTGGATAATATCCGCAAGGTCACACCCGGAGATATCGAGCGGGTGGCGGAGAAGTATTTGAAGCCGGAATCGATGACCATTATGGTCCTGGCAGATACATCGCAGATAGAGGGCGATCTTTCGGATTTCGGCAAGGTAACGTATCTGAAGCTGGAGGAACCGAAAGTCGATTGAGCGGATTCGAAGGCGGCTACATACAGGCCCGTGATTTCAGTTTTTGTCCGTGGTGCAGCGCGGCATTGTCCGAAAAGGAATTCGACGGCCGCAAGCGGCGTTACTGCCCCGATTGCGGGTTTATCTGGTATAAAAACCCGGTGCCCGCCGCCGGCGCGATCATCCATGAAAACGGGCGGCTGCTTCTCGTACGACGGAAATATCCGCCCAAGAAGGGAGACTGGGGCCTGCCCGCGGGCTTTCAAGAATTCGACGAGTCGCCGGAGGAGTGTTGCGTCAGGGAAGTAAAGGAGGAAACGGGACTGGACATAAGGATCGAAGCGCCGTTTTGGAATTACAGAGCGGGCGACGATCCCCGGACGACGGTGGTCCTGATTCTGTACCTTGGCGCCAGGATCGACGGCGATCTCAAACCGGGCGACGACGCCACGGAGGCCGCTTATTTCGATCTGAGCGAGATCCCGTCAAATATAGCGTTCAGCGCGCATCGCGAGGCCATAGCCCATTTCAGGGAGCTCATAGAGCGAGGTACGCTTCCGTCCCGTGACTGAGTCTGTCGGATTTGCCATCCTGGGAATAGATCCCGGGGAAAAACGTATTGGGGTCGCCATCGCCCATTCCGGCCTTCCCGTAGCCTCCGGGCTGGGCGTTATCGCATACAAGAGCAACTATGATCTCATAAGGCGGCTAAAAGCGATGGTCGCGGAAGAAGCTATAGGTCTTGTGGTGATGGGATTGCCGGTCAATATGAACGGAACGGAGGGTGACGCGGCTAAACTGGCTCGCCGTTTGGCCGAAATTATTAAGAAGGGGTTGGGGGTCAGGGTGGTATTCGAGGACGAACGGCTGACCACTGACCAGGCCTTGAGACAATTGCGGGAGACCGGGAAAAAGAGAGGAAAGGACAAGGGAACGATCGACATAATGGCTGCGGTTAACATTCTTCAGACCTATCTCGACGCGCAACATTGAGAGGCAATGAGATCGCAATGTACAATACTTTCAAAGCAAACCTGGCGGCTTCACTGGTATTCATAATAGCGGTTGTTTCAATATACACATACTTTTACCATATTCCTCATCCCGGCGATGATTTTGGTGATGAAACTCGGTACCTGATCGTCAAACGCGGGGAATCGCTTGGCGAGATCGCAGACAATCTGACCAGGCTCGGCGCAATTACCTCCAAAACGAGTTTCGTTGTATTCGGTACCTTATTCGGCAACGCGTCGAAAATGAAAACCGGTCGATACGCCGTGAAACCGTCATACTCCATATCCGACATAATGGGCATCGTCAGCCGGGGAGAAGCGACCCCGTACAACGTGACCATACCGGAGGGGTATACACTGATGGAGATCGGGCGAATACTGCAGACAACCATCGGGCTCGATATCGATGATTTCGAAAACGAGACCGGGGAAACCTCCATTCTCGATTCGCTGGGAATAGAGGCTGACAACCTGGAAGGATATCTCGCTCCAAATACTTATAATTTCTTTTATGAGGAAAACGCCGACAAGGTTGTGGGCAAGATGACCGGCTACTTCTTTTCCTCTTTGCCGGACTCGTTCGAGGTCAAGGCAAACAGGCTCGGGCTGACTTTTCAGGAGGCCGTCACTCTGGCGTCGTTGATAGAGAAAGAGGCCATGGTCGATTCCGAACGGCCGTTAGTGGCGTCGGTATTCCTCAACCGTCTGAGAAAGAGAATGAGACTCGAATGCGATCCTACGGTCATATACGCCATGGGCGGGCTGGACCGGCGCCTGCTGCGCAAAGACCTGAAATACGATTCGCCTTATAATACTTATCGCGTTTATGGACTGCCCCCGGGTCCCATATCGAATCCCGGATATGAATCGTTGGAGGCGGCTGTGAATCCGTCTGACGCGAATTATCTTTATTTCGTAGCCCGGGGCGACGGCACCCACGCCTTCTCTTACACCTTGAGGGAACATATTAACGCCACCAACAGGATCAAAAGGGGTCAGCCGGGTTGACTCCGGCTGCCTTTGCTGTTGGGAAATCAGTTGTTCAGTTCCCCTGAATTGCGGATGAAGGTGGGGATTTTCAGATCCTCCTCGATATAATTCGGAGATATGACTTTGTCCAGAATCGGCCTTTTGGGTCGGATCTTGCGAGCTTTACCTTTCCTGTCGCCGAAATCGAATCCAAACAGGTCGATTTCTTCGCCGTGAGCGTCGGGGACCTGACGTTTCCCGAAACCCGTGGCGATTACGGTTACATATACGTTATCGCTCAACATTTCATCGATGACCGCTCCGAAGATTATATTCGCGCCGCTTCCGGCCGCCTCGTGTACCGTCTCGGTGGCCATGCGCACGTCGTGCAGC
>CAZDAH010000005.1:10907-11388 GCA_964503405.1 uncultured Ignavibacteria bacterium
CAGCGACATCGACGAACTTCCAGTGATATTGATCAGCACTCCCCTGGCGCCCTCGATGGTGATATCCTCCAGCAGCGGAGAACGAAGGGCCATTCTTGCCGCGACCTCGCCCTTGTTTTCGCCGTTCGATATCCCCGTCCCCATGATGGCGTCGCCGGCATCGATCATTACCGTGCGGATATCGGCGAAATCGAGGTTGACGAGTCCCGGCACCAGAATCAGGTCCGATATCCCCCTTGCGGCCGACAGCAGGATTTCGTCGGCCCGCCAAAAGGCATCGTTCAGCGGAGTGCTTTTATCAACCAGCGAAAGGAGACGTTCGTTAGGTACGACAATAAGGGTGTCGACAAACTCCTTCATCTGATACAGGCCGGCCTGGGCTCTGGAGTTTCTTTGATGTCCCTCGAAGAGAAACGGTTTTGTCACAATACCGATGGTCAGGGCACCCTGGGCCCGGGCTTCTCTGGCTATCAGCGGCGCC
>CAZDAH010000005.1:11398-23797 GCA_964503405.1 uncultured Ignavibacteria bacterium
CCGGTGATGAATACGATGTTGGCGCCGTCGATGGCCTGCCTGATCTGTTCGGGATCTTCCTCGTACGCTTTTCTGCCGATTTCCGGGTCGGCTCCCGCCCCAAGCCCACGTGTCAATTTTTTCCCAATCTGGATCTTTACGTCGGCCCGAGACTGCTCCAGTGCCTGGGCATCGGTATTTACCGCGATAAACTCGACGCCGTTGAATCCGGAGCTGATCATGCGGTTGATAGCGTTGCCCCCGGCACCGCCGACGCCGATCACCTTGATCTTGGACCCGTTATGATCGTTGAAATCGTATTCGAATATCATAATTCTCCTTCCTGTTTCTTTCCCCTCCAACAGGGCAGTCTCAGAAATACTCGTTGAACCACCTTCGTATCTTTTCGAATTTCCTGGTCATCCCGCCGACCCGCAGTTTTCGTCCTATTCCCTCAGTGTGCGACGTGGCGTAATGAATTAACCCGATCCCCGTCGAAAAGGCCGGGCCAGGCGTTATTTCCTCGCTATTGGCGAATTGCAAGGGAGTGCCGAGTTTTGCCGGAAGATCGAATATCTGTTCGGCCAACTCCAGGATTCCTTCCATCTGCGCTCCGCCGCCGGTCAGGATTACACCGGCCGCCATCATTTCGGTCAGGTGCCCCTTTTTCAGTTCCCTGGCGACCAGCGAAAATATCTCCTCGGCGCGCGGCTCTATGATAGAAGCCAGCACTGAGCGGGAAACGTCCCGAGGTTCCCGTCCGGCCACTCCCGGCACAGTTACCATCTCGGACGCGTCGACCATTGACGAAAGCGCCGATCCGTAGTTGCACTTCAGCCTCTCGGCATGTTCCAGCGGCGTGCGTAATCCGATTGCCAGGTCGCTGGTAATATCTTTGCCGCCCACCCCGACCACGGCCGTATGTTTGATGGCGCCGTCATGATAGACGGCGAGATTCGTGGTTCCGCCGCCCAGATCGATGACAACGCATCCTAATTCCATTTCGTCTTTTGAGAGCACCGCGTAGCTCGAGGCCAGCGGCTCAAGGACCAGTTCATCCACTTCGATTCCCGCCTTTTCCACACAGCGAAGAATGTTTTGAGCGGCTGAGATCGAGCCCGTTACTATGTGAACGTCGACCTCGAGCCGGACCCCGGAGAAACCGATGGGGTCTTTGATACCTCGTTGCTCGTCGATGGCGAATTCCTGGGGCAGCACGTGAATGATCTCCCTATCGGACGGTATGGCTACGGTTTTGGCCGCTTCTATGGCCCTTTCAACGTCGCTCTGCACGATTTCCGTGCTGGTCTTACCGACCGCCACTACGCCCCTGCTGTTGATGCTCTTGACGTGATCACCGGCGATGCTCACGTACGACGATTCTATCTTCTTGCCAGTGACAAGCTCGGCGTCGTCGAGGGCTTTCCTTACCGACTCGACCGCGGCCTCGAGGCTGACTATAACCCCCCTTTTCAGGCCGTCGCTGGGAGCGTTGCCGACTCCGAGTATTCTGAACGATCCCTCTTCGAGGGGTTCAGCAACCACGACACCTATTTTCGTGGTGCCTATATCCAGGCCGGTAATGAACTCGTCTTTGGCCATCTAAAGAATTCCTTTGTCCAGGGAAGATTCGATCACCATCGTCCCGAAACGAAGATCGAAGATCTCATTTCCTTTCAGCATCCCGCTGTCGTTCAGGACGGTCATTCTCTGTACCGATTCGACAAAATTGCGTTTATCCAGAACAGCGATTGTTCCCTTCGGAGAAAGATAGACTTTGATCATAGAACCGGAGCTGAAGTTTATCTCGGATAATCGCAGGCAAAGAGCAGGCGAGACTCTCATCATGGTCCTGTATAAATCCAGCGCGCGAAGGATATCGGAATCCCGCAATCGTTCATTCGGCCGGATATGCGTAAATTTCTTGCCCGAAATCAAAGGAAGCACGGGAATATCGCTTCGAAACGGCAATACGACTCCCTCTTGCGAGAGGCAATAGAGCCCGTCGCCTTTGATGAGCAGGGCCGGCTCGGCCATCTCGATTTCGATATTAATGTCGAAATCGAAGCCTCTATCCACCGAACATTCGATTACGGCGGGATGGGACGATAGCGACGATAGCGCGTATTTCAGGTTTTGTCTGTAAACCGACTGGCCGATTCTCAAACCGCTCAAGACCGTCACCGAATCCTCGGACAAATCGCAATTACCCGTCAGATCGATCCCCTTGAGGTCGAATTGCGGCAGATCGATCGCTTTCTCATAGGCGAATCGCCCGGCGGCGACCGCGACTATTAATAGTACCAGCTTTAGAAAAAATTTCAACATTATTCGTTTAGAAGCTCCAGTGTCTTGCGTGAATATTTGTAAATATCGCCGGCGCCGAAGAAGATCACCCGGTCTCCCTCTTTTAGAATTCGTTTCAGGAATTCGGGAATCTCGTTTTTATCCTCGATATAAGTCACTTTCTTATGCCCGTGTTTTTCGGCGGAATCGGCGATCAGTTGTCCGGTCACTCCATTCACCGGTTTTTCTCTCGACGGATAAACGTCGAGGGCAACGAACAGGTCGGCGTCAAAGAAAGCCTGCCCGAAATCGTCGTAAAACTTTTGAGTTCGGCTGTACAGATGCGGCTGAAAAACCGCCACGATGCGGCCGTCGAAAATATCCCGCACTCCTTCCAATGTCGCCTTGATTTCGGTGGGATGATGAGCGTAGTCGTCATAAATAAGTATCCCCCCGGACGCGCCAACGAGCTCGAGGCGGCGACTGATGCCGGAGAACGTGGCGGCAGCCGGCAGGACTTTTTCCAACGGCAGTTCGAGGTCGTGGGCGACCGCGATGGCGGCCAGCAGATTTCTCATGTTGTGTTTTCCATGCAGAGGCGATCTGCCCGCGGCGACCCGCCGGCCTTTGTGAAATAAGACGAACGAAGTAAATTCGGGCCGGTAAACGATATCTCTCGCCGAGAAATCAGCGTTATTATCGATTCCATAAGTAATCACCGGTCTCGTTATACGCGGTTCTATTTTTCTTACTCCGGGATCGTCGGCGCATAATATCGCGCTTCCAAAAAAAGGTACGCGATTTCCGAATTGCGCGAAATTATCCTCCAGATCCTCGTAATCGCGGTAACATTCCATATGCTCCGGCTCGAGGCTGGTGATCACGGCGATAATCGGGTAAAACTTCGATATGGAGCGATCGAATTCGTCAGCTTCGGCCACAAGATAGTCGCCTTTGCCCAGATAAGCGTTAGAGCCGACGCCGAGAACCCGTCCCCCCACAATGACAGTAGGATCCAATCCCCCCTCTTTTAACAAGTGCCCTATCAGCGAAGTCGTGGTGGTTTTTCCGTGGGTTCCGGCGACCGCGACCGATATTTTCATCCTCATAAGCTCGGCCAGCATCTCCGCCCGCCTGATCACTGGTATCTTTCTGCGATGCGCCTCTATCACTTCGAGGTTATCGTCGCCGACAGCCGAGGAGGTGACTACGACGTCGGTGTCGATCACATTCTTGCCGTCATGGAAGTACTCAATGCCGATTCCGAGGCTTTCCAGGTGCGAAGTCGTATCAGTGGCGTTCAGATCGGAGCCGGAAATCCGATAACCGCTGTTATGCAGAACCTCGGCGATTCCGCACATGCCGACACCGCCTATTCCCACGAAGTGAAGCTTTTTTATTCGCTTGAATTTCATATCCGTTCCAGTATTGTCTCTGCAATAACCCTGGCCGCGTCGGGCTTGCTCACAGCCAGAGCCGCTTTTCTCATCTCATCCCTTTGGGCGTCGTTCACGAAAAGTCCGGTTAATACCGAGCCTAATCTCGAATCGATGTTCGCTTCCGGCACGATAACGGCGGCTCCTTCGATTTCCAGACTCAGGGCATTTAGGGTCTGATGATCCCCGGTGGCATGAGGGTATGGAACCAGAACAGAGGGTAGCCCGACCGCGATAATTTCCGACAGCGCCATGGCTCCCGCCCTGGAAAGGGCCAGGTCGGAGGCGGCGTAAGCGGACGGCATATCGTCGATAAACGGGAATATAGCTCCGTTGAAACTCCCCGACCATTTCTCATAGATCCTGCCGAAATCGCGGCTGCCTGTTTGCCAGAGAATCTGCCAGCCTTCCGGAATCAGCCGCGCCACGTGCCCGGCCGCGGCCTGGTTTAGGCTGGAGGAACCGGAGCTTCCTCCCAGAATCAGGAGAGTCTTTCTTGACGGATCGAGTCCGAATTTTCGCTTCGAGATCTCGCGGTCTCTGTGCCTTAAGTCGGAGCGGACCGGATTGCCCACCTGACGACACTTTTCGCTTGCGAAGAATCTGGCGGAGGAATCATACGCCAGGAAGATCAATTCGGCGTATCGGGCGACGCTTCTCAAGGCCAGGCCCGGCAGACTATTCTGCTCCTGCAGAAAGATCTTCTTTTTCATCTTATGGGCCGCCCTTACCACCGGGGCGCAGACATATCCACCGGTTCCGATAACCGCCACGGGATTGAATTCCGATATGAGCCCGGCGGCCTGTTTGCCGCCGGCATTCCATCGAAGCATGAATTTCAGTATTCCCAGCGGGGTTCTCCGCATGGGAACGACATCGATCTCTTCGGCAGGAAAACCGTGGCGGCCGACAATATCGCGTTCGATTCCCGCTTTTTTGCCCACGAACATCGGTCTGACATTTGCCTTGATGCTGACCATCTCCTCGGCGATATTGAGGGCCGGCATGAGATGCCCGGCCGTTCCTCCCCCAGCGAAAAGGACTCTAATAGTATCAGAACCTGTCATTCATCGCCCGCACTCGTTTAAAATAGCCTCGCGGCGATTTGGCCCTGCGGGCTATCGACGCTATGATTCCCACGGAGGCCGCGCAGATCACCAGCGACGATCCCCCGTAGCTCAGGAACGGCAGAGTCATACCGGTAATGGGCAATAGACCGAGGGCTACTCCGATATTCACGATTGCCTGCATTGTAATCATCAGTGTCAGGCCCCAGGCAAGTATGGCCGCGTCGATATCAACTGTGAAATCAGCGATCTTATATCCTCCCCAGGCAAGCAGGCCGAATAGGGAGAAGATAAGCGAGACGACCAGCAGGCCCCCTTCCTCTGCCGCGGCTGCCAGAATGAAATCGGTATGACGGGCCGGCAGGAAAAGATGTTTTTGGCCGCCATTGGCCAATCCTTTGCCGAACAGCCCTCCCGATCCGAGACTTACCAGCGATTGACGCGTCTGGTAGCTGGCATCGGGATGAAATGGGTCCTCCAAAGTAATCCGGTAAGCGTTGATCCTGTCTTTTTCGTAACCGATGCCGTAAACCAGGAGCAATCCCACTATCAAGCCGGCCGCCCCGAGCAACAACAGGTATCGTTTGGGAAATCCCGATAAGAACAGCAGGATTATGATAACGAAAAGAATCAATGCCGTCGTGCCCAGATCGGGTTCCCGTAGAATCAGCGCCACTCCTAACAGGATGAGCCCCAGCGGCAGCGCGAACTTCCTCATTCCGACTTTGGAAGGGGAACGCTTGGACGATATCCTGGCGATAAAGGCCACGACAGCGATCTTGTAGAACTCCGAAGGCTGCAGTGTAAACCCGGCGATATTTATCCATCTCTTGATCTTCGCGCCGGATAACGGAAAGACGATGATCAGGGCTATCAACGACAGGATCATCAACAGCGGCGAGAGCCTGACAAACAGTCTGTAATTCATGCGGTAGGCCGCGAACATTGTGGCAGCGGCTATCACTGCCCAGATGCTTTGTTTGAGCAGAAAATGCCAGGTTGGCTTCGGGGGGTTGAGGAATCTGGAGAAGGGACCGGAGGCCGAATAGATGAATATCAGTCCCAAAGTCATCAGGGCCATGGCCACCAAGAGGATAAGTTTATGCGGATTTTCCTCGACGAATGTTCTCAT
The DNA here is from genome assembly GCA_964503405.1 of uncultured Ignavibacteria bacterium. GTDB lineage: Bacteria > Zixibacteria > MSB-5A5 > UBA10806 > UBA10806 > JAZGHS01. The sequence continues at coordinate 17,299 of CAZDAH010000005.1, forward strand.
CCGGCGACTCCGCTTGAATTCAGTTTAGCCACAGCGGCTTTGAAAACGCGCCCTCGATGTTCGAAATTATCGTACATGTCGAACGAGGCGCAGCCGGGGGATAGCAATACAGTATCGCCAACCGAAGCGATGGCGAAGGCCATGTTGACAGCCTCCTCCATGTCGGAGGCGTACCGGCACTCGGTCAGATGTCCCCATTCTTTGCTTATTTTCGCGGCCGCGCGTCCGATCAGAATTACCGCTTTCGTTTTCACGGCGATTAGCGCGTTCAATGCGGAAAAATCGCCGTCCTTGTCCTTCCCCCCGGCAATCAATATGACCGGGGCGGAGACCGCCATCAATGCCCACCTTACGGAATCGACATTAGTCCCTTTGGAATCGTTTATGAAGCTCACCCCTCCGATGAGCCGAACCGGTTCCAGACGGTGCTCCACTCCGGGGAAGATTCTTAAAGTCTCCGCGACATTCTGGACTTTCGCTCCAACGCTTAAAACGGCAGCGGCAGCAGCGCAGGCGTTCGAGAGGTTGTGCACGCCTTTGATCTTCAATTCATCCGAGCCGATCACGCGATCTCCGAATGCGTCAATCTCGCCGCCGGGTCGGCCGGTCACGCCGTCGGGCAATTCCCGCGACGTGGAAAACCATTTTATTTTCGAGCCTATTCGCCTCTCCAGCGCCCGCAGTTTTTCGTCGTCGTAATTGACAACGGCGAAATCGTCGGGCTTCTGATTTTCGAATATTCGCGTCTTGGCGGCAAAATAAGTGTCAAAATCGCCGTGCCTATCGAGATGATCGGGAGTGATATTCAAGAACACAGCCACCCGCGGCCTTAATTTATCTATTATCTCAAGCTGGAAGCTCGATAATTCCACGACGGCGAAGCCGTTGGATGACAAATCGGCGGCGCTATCAATAAAGGGATTTCCGATATTCCCGCAGACCCGAACCTCTTTTCCAGCGCGCCGGAGAATTTCTCCTATCAGCGTGGTTGTCGTGGTTTTGCCGTTTGAACCTGTGACCCCGATTATCGCGCCCTTGCATATTCTGTATGCGAGTTCCACTTCTGGCCATACGGTAAGGCCGATGGACCTGCCCACGCGGAGTGTTTCGGAATCCGAGGGCACTCCGGGGCTCACTATCAAAAGATCGCAGTCATAGATACGGTGAGAATGCGAGCCGAATTCGAATTCGATGCCGGCGTTTTTCAAGCGAGAAGCCGTTTCCTCTATATAATCACCGTTGTCGCTGACGAAGGGCAGGGCCCCCAATGATACGGCGACCATGGCCGAGGCAATGCCGGATCGCCCGGCGCCGATAATCGTGATTTTTTTATTTTTCAAATTTACAGCCATCTTATCTGATCTTCAGGGTGCTCAGCGTAACCAGGGCGAAGATGATTCCTATGATCCAGAATCTGACAACCACTTGTTGTTCGGGCCAGCCTTTTAATTCGAAATGATGATGCAGCGGCGCCATTCTGAATACCCGTCGTCGGGTGGCCTTATAGTAGAGCACCTGTATGATCACCGAGGCGGCTTCCATGACGAAAACGCCGCCCACGATGACAAGGAGAATTTCCTTTTTTATCAGGAGCGCCAGTCCTCCCAAGACACCTCCCAACGCGAGCGCCCCGGTATCGCCCATAAATACCCGGGCCGGGTTGGAATTGAACAAGATTAATACGAGACACGAACCGATCAGCGCGCCGCAATATACGGTCAATTCTCCAGCTCCCTTGAGGTACCTGATATTGAGATACTCCGAAAAATCGACGCGCCCCGTGAGATAACTCATACCCGCGAAGGCGATGGCGCATATGCCCACCAGCCCGATGGCCAGGCCGTCGAGGCCATCGGCGAGATTAACGGCGTTGGAAGCGCCCGTGAGCACCAAAACGACAAACGGTATATAAAACAGACCGAATTCGAGGAAATACCCCTTGAAAAACGGGAGATCCGTGGAGGTCCCGAAATTTGGATCGGGCGGAATAAAATAGAGCAATGCGCCGAAAATCAATCCGAGCAGGACCTGCCCGACAAATTTCTTCCGGGCTACCATTCCCCTTCTCTGTTTGCGTTTGGCCTTCAGGTAATCGTCCATGAATCCCAGCCCGCCCATCCAGGCCGTGACGAGCAGAATGAGCCTGATATAATAATTGGTCAGGTCGGCCCAGAGAAGCGTGGGCACGATGAGCGAGAGCAAGATCATCAATCCCCCCATAGTGGGGGTTCCTTCCTTGGAAAGATGGCTTGCCGGGCCGTCATCCCTGATCTTCTCCTTCACCTGGTATTTTTTCAGCAGCTTTATAAAGAAATTTCCGAAAATGAAACTTATGAGCATGGCCGTGACCATGGCGTATGCGGTTCGAAAAGTTATATATTGAAAAATGTTTAAGCCGGAGAAATATTTGCTGAGTGGATAAAGAAGATGATATAACATTATACAGATCCCAGCAGATTCTTCACGATTTCCTCCATGGCCATACCTCTCGACGCCTTGAGAAGGACCAGGTCGCCCGATCTGAGGAATTCGCGCAGCCGGTCGGCCAATTCAGATTTTGAATTCATAAAAATCGCGTTTTCGCCGAATCCCCGGGCTATTCCCGCGGAGAATTCGCCACAGCAAAACAAGCCGTCGATTCCCTTTTCCCGGGCGTATTCCCCGGTTTCCAGGTGATATTCCCGGGATCTCGGGCCCAGCTCGAGCATGTCTCCGAGCACCGCAATCCGTCGTCCCGCGCAATTCATGCCGGCCAGCGTGTCCAGCGCGTATTTCATGGAAACGGGGTTTGCGTTGTAGCAATCAATTATATATGTAATGCCGGCCCTGGCGACGATCTGAGTGCGCATATCAGTGGATACGTAATCTCGCAGCGTGTCGGCGTATTTCCGGGTATCGATTCCGAGTTTTTCAGCGACCGCTATGGCCGCAAGGGCGTTATACAGATTATGGACGCCGGGCAGGTTCATTCTGAACTTAACTCCATTGATTTTGAACGAGGGACGCTGCTGATCGTCGAATTCGAGTTCCCGTGGATATACGTCATTTTTGCCGTCGAGGCCGAATGTGACCGTTTCGATATGCCGGTCGATCTTGCGGCGAAGCAGCCTGTCGTCTCCGTTGATGATCAGCGCGCAGTCCGCCCGCATTCCGTCCGTTATCTCCAGCTTGGCGTCGGCAATGCGCTCGACGTTTTCGAAAAATTCAAGATGCGCCGGGCCCACGTTGGTTATTACCGCGATGTCGGGCGAAGCTATTCGAGAGAGCCTCGAAATCTCACCGGCCGCGCTCATGCCCAGTTCGAATACGGCCGCCTTGTGGCTGTCCGTTATTTTGAATATCGAAAGAGGCAGGCCGAAGAAATTATTGAAGTTCATTGCAGATTTCAGGGCCGGGCCTTCGATTGACATAATTTCATATATCAGGTTTTTTACTGTGGTTTTTCCGTTGGATCCCGTCACCGCGACAACCTTCAAATCGAATTTACGTCGAAAAGATCGAGCCAGCTCCCCCAGGGCGAATACGGTATCGTCGGTCTCTATATATCTGCTCCCCAGCCATCCGCGACGGGCCGCCTGTTCTCGCGATACCACGGCGGCGGCGGCGCCGTTGGAGAACGCCTGTTCCACATAGTCGTGGCCGTCGCGCTTCTCGCCGGCTACAGCCACAAAAAGATACCCTGTCCGGGTTCGCCTGCCGTCTATCTCGATACCCATAAGGGGAGTAAGCCGGGATTCCGGGTCCCCCTCCATGACGGAACCGAGGATCTCGCTTATCTCCCCTAAGGTAAACATCGTTTTCGCGTCTTTAATCGCCGTTTCCATACCCCTGTTTCCGCAATTCTGATATGGCAACTTCGAAGTCGGAATAATATTTTTTTACAGTGCCGATTACCTGGTAATTCTCATGACCTTTGCCGGCAATCACGAGAATATCGCCGGACGAGAGCCGCGACACGGCCGTTTTTATGGCCATGGTTCGATCTTCGATAACAAGGCATTTTTTGCGTTCGGCGATTCCTCTCAAAGTTTCCTCGATTATAACATTCGGGTCCTCGGTTCTGGGATTATCCGAGGTAAGGTAGACGTGGTCGGCCAGGGTCGAGGTCACTTTTCCCATAAGGGGACGTTTTTTCCTATCGCGATCCCCGCCGCATCCGAAGACAATATGAAGCCTGTTTGGCTTGAATTCGCGAAGACAGGCGAGCAGCTTCTCGAGGGCGTCCGGGGTGTGGGCGTAATCGACAAAGACAGCGAATGGCTGACCCATGATGATCGGCTGCAATCTGCCGGGCACGGCCCCGGCGGATTTCAGACCGTCAACCGCTTTCTCGATCGGCAATCCGAGTCCGACGGCGGTAGCGGCTGCGGCTGCGGCGTTCTGATGGTTGAATATGCCGGGCAGCGGAAACTTGAATTTCGATTTCATCCCGTCGTATTCGAATTTGAGTACCGAGCCATTGATGCTCATTTGCTCAAAGTCATAGCGGAAATCTGCCGCTTCCCCCGCCCCGAATGTAATTATTCTCCCCGATACTCGTTCAGTCAGCCTCTTTCCATAAGGATCGTCGATATTGATAGCCGCAAGTGGGACGTCGGCGAATAAACGTGCCTTTGATTCGAAATAACCTTCCATGTCATTATGATAGTCGAGATGATCCTGGCTTAAGTTCGTGAACGTGGCCGACGCGAATTTCACCCCCAGCGCTCTGTCCTGATCGAGAGCGTGCGATGACACCTCCATGGCGCAGCCGCCAAGACCCTTATCGAACATTTCGGCCAGGTATCTTTGAATGTTGATTATTCCCGGGGTCGTGTTTCCCGCCGAAATCACCCGGGTCCCCATATAGTAACCGACCGTTCCGATCTTTCCCCAATTTATGCCCGACGAGCCGAAAATGCCGGCCAGCAGGAAGGCCGTGGTCGTCTTACCGTTGGTACCGGTGATACCCGATACGGTCAATTTGCCCGACGGATGATCGAAGAAGCGGTCGGCGATCACCGCGACATCGCGCCTGATGTTTTTCGAGACGAAAACCGGGATTTCGGCGTGAATATTATTCCCCGGCGACGTTAGTACTGCAGCCGCACCCATCGACGATGCCTCGGAGATGTATTTGCGGCCGTCGGTTTGATGACCCGGAACCGCTACGAAAAGATCCCCGACTTTGATTTCCCTGGAGTCGTCGGTGACACCGCTGATTTCGATATTCACAGATTCCGACGGGAATTCAATGTCGATTCCACGGAAGAGATTTTCCAGGGAGAATTTCCGACCGCGTTTTCTTTCGTTGTTCAATACCATAAAGTTCATCATAAGTCGCCAACCAGCTCCAACGATTCGACTTTTCCGATGGGCGCTCCGGGCGAGGGAGATTGTGTTTTCACAACGCCGCTGCCGCGAACTTTGTAGGTCAATCCAAGGGTTCTGGCCTCGTTCATGGCTTCCCTCATCGTCACTCCAACGAAATCGGGGAGCACCGATGGATCGAGAGGCTCGAAAACGACTTCTTTTTCTATCGGCCTGAAATTTGCTTTGATCCCGTTCCCGCCGGCAGCCGCGTTGACAGCCAGAGTAACGCTCTTGAAGCGCATCGACGGAGGATTGAGCATTTCGTGATTTCGCGGCAGGCTACCGTAACGCACGGCCGTCTTCCTGAATACGGGCGCCGCCACCTCGCCGCCATAGATGCTGCTTTTGGGCTCGTCGAACATTATTATCCCCACAACTTTCGGATTCGAGGCAGGGAAATAACCGGCAAACGACGCCAGGCTCCGCGACCTGTCATACCCTTTTCTATCTTTGAAAGTTCGAAGCGCTGTTCCGGTTTTGCCCGATAAAAGCAAGAACTCATCGTCGGCTTTCCTGGCCGTTCCCGTGATCACAACTTCCCTCAGGATTTTATCCATGATCTCGATGGTGGGCCGATCAAGTACCCTTCTCACCACACGAGTGGAATTTAGAATCGTCTCACTGCCGTCGGAGGAACTCATCTTCGCGACGAAGAACGGTTTTTTCAATTCGCCTTCCCCGGCGATTACGCCATAAGCCGCGGCCAGTTGAATGCCGGTCGCCGTAATTCCGTATCCGAAGCAGATATTCGCGAGCAGGTGATCGTTCCATTCCGACGGATCGCGCAAGACACCGGCCGATTCGCCCGGAAAATCTATTCCCGTCCTCTCGCCGAAACCGAATTGAACCAGGGTCCTGTAAATCAGATCGCTTCCTGCGGCCATGCCCATTTTGGACACGCCGATATTCGACGAGTAAATTCCGACCTCGTCGCAGCGCAGAAAATCATAGGGATGATCGTCCCGGATAACCCGCCGGCCGATGCTGAACCTGCCTCCTTCTACGTTTATGATATCGTCCGGTTCGAAAATGCCGTATTGAAACACTGTCACCAGAGGCATGATTTTGGCCGTGGAGCCGGGTTCGTTCATATCGGCGATTGCCCGACAGCGGGCAAACTCCGGCCTTCCTTTTTCGACCGTGGCGC